>NZ_JAMOLN010000029.1 GCF_024448165.1 Streptomyces longispororuber
GTGCCGTTCGGTTCAGTGCTGTTCAGCAGGACCCCGGGGGCCTACGGCGCGGCGTGCCGCGGAACTGTCGGAAGTACCGTAGGTGGGCGGGAAAGGGTGACATTGTCTGTGCGCGCACCGGTTCTGACCTGGGGGTGCATCACGGTGCCCGAGCGTCAGGCGTCGACCAGACGGGCCGGCGGGATCGTCAACTCCTGGGCCCCGCGCCACTCGCGGGGCGAGATCCCGTACGCGGCCCGGAACACCCGGCTGAAATGGGCGGCACTGGTGAATCCCCAGCGGCTCGCGATCGCCGCGATCGTGGCGTGCCGGTGGACGGTGAGGGCGCGCCGGCACTCCTCCAGCCGGCGGCGCTGGATCCAGCGGCCGACCGTCGCGTCCTCGCTCTCGAACAGTTTGTGCAGGTAGCGCAGGGAGATGTGATGGTCCGCGGCGATGGACTGCGGGCTCAGATCGGGGTCCGCGAGGCGCTCGTCGATGTAGGCCTTGATGCGCAGGAGCAGGGCCCTGTTCCCGCCGGCCGATTCCGTGGCCGTGTTGCCGAGCACCTCGTCGGTCAGGACACCGAGCAGGTCGACGACGTTACGGGCCATCAGCTCGCCGACGCGCGACGGATAGGTGCCGGCGCCGTCCACGAAGCCGGACAGGAACGGCGAGATCAGGCCCGCGAGCGGGGAGTCGGCGGCCAGCGGCCGGGCGGTGATCTGCGCGATGTCGGAATCGCTCAGGCCCAGGGCGTGCCGCGGAAGCGCCAGCGACTTGGTGCGGAAGGACTGGGGCAGGTGCAGTCTGACCGGGCGCGCGAGGTCGTAGACGGCTATGTCTCCCGGCCGCAGAACCGCCTCGCGGCCATCCTGTTCGAGACGGGCGACGCCCTGGTCCAGCAGCTTCACGACCACGTACTCGTCCTGGCCGTCCTGGCGGGCCTGACGGAGGGTGCGCAAGGCGTCCTGGCAGTCGCCGGTCACGGTCACGGCCCGCAACCGGTTGAGCGGCGTCGCACGGATCGTGCCGTGCCGCACTTCCTCGGGAACGGAGATGTGCACGGCCCCGAAGGTGCGGGACAGCGCGTCGCGCCAGTACGCGCGCCTGTGCGAGGCAGGCAGGGAAGCGACGGTGTCGTAACTGCCGAGGGCGACACTGTCCACGTTCCCTTCCTGAGGATCCGGCGCCATGGTGACTGCCTTTCGACTCGTGAGCCTGGGGCACCACGGTGTCAGCGGGCCGGGCGCGGCGCATCGCGTGAACCCGCTAGATCGGCGCGTCACCGCCCCGGGCCCCGTCAGATCAGTCGGTGGTCGCGGTGCGCTGCGCCTGCCGGAGGGCCTGCTCCGGGGTCTGCCGCCCGGTCAGCGCGGACTGGATCGCGGTGTAGATGCCGGTCGCGGCCCGGGGCCAGCGGACGCCGAGTTCGGCGGTGCGGACGCGTGCGCCGCCGACGTTCCGCACGAACACGGACATGGCCGGATTCTGCTCGGCGTACTGGGCGGCGACCGCGGTGCGCGAGGGCACGGTGTGGTGCTGTCCGGCCAGCTTGAGCTGGTTCGAGGGGCTGTTGATGCAGGTGAGGACCTGGGCGGCCTTCTTCTGCCGTTCCGCGGAGCCGCTGCGCGGCACGGTCCAGACCTCGCCGCCGAGCGGGGTGACGGGAGTCTGTCCGGCCCGCGGCACGGGGACGGGTGCGACACCCCACTCCAGGTCCGGGTCCTCGTCGAGCGCGGGGATGCGCCACGGTCCATTGATCATCATGGCCGTGCGGCCGGCGGCGAACTGATCGTGGACGTCGGCCTGCGTCCAGTTCAGGACCGACTTCGACATGGACCCGCTGCGCACCAGATCGGTCCAGAGCCGCAGGGCCTGGGCGGCCTGCGGGCTGTCCAGCTGCCGTTCGTCGCCGCCGTTGGACCACAGGAAGGGCAGGAACTGCCAGGCGCTCTCGAACGTGGGATTCGCGTCGACGGCCATGCCGTAGCGGTCGCCGTCGGTCAGGCGGGCGGCGGCCGTCCGCACCTCGTCCCAGGTCCGCGGGACGGGGACGCCGGCCTCGGCGAGCATCTTCTTGTTGTAGAAGAGCGCGAGCGTGCTGACGTAGGGGGCGAGCCCGTACACCTTCCCGTCGTACGTGCCCGCCGACAGGATGCCGTCGGCGAAGCCACGGGTGTCGACGTCGTACTGCTCCAGCGGCGTCAGGGCCCCGCTCTGCGCGATCTGTTGGAGGTCGGCGTTGTCGATCATCAGCAGGTCCGGCAGGGTGCGCGCCGACGCCTGCCGCAGGATGCGGGGGACGAGATCGGCCGGCGGGACGCTCGTCTGCTCGACCTCGACGTCCGCATCCCGGCCGCAGGCGGCCAGCAGGTCGCCCCACTGCCGGTGCTCGGACGCGTCCGTGTAGTAGTCGAGCACGGTGAGGGAGGTGGCCTTGCCGGCCGGCTCGCCGGAGCATCCGACGGCGGCCAGGACCAGCGCTGTCGTGGCGGCGGCCAGCCGTGCGGCGAGTGGGCCCGGGCGTCGGGTCCGACGACGGCCTGCGCGGCGTACTGGAGGACTGTTGGTGGCCACGTCCGGAGGCTTCCGTTCAGAGGTGCGGCAAGGGGGTTCTGCGCTGCAGATTATGCCGTGTCATTCCCTCTGACCTGCAGCTTCCTGGATCATCGTGGCCACGGCCGAGGGGTGTGACCGGGCGACGGCGTGCGAGGCGTCCACGAGGTGCTCGGTGGCCGCCATGCGCTGGGCCATGAAGCGCTGGGCCGTGGGATGGACGATGCGGTCGGCGCTCGTGACGGCGTACCAGCAGGGCTGCGCCGCCCAGGCCGGCGGGCCCGACCGGTCGGCCAGTGCGGCGCGGGCGATCGGGCGCTGCGCCGCGGACAGCGCCGCCACCTGTTCGGGCGGCAGGCCCGCGGCGTAGAGCCGGGCGAACTCCTCGTCGTTCAGCCGGAGTTCGCCGAAGGCCGGGGCGGCGGCGGTGAAGCCGGCCGCGGCCACGGGGGCCGGCGCGAACCGGTCCATGACGTCCAGGACGCACTCGCCGTCGTCGAGGCCGAACCCGGCGACGTAGCAGAGGGCGACGACGTGATCGGTGCCGACCGAGGCCTGGCTGATGACCGCGCCGCTGTAGTCGTGGCCGACGAGGACGACCGGGCCGTCGATGTCCCGGACCACCGCACGGACGTGAGCGGCGTCCTGCGCCAGTCCGCGCAGGGGGACGGCCGGGGTGCGCACGGTCACTCCGGCGGAGTGCAGCAGGTGGCCGACCCCGGCCCAGATCGAGGTGTCCGCGAACGCGCCGTGCACCAGGACGGCGGTCGGCGGCGTGGAACGGTGGGGATACATGCCCGGGTGACCTCCGGACGTCGACGGTGACGAGCGTGGTGGGAACGACCAGCCAAATGCCTCGGGCACGGCGGTACATCGCGTGAACGTACCAACCTGTCTGCCCGGTCGGCCGCGTTCAGTCGGCGTCCGGCAGGGCCGTGACCAGATTGGCGAGCTGGACCCGGGAATTGACCGACAGCTTGCGGAACACAGCGGTCAGATGGGTGTTGACCGTGTGCGGGGAGAGGACGAGCAGGTCGGCGGCCGACCGGTTGGTGTGTCCCTGGGCGACCAGGCGGGCGATCTTCTTCTCGGAGGCGGTCAGCGCCGCCCAGCCCTGGACGGGGCGCGGGGCGGCTACCGCGCGGCGGCTGCCCAGGGCGCGTCTGGCGTGCGCCGCCTCGCCGTGGGCGCCGCACGCGGAGAACAGGTCGCGGGCCAGGGTCAGTGCGGCCGACGCCCGGTCCTTCTCGCCGGCTGCCAGCAGCGCATGGCCCAGATCGGCGTGCGCGGCCGCCCGGAGCAGGGGGCGGGGGCCGCTGTCGAGGAGCTTCGCGGCGTGTTCGAGCAGGACCGGGTCACCGGTCACGAGGGCGCGGGCCTGGACGGCGAGGCCGGCCGCGGTGGGCACGGCCGGGTTGCGGTCCGCGTGCGCCTCGGCCTGCGCCGCCAGGTCCTCCGCCAGCTCGTGCGCTCCGCCGCGCAGTGCGGTGCGCACCGCTGCCGCGACCCCGTTGCGCAGCAGCCGCCAGCGCAGGAACGGGTTCGCCCGCTGGACGTCCCGGATGCGGTCGACGGCCCGGTCGATGTCGCCGTCGGCCTCGGCGTGCAGGGCCTCCAGGAACCGCACGGCGGCGGTGTTGCCGGGATTCGGCTTGGCCGCGAGGCCCGCCTGCGCCGCGGCCAAGTGCTGCCGGGCCGTCTCGTTCTCCCCGCGCATCAGGGCGATCCGGGAGCGCAGCACACGCCCGTTCACCTGCTGGACGGAGACCCGCACCTCGTTCTCCAGACGCTCCATGGTCACGAGGGCTGCCTCCGCGTCGTCGAGCCGCCCGAGCCCCAGATCGTGCTGGCTGCGGGCCCACTCCAGCATCGCCTGGCGGATCACCGTGGCGTCGGACGCCCGCAGGAGCAGGCGCTCGCCGGATCCGAAGTCGTCGCGGTGCAGGTGCGCGACGATCGCCTCGGGCAGGAAGGCGGGATCGAGTGTGCTCAGCGCCGTGAAACGGTCGAGGGCGGCAGCGCTGTCCCCGGCGTTCTGGGCGATCTCGCCCAGCGAGGACAGGGCGAGGAGATGCGCCTCACGGTCGCCGGCGGCGGTGGCGGCCCGCAGCGCGGCCTCGCCGGCCTCGCGGGCCGCGTCCAGGTCCTGTTCGCGGGAGAGGGACAGCGCATGGTGTGCGGCGAGCCGTGCCGAGATCTCGGAGGAGGCGCCGAGCACGGTGAGTGCCGCCTCAGTCCTGCGGCGCAGCTCACTGGCGAGGTCCATGGCCCACAACGTCCCGCCCAGCGCCGCCTGGAGCCGGCCGAACTCCTCCAGCGGGGGCCGCTCCGCGAGGAGCCGGTCGCCCGTCGCCAGCGCTTCCCGGTTCCGGCCCGCCTGTGTCAGGTACCGGATGGCCGACTCGCCCACGGTGAAGCGGAGCGGACGGGCCACCGGCACCAGATCCAGGGCGTGTGTCATCAGGTCGGCGGCAGGACCGGGCGTGACGGGCACGATGTCGTCGGCGGCGCGCCGCAGCAGCGCCACGGCCTCCTCGTCGCCGGTCGTGGCTCCCTTGAGGATGTGCGGCACCGCGTCGATCGGCCGGCGCTCGGCGGCCACCATGATGCGCGCGGCCTCGCGGTGCAGCGCCGTCCGGGCCGACCGGGGGATGTCGGCGTAGACGGCCTGCCGCAGCAGGTCGTGGCGGAAGACGAGTTGCTCGCCGTCGTCGTCCAGGAGCCCGGTGCGGACGGCTTCGTCGAGGGCCGTGAGCAGGGACGCGACCGGCCGGCCGCACAGCGTGGCGGCGTCGCGGAAGGCGAACGTGCGCCCGAGGACCGAGCCCATCTGCAGGAAGCGCAGGGTGTCCGGGTGCAGCGAGCCAAGCCTGCCGCGCACACCGACGACGAGACCGGACGGTACGTCGCCGTCTCCGACGGCAGGCAGCCCGGCGAGCATCTCGACGGCCAGGAACGGGTTGCCGCCCGCGCCGTCGAGCAGGTCCCGCACGCGTCGGCCGATGGACGACCCGAGGGTGTCCCCGGCGAGCTGGGTGACGGCCGAAGCGGAGAGCGGGCCCAAAGGGACGGTGACGGTGGGCAGTTGGGCCTCCGCGGCCGCGGCGACGCCCTCGGCCGGTCCCGAGGCGTCAGGGCGTGCGGTCAGCAGCCACAGCACGGGCGAGGTCCGGAGCCGGGCCGGCAGCTGCTGCAGCGCGAACCGGCTGAGCGGGTCGGCCCACTGCGCGTCGTCCAGGCTGATCAGTACGGGCATCCGGACGGCCCGGTTCTCGATCGCTTCGGCCAGCCGTTCCACCAGCCAGATGCCCTGGTCGGGTCGGTGGGCCAGATCCGCGAAGGCTTCGCGGGACAGCAGGGGCCGGTCGCCGTGCAGAACGCAGGCGGCCAGCGAGGAGAGCGGCACCATGCGGTGCAGTTCGTCGGCCCGGCCGACGCCGACGGAGAATCCGGCCGCCTCCGCCCGGGCGACGGTCTCCGTGAGCAGGGTGGTCTTGCCGATGCCCGGCTCGCCCCGCAGCAGGGCCAGACGGCCGCTGCCGTCGCGGGCCACGGAGCGGATCAGATCGTCGAGCAGAGCGAGCTCGGCCTCACGGCCGCGCAGACCGCTACGGGACAGGGATCCGTCCGCTTCTCCCATGCTTGTTCCCGTTTGCGCTCGCCGCCGATTTGACCCTCAGTGCACTGTAACTGGTCCATGCGTGCGCATGAATCGTGATCTGCCCCGGTCAGGGCGCTCATGGACAACTAGAGAGGCACGCGTGGGCAATCCGTGCACCCGCCCGGTTCCTAGCCTCCTCCTTGCACCGCCGATCGCGACGAAGGAGCAGGAAACAGACCATGTCGTACCTCACTGTGGGCCAGGAGAACTCCACCCCGATCGACCTCTACTACGAGGACCACGGGACCGGCCAGGCCGTGGTGCTCATCCACGGATTCCCGCTCGACGGCCACTCCTGGGAGCGGCAGAGCGCGGCACTCCTCGACGCCGGCTACCGCGTGATCACGTACGACCGCCGTGGCTTCGGGCGGTCGAGCCAGCCGACGACCGGCTACGACTACGACACCTTCGCCGCCGACCTGAACGTGGTCCTGGAGACACTCGACGTGCGGGACGCCGTCCTGGTCGGCTTCTCGATGGGCAGCGGCGAGGTCGCCCGCTACGTGTCGACGTACGGCACGGACAGGGTCGCCAAGGTCGCCTTCCTGGCGTCCCTCGAACCCTGCCTGCTCAAGTCCGACGACAACCCCGACGGCGTCGCCCCGAAGGAGTTCTTCGACGGTGTCGTCGCCGCGGTCAAGGCCGACCGCTACGCCTACTACACCGCCTTCTACCAGGACTTCTACAACCTCGACGAGAACCTCGGCTCGCGCATCAGCGAGGAGGCCGTGCGTCACAGCTGGGACGTCGCGGCAGGCGGCGGCTGGTTCGCGGCGGCGGCCGCGCCGTCCACCTGGTACACCGACTTCCGGGGCGACATCCCGGCGATCGACGTGCCGGCCCTGATCGTGCACGGCACCGCGGACCGCATCCTGCCGGTCGAGGGCACGGCCCGCGCCTTCCACAAGGCGCTCCCGGCCGCCGACTACGTGGAGATCGAGAACGCCCCGCACGGTCTGCTGTGGACGCACGCGGAGGAGGTCAACGCGGCGCTGCTCGCCTTCCTGGCGAAGTGAACGACCTTTCCGTGCCGCCCGGTTGGGCGGCACGGAAAGGACCCGGAGAGGACCGCACCGCCCCCGCCCTCACCCGCCTCGACGCGGCGATCCGCCGCGCTTCCGGTGGAAGCCGCTCCGAAGGGCGGGCCGTCGGCCAAGCCCTGGCCAGTGGTGGAAGGATCCCGACCCATGACTCTCTCGTCTCGTATCACCATGCCGGGCCAGGTCTGGTCGGTGGCCGCGCAGGACGCGGCCGGGCCGCTGTATGTCACCAGCTATGGGGCGAGCCCGCTGGAGACGGTCGTGACGTTGGTGGACGGGGCGGGCGAGGTGGCGTGGGAGCGGACCTTCGCCGGGACCGGGCGGCCGCGGTCCCGGCTGTCCGAGGACGGCACCTTGTGGCTCGCTGTCCTGCAGGGGAGCGGCCGGGCCCTGGAGGGCATCGGGGCCGACGGGACCGCGCACCGGACCGTCGTGCCCGAATGCGAGCCCGGCGAGGAGATCGGCGCGTTCGTCCTGCTCGACGACGGGTTCCTCGTCGCCTGGGCCGGCGCCTCCGGCATCCTGCGGACCTCGGAGGATGGGCGAACTGCCGCTTCCCGTCCGCGTGTTGCTCGCTACACGTGGGAAGGGGCCTGCCTGTGGTCCACGCCGATCGTGATGGGAGCCCTTTCCCATCCGGGAGTGCAGGGGATGAGCGCACGGACCGGCTGGGAGGTGCGTCCTCTGCAGCCCTGGGTGCCGGAAGAGGTGGACGTCGACCACTGGGAGCCGCTGCTCGTCTCGGGCGACAGGGTGGCGGCCGGTTACGTCGACGCTCGGGGCGGGATCGGGCGGACCTTCTTCCTCGACCTCGCCGATGGAGCGGTCGTCTCCGTCACCTCCCCGGCGCCCTCGGGCCGGAAGGCGATAGCAGGACCTGGTGAGTTCCTGATCGGGTCCCAGGGATACGGGGAGTTCACCACGGGCCGCTACGACCGCGAGGGCGACGTCACTGTCAGGTGGGCCAGCCACGGTGCCCTGCTCGTCGACGACGGGGGTACCGTCTGCGGCCCCGAGCTGGAGAACCGTCTGCCGTCGCGGTCACGGTTCCGGCGGCTGGCGCCGGACGGCTCGCTCGTGGACGGGCCCGCACTGACGGGCTACTCCACGTCCTGTCCCGCGATGGACCGTGAGGGCACCGCCGTGTTCTGGCGCGACGGCAAGCTCATCGCCGTCGACGCGAACCTGGACGCACACGAGCTGTTCGCGAGGGAGGACGACGAAGGCCGGAACGTCCTCGGCCGCACCCTGCTGCTGGAGGGCGGCCGCGTCGTCGTGTCCGTGGGCGGTGAAGTCCTCGTGTTTCGCGGTCCGTCGGGGCCTCTTGCCGAGGGGCCGTGGCCGTGCGGTGATGCGAATCTCCGGGGGAATCCCGTGGTGAGCCGGCTTCCCTAGGGGCCCGGCAGTGGGGTCAGTCGGGTCGATCGGCCCCGACGGTCGCGGCCGAGGTGAGGCCCTCGGCGAACATCGTGAAGCTCGTCGAACCGATTCACCGGCGCATCCTACGGTTCCTCCGATGGTTCCTCCGACGGAGACGTGGGTGCGCCGATCCGCTCGGCGATGAGGCGCCGGTAGTTGGGGCACTCGGTGACGTCCTCGTGCGTGCAGGTCAGGCCGCCTTCGATGAGTGCCAACGACGTCTGGGCCGCGGCGATTCTCGAGCGGAGCTCGTCGGCCTCGGTGCGCAGGATCCCGTGGCGGGTGGTGCGGTCCGCCGCGGTGGTGGAGAGGGCCCTGATGGTGTCCAGGCCGAGGCCGGCCTCCTTGAACACGAGGATCGTCGCCACGCGGGTGAGGTCGGTCCCGGTGTAGCGGCGGCGTCCGGCCGTGTCCCGTCCGGGGTGCAGCAGGCCCATCGACTCCCAGTGCCGCAGGACGTGGGTGGCGAGGCCGAACCGGGATGCGAGGGCGCCGATGCTCATCGTGGTGGCGCCGTCGTCGTCCCTGTGGTCTCCGTTGTCGCCGCTTGACTTCATGTCGACATTAAGTCGCAGGCTGAGGTGCATGTCCAAGGAACAGGAAGATACGGAAACGCACCGCGACACCGCAGCCCTGCTGGCCGTCCTCGACGCGGCGGACCAGCTGCCGGACGCCCGTCTGCTGCGGGCACGGTCCTACGAACTGCTGTCTCCCGTCCCCGGTTCGACGGTCGTGGACGTCGGCTGCGGTGCCGGACGCGCCGTCGCCGAGCTCACCGAACGCGGGGTCCACGCGGTGGGCGTGGACCCCGACGCGTGGATGCTGGCCGCGGCCCGGGAGCGGTGGCAGGCGTCCGAGTTCCGGGAGGCGGGGGCGGAGCAACTGCCGTTCGCCGACGTGAGCGTGGAGGGCTACCGCGCCGACAAGGTGCTCCACGTACTGCGGGAGCCGGGGCGGGCGGTGGCGGAAGCCCGGCGCGTCCTGTGCCCGGGCGGCAGGATCGTCCTGGTCGGGCAGGACTGGGACGCCCTCATGGTCGACTCGGACGACGCGGCGCTCACCCGCGCGATCGTGCACGCCCGCGCCGACCTCCTGGGCGCACCCCGGGCCGGCCGTCAGTACCGCAACCTGCTCCTGGACGGCGGCTTCCACGACGTCACCGTCGAGGCGCACACCAGCGTGTTCACCGATCCTGCGATGGTGTCGCTGCTCACCCGGCTCGCCGAGCCCGCCTGTAGGAGCGGTGCCGTCGAGCGGGAGCGGGCCGACGCGTGGCTCGCCGAGCAGCGCCGGCGCGCCGAGACCGGCCGCCTCCTCATCGCCGTCCCGTTCTTCGTGGCCGCCGCCACCGCCTGACGGGCCTCAGCCCGCCGACACCTCCGGCCGCCCCGGCGGCTCCTCCGGGAGCGGGGTGGGGTGGGGCGTGCGCAGCGCGTCCAGGGCCAGTTCGAGGTAGCGGCGCCAGGCCTGCGGCTGGGTGGCGAGGAGGGGGGCCGCCGTCTGGTGGATGCCGCCCAGCAGCAGCACGATGTCCGTCCCCGTGACGTCGCCGCGGATCACCTTCAGGTCGCGGGCCCGCGCGGTGAGCGCCTCGACCGCGACGCAGAGGTCCGCGATCGCGTCCCGTACCTCGGCCTGCTGCAGCGAAGGGCGGCCGATCACCTCGCAGAAGGCGCGGTCGGCGGCGAGCGTCTCGACGCCGTCGGCCATGAACTCCCGCAGCGCCGCCGCCGCGTCGTCGGCTTCGAGGAGTCGCACCGCTGATCCGGCGAGCCGGTCGAGGAGCCGCAGCATGATCGCGGACAGCAGGTCTTCCTTGGTGGGGAAGTGCCGGAACACGGTGCCCTTGGCGAGGCCCGCGCGCTGGGCGATGTCACCCATCGACGCGTCGAGGCCCTGCTCGGCGAAGGCCGCGGTCGCGGCGTCGAGCAGGAGGCGTCGATTGCGCACCATGTCCGCCCTCGGGCCGGTGGTGCCTGTCGTTGTCGCCATGCGTGCCTCGCCTCCTTGCTGATGTGCACCGTAGCACAACGTGACCCACCGGTCAGGTTAGGTGTTACGCTCAATGTGACCCAGCGGTCATCTTCGCTGGAGTCGCCGGCCGTACCCCTGCGTCAGTGGGGCGGACGGTCGGCGACCCGCACCATGAACTCCCCGGGAGGGAAGACGTGAGCAGCACCCTTGAAGGAAAGGCCGTCCTCGTCACCGGCGCTTCGTCGGGCATCGGACTGGCCACCGCGCTCGCCTTGTCGAAGGCCGGCGCGCGGGTCGCGGTGGCGGCCCGCCGGGCCGACCGCCTGGACGCCCTGACACAGGACGCGCCGGGCGAGATGCTCGCGCTCGAACTGGACGTCACCGACCGCGACGCGGTGAACGCCGCGGTGGCGGCGACCGTCGAGCGCTTCGGCACCCTCGACATCCTCGTGAACAACGCGGGCGTCATGCTCAGCAGCCCGATCCTCGGAGCGGACACCACCGAGTGGACGCGGATGGTCGAGACCAACCTGCTCGGCTCGATGTACATGGTCCACGCGGCGCTGCCGCATCTGCTCGCGTCCAAGGGTGCGGTGGTGCAGGTCTCCTCGACCTCGGGGCGCACGGCCTCCGCCACGAGCGCCGTCTACGCGGCCACCAAGTTCGGCATCAACGCCTTCGCCGAGGCGCTGCGCCAGGAGGTCACCGAACTGGGCGTGCGCGTCGTCCTCATCGAGCCCGGGTTCGTCTCGACCGAGCTCGCCAGCCACATCACGGACCCGGCCATCCAGGCCGCGGCCAAGAGCATGGCCGAGTCGATGCGCACGCTGCAGCCCGAGGACATCGCGGCCGCGGTCGTCTACGCGGTCACCCAGCCCGAGCACGTGGCCGTCAACGAGATCCTGATCCGGCCGACCGACCAGTCCCGCTGAGCCGGTGTCACAACTGCTGTTCCGACGCTGTCTTGAGGGGTGAAGCCGAGAGAACTGAGGACAGCGTGCGGGAGATCCTGATCGTGGGCGGCGGTTACGCGGGGTTCTACACCGCGTGGGGCCTGGAGAAGAAGCTGCGGCGCGGGGAGGCGCGGGTCGCCGTCGTCGACCCGCGGCCCTACATGACGTACCAGCCGTTCCTGCCGGAGGTGGTGGCCGGATCGATCGAGGCGCGGCACGCGGCGGTGTCACTGCGCCGGCACCTGCACCGCACCCGGCTGGTCTCCGGCACGGTGACGGACATCCGCCACGCCGAACGCACCGTCACCGTCCGCCCGCTCAGCGGCCCCGACCACCACCTCACCTACGACATCCTGGTGGTGACGGCGGGAGCCGTCACCCGCACCTTCCCGATACCCGGGGTCGGTGAGGAGGCGATCGGAATCAAGCACGTGGAGGAGGCCGTCGCCATCCGCGACCGGCTGCTCACCTCCTTCGACCGGGCGGCATCGCTGCCGCCGGGACCCGAACGCCGCAAGCTCCTCACCGTCACCTTCGTAGGCGGGGGCTTCTCCGGGGTGGAGGGGTTCGGTGAACTGCTCTCCCTGGCCACCGCACTCCTCGGCCACTATCCCGAACTCGCTCCAAATGAGCTCCGGTTCCACCTGGTCGAGGCGCGCGGCCGGATCCTGCCGGAGGTCGGCGACCGGCCCGGCGCGTGGGTGGTCGGCGCGCTGGAGAAGCGGGGTGCACGGGTGCACCTGAACACCCAGCTCGTGTCCGCGCTCCAGGGGCACATCGTGCTGTCGAGTGGCGAGGAGTTCGAGACGGGACTGCTCGTGTGGAGCGCGGGCAACGCGTCGAACCCCGTCGTGCACAACCACACGGACCTGCCCGTCGACGAACGCGGTCTGCTGACCGTGCGCGCCGACCTCCGCGTCGGCACGGAGACCGAGGTGGTCGCCGACGTATGGGCGGCGGGCGACGACGCCTCCGTACCCGACCTGGCGGTGCACCGGCCCGGAGCGCACACGGTGCCGAACGCCCAGCACGCGGTGCGGCAGGGCAAGCGGCTGGCGAAGAACATCCTGGCGACCCTGCGCGGGCGGGCCCCCAAGGACTACGTGCACCACAGCCTGGGCGTGGTGGCGACACTGGGCCTGGGGCGCGGCATCTTCCAGTACCGGCGTCTGGTCATCAAGGGGTTCCCCGCCTGGCTGATGCACCGCGGCTACCACGTGCTCGCGGTCCCGACGTGGGAACGTAAGGTCCGGGTGCTCGCCGTCTGGACCACCGCCGCCCTCTTCGGCCGGGACGTCGTCTCGCTGGCCTCGGTGCAGCGGCCGCGTGAGGCCTTCGTGTCCCACGGGAACCCGCGCCCGCGCGAGCGGGCCGAGGACGTACCGACCCCGTGAAGCCGCCGGGAGCGACGACCGGCGAGGGCTCGGCACTGAGCGCACGGTGGCGCGCCCTGGACCGTCTCCACCGCAGGATCGAGGGCTCGGTGGACCGGCGGCTCCACGCGGACCTGGGGCTGAGCCTGCGGGAGTTCCAGGCGCTGACGGTGCTGCAGGAGGGCGCGGCCACCGCGGCGGGATGGCTCTATCTCCACGACCTGGCCGCCGGGATCGGGCTGAGCCAGTCGGCCACGAGCCGGCTGGTGACCCGTCTGCAGGGCCGCGGTCTCCTCACCACCGCCACCGCGGCCCACGACCGGCGCAGTGTCGACGTGCACCTCACTCCCGTGGCCCGCGAGGCGCTGCGCCGCGGGACCCCGCTCGCCGAGGAGGCCGTCCGGCACACTGTCAGGATCCTCGCCGCGGAGGGCGCGGACCGGAGACTGCTCTCCTATCTGCAGGATCCGCAGGATCCGGAGGAAGGGGCGGACGGTGGGACGGGGAACGACAGGGCGTTGGTCCGGGCGACCGCGGAGGTGGCCGACCAGTCGAACTCCGCACCGTAAGCGGAAGCCACTGCGGACAAAGCGATCTCATCGACCGGCCCGGATATCTCCGCACAGTCCTCGTAGAATTTCTCGAATCCGGCGGGGGCGATGACTTCCAGTACGGAGGCGGGACGGGTCCCGCCGTTCCAGAACGCATGCCATTGTCCGCGCTCGTGGCAGAACTGCCGTTCCGCCGGGGCGTCGGGCGATTCCTCGTCCGACAGTGCCGCGACCTCGCCGCTCACCACGTACGCGTACACGTCCTCGCGCGACCTGCGGTGCACCGGCATCCCCAACGCCCCCGGCGCCAGCAGGTGTTGTACCAGGGAGAACCGGCCCGCGGTGGCGCTGCCGTGCATGAGGAGGCGGCTCTCCACACCGGGCAGGACCCGCAGCGCGGGAGCGTCCTTGCGACCCAGCGCACGGGCCAGGGTCTGCGGAGTCAGCTCAAACATGAATTCCCCTCGGCGTCCACCGTCGAACAACGGGCGAAGAACAACTTAGACATCGGTCCGCGGTGCGGGTATTCCAGAAATCTGGTACCCGATTTCCTGCCGGCCATAGGGTGGGGCCGTGAAAGACTCGGCGATGAGATGGGTCGCCCGGCAGGTCGGCGACGCAGCCGAACGCAGCAAGGACCTCGTCTCTTTGTGGAGCGAGGTGACCGACGCCCTGTGCGCCGTCGTTCCCGACGTGTGGGACACCTGCTGGTACACGGTCGACCCCGCCTCCCTGCTGGTCACCAGCCACTTCCGGCGGGGCAGGGCCGACGTGCCCGAGGAGTTGCTCGAGGAGTTGATGATCCACGAGCACTACGGCGACGACGTGAACCGCATCGCCGACCTCTGCCGCACCGCGACCGGAATGGGCGGCATCCACGAGGCGACCGGCGGAGACGTACGGGCCAGCACCCGCTGGCGGCGGAGCCTGGAGGTCGGCAGCGACCAGGAACTGAGGGTGAGCCTGCGCACGGGGCCCGACGAGACGTGGGGTGCGCTGTCGCTCTACCGCGAGGCGGGCCGGCCACCGTTCGACGCCGACGCGCACGCCGTGCTCCGCCGCATCGCACCGGTCGTGGCGCACGCCGTCCGGCGCATGCTCCTGCCGAGCGCACCAGGGGCGGGGTCGGGGGCGGCGCGGGCCGTGAACCACGGTCCGGATGAGGGCGGTCCGGGCCTTGTGCTCCTCGACCGGGACTTCACGGTGCGCTCGGCGTCGCCCGGCACCGAGCGCCGGCTGCGGCGGCTTCCCGGCCACGACCACGGCGCGGCCGGGCTGCCGGTGGCAGTCGTCGCGGTGGCGGCGGCGACGCTGCGTGCCGTGGACCGGGGCGGATACGCGGCACGGGCCCCCTTCGCCCGCGTCGTCGCCGCGGACGGCGGCAGGCTCGCCCTGTACGGGACGCACGTGCCGGGGCCGGGCAGCGGGGACGGAATCGCCGTCATCATCGAGCAGGCGTCACCGGGACGGATGCTGCCGCTGCTGCTCTCGGCCTACGAACTGACGGACAGGGAACGGGACGTGGTCCGTCTCATCCTGCGCGGCAGGTCCACCGCCCAGATCGCCACCGGCCTCTCCGTGACGCCCCACACGGTGCAGCAGCACCTCAAGAGTGTGTTCGCGAAGACCGGGGTGCGCAGCCGGCGGGACCTGGTGGGGATCCTCCTCTCCGAACCGTACTGACGTCGCCGGCTCGGCTGCCCCACCGGACTCGCACTCCTTGCTGACGCAGGTTCCCCCTGCGGTCCGGGACCGCAGGGGGAACACCCGCTGTGAGGGCGGTTACGCGGCGCGGTAGAGGCCGCGGCCGGCCCGGCGGACGCGGGACGTGGCGACCAGCCGGTCGAGCGTGCTGCGCACGGCGTTGATGCTGCCGTTGTCCGTGGCCCGGCCGAGCGCGGCGGCGACGTCGCGTGCGCGCACGTCGCCGCCGCCCACCTCGGTGAAGTAGTCCAGGATCTGCTCGGTGAGCTTGCCGTACTTCTTGTGGCCGCTCTCCTCGTCGGACTCCGGCGCCACCGTCTCGACCACCACCTGAAGGGCGCCGAGGGCCCGCTGGACGGAGCCGAGGTGGGCGACGACCGCGGCGAGCTCCCTCTCCAGGGCGTGCTTCTGGACCTCCAGGCGGGCCAGGTCCTCCTGGAGGCTCTCTGCGGTGACCTCGATGTGATGTGCCGCGTGGGTGACAGACACTCTGTGTTCCTCTCGTCCTCAACCCATGTGGTCGCGTCCGCGCTCGGCTCGCCCCGCAGGGTCGTCCGGCTGTCGTCCGGCTCCTCACACATACCACTTCACATCATCTGGGGGAGCCCCTTTGGACAGTGGTGTGATCGGATCGGTCTCACATCACTCGAAATGTCACTCGAAGCATCACTCGAAGTCGCAACCGGGGTTGGGGGCGTCCTGTGCGAACGGTGCGCCGTGCGGCAGGACGTAGAGAACGTCCAGAACGATGTCGGTGGTGCCGCGGTTCACGCCGATGTGCACGTGGTCGGCGCCCGACGGCTCCGTGAGGGAACTGCCCTTCGGGTACACGCCGTCCGAGGCGCAGTCGGAGCCGAAGTGGCTCAGCGTGCCCTGCTTGACGAAGCCGTACAGGGTGCCGTCGTGGTAGTGCCAACCGGTGCCCTGGCCAGGGGGAATGGTGATCTCGCGCAGGATGTAGTCCTGGTCGCCGACGGTGGTGCGGGCGATGATCTTCGCGGTGACGCCGGGGCCGCCCGGGGTCGCGTGGGCCGCGGTGGCGGGGAGGGCGAGAGTGGCGAGCGCGGCGCCGGTCGCGCCCAGACGTGACAGTGTGCGCATGACGATCCCTTCAGGGAGGAAAGAGGGAACAAGTGGGCTGCGGTGAGCCGGAGTTCGGGCACCGCGAACAAACATGGTGGAACAGTGTTGCATGGTTCGACAAAAGGTGTGATGTTCTGTCATGGGGTGACCCCGCGCGGTCGGCCGGGCGCCCCCCGGTTCCAGGGGAGGAGCTTGTCGGGATTGACGACGACCCAGACCTGGACGACGCGGCGGTCGGCGATGTCGAGACTGATGACCGCGGCGACCCGCCGGTCGTACCGCACGACGAGACCGGTCCGGCCGTTGACCGAGTGCGAGTCGACCGTCGTGCGCGCCCGCGGGACCAGCAGCGTCAGCAGGCTCCTGGCCACCGGGTCCGCGCCGTGCACGGGCCGGACCTGGGCCCGTACCTTGCCCCCGCCGTCGAAGAACGCCGTCACGTCCGACGCGAGCAGCCCCAGCAGCCGGTCCGCGTCCTGCGTCGCGCACGCCTCGCGCACCGCGTGCGCCGCGGCGTCCTGTTCCTGCGGTGAAGTGGGCCGGCCCCGCCGGGCGCGCAGGCTCCTCCGGGCCCGTTCCGCCAGTTCCGAACACTCCGGCTCGGACTGACCGACGATGTCGGCGACCGTGCGCGGCGCCATGCCGAACACGTCGTTGAGGACGAACGCGGCCCGCTCGGCCGGGGAGAGCGTGTCCAGCGCGCCCAGCAGCACCTCGCTCACCTCCCGCTCCAGCATCCGCCGCCGCTCCCCGCCGTCGTCGGCCGGAGCGGCGTCCGGGCCGCCGCGACGGCGCCGCCCGGGCCGCGCAAGACGCTCCAGACAGATCCCGCCCACCGCCCGGGACAGCCACGCACGAGGCTCGTCGATGCCCTCCCGCTCCGACCGGTCGAGCGCGTACCACTGCTGGTACGCCTCGTCCGCCACGGTGCCGGCCTCGCCGGCGCTGCCCAGCATCCAGAAGGCCACGTCGAACAGATGCCGACGCTCGTCGACCAACTCCCCGATCGGCAGCGCCTCGTCGGCGAACTCCATGCCCCTACCTCCTTCTCCCGCGGCACGCCACCGCCACCTGCTGAGTGGCCCCGGCGCTCGGCAGGCGCGTGGGCAGGCGCTCCGTTCTTCGCGACGGAGGAAGGCGATGCGGCAGGCCGGGCTGCGGTCCCGCGCACCACGTCTTCTCCCTGTCCGATCGCTCGACTACTTCGACTGCTCGACAGACGAGACCGGACAGGCCCGGGTCCTGTGACATCCGGCCGGGCAGGCGCGGGAGTTCGGGGCCCGGAGCCGTTCCCGGCGGCCGCCCGCGCTGTCACACCACGGCCGACCGTTCGGTCTCCCTTACCAGAGACCGTGACGTGGCTGACAAGTGCATGCACCGCACCGGCGGAACACACCGTGTGATGCGGCCCCGGGCGATCCGGGGCCACGTGTCCGCAGCGGCCCCGGGCACGTCCTGCGCGTCGCAGCCCGCAGATCCCACCCACCTTTCGCCCCTTTTCCGCGTAGGAGGAAGCTCATGGACTGGCGTGATTCGGCCACGTGCCGAGGTATGGACCCCGACCTCTTCTTTCCCATCGGCAACAGCAGCACCTTCGCGACACTCGTGCAGATCGACGAGGCGAAGGCCGTGTGCGGCAGATGCCCCGTGTCGCAGCAGTGCCTGACGTGGGCGCTGAACGCCGGTTCCGTGGAGGGGGTCTGGGGTGGAACGACGGAGGCCGAACGCCGCTCCATGCGCCGGCGGATGGCACGTGACCAGCGACGGTCGGGCGGCACGGCCGCCTGACCGTCGCCGCGCGGCCCCGGCAGCGACGCCGCCTGCCTGCCGGGCCTCCCGAGAACGCCCAGGTCCCGCCCGATCGAGCCGATCGGGCGGGACCTGGGGGATACGTCTGGCGGGCGGCGGCCCCTGACGGGCACTCAGAAGCCAGGCAGGGGGCCGGACTCGGCGCCGACCCCGACGCCGGCGCCGGCGCTCGTGGGGTCAGGCCTCGGTCCGGTCGACCTGGACCGCGGAGATGTCGAGGATCAGCGTCACCTTGTCGCTGACGAGGACCCCGCCCGTCTCCAGCGCCGCGTTCCAGCTCAGCCCCCAGTCGGAGCGCCGGAGCGTGGCCCGCCCCTCGAAGCCGATCCGGTGCCGGCCCGAGGCGTCGAGGGCGGCGCCGCCGTACTCGATGTCGAGGGTGAGCGGCAGCTCGATGTCCTTGATCCGCAGGTTCCCGAGCAGCCGGAACCGGTCGTCGCCCGCCTGGGCGATGCGGGTGGAACGGAAGGCCATCACGGGGAAGTTCGACGAGTCGAAGAAGTCGGGACCCTTGAGATGGGCGTCGCGGTCCTTGATGCCCGTGTCGAGGCTCTCGGTCTGCACACTCACGTGCGCCTCCGACAGAGCGGGCCGGGAACCGTCGATCTTGAGGAGTCCCTCGAAGGCGTCGAATTTTCCGCGCACATTGGAAATCATGGCGTGCCGGACGGAGAAACCGAGTGTGCTGTGGACCGGGTCAATGGTGTACGAGCCGGTCAGCTGCTCGTACGGACTGATTCCGGGAGCCGAGGTCTTGTGGCTGGTTTCGGGCATGGCGAGCCTCTTCCTCGTGCGGACGTACGGACGTACGGATATGTGGATCGGTGGAAATGCAGCGATGCAGCGATGCCGCTATACAGAAAGGGAAAAGGCGCCGGGGCGGCCCCGTGCACGGGGCCGCCCCGGAATGCTCACGCCTGCTGCTGGGCGATCCAGTCGGCGAACCGGGTGTCGCCGACGTGCGCGTCCGGACCGGGGAGCAGCGTGGTCTCCTCGAGCTCGACACCGAAGTAGGTGGCGTGCGGGTCGGTCACCACGGTGCGCGGGTCGTTCTTCGCGGCGAGGCCCTTGCGGATCAGTTCGTCCAGCTGGAAGGTCTCGGGACCGGTCACCTCGACCACGCCCTTGACGGGCGTGCCGACGGCCGTCCTGCCCACGGTGGCGGCCACGTCGTCCGAGTACACGGGGCGGATCTTGACCGGGGCGAGACGCACGGTGTCGCCGTCGGTGGCCTCGGCGGCGATGCCCTTCATGAACTCGAAGAACTGCGTGGCGTGCACGATGGAGTAGGGGATCCCCGACGCCTTGATCAGCTCCTCCTGCGCCTGCTTGGCACGGAAGTAACCGGACCCCTGAAGGCGCTCCGTGCCCACGACGGACAGGGCGACGTGGTGCGTGACGCCGGCGTCGGCCTCCGCCTTGAGCAGGTTGGTCGTCGAGGTGCGGAAGAACTCCATCACGTCGTCGTCCGCGAACGAGGGGGAGTTGGAGACGTCGACGACGACCTGGGCGCCCTGGAGCACCTCGGCGAGGCCCTCGCCCGTCAGTGTGTTGACGCCGGTGTTCGGCGCCGCCGGCACGGCCTCGTGGCCGTGCTCGTTGAGCTTGCCGACCAGCTTCGAGCCGATGAGCCCGGTACCGCCGATGACGACGACCTTCATGATGTAAATCCTCTCGGAAGATTCGTGATGTCGGTTAGTGATGTCGGTTAGTGATGTCGTTCTGCACTAGGTAGAGACCGGATTGTCAGAGGGTTTGTGACAGGTGCCCCGGAAGAATCTCGGAAGATTCTCGGATCCGTCCGCCGAATCCGGTCAGGAAACGGGCATGGGTGAGCGCCGCGCGAAACAGACGGAATGTGGCGGGAAGGGAAAGGGGCAGGGGCGTCACGGCAGCAGGTCGGCCAGCGGCACGTCGGGGTCGGCGAGGGCGGCGTCGTCGAGCTCGGCACCCGACTCGACCAGCGCACGGATCGAGTCGATGACGTCCCACACGTTGACGCTCATGCCGGCCAGGACGCGGCCGCCCGACATCCAGAAGGCGAGGAAGCGGCGCTCGTCGGTGGAGCCCCGGACGACCACGCGGTCGTAGCCGCCCGGTTCGGTGTGGCCGGTGTACTCCATGCCGAGGTCGTACTGGTCCGTGTAGAAGTACGGCAGCCGGTCGTACACCTCGTCCTGGCCCAGCATGCTCGCCGCCGCCGTACGGGGCTGGTGCAGGGCGTTGGCCCAGTGCTCGACGCGCAGGTGCCTGCCGAGGCGCGGGTGGAACGCGTTGGCGACGTCGCCCGCCGCGTGGATGCCGGGCAGCGAGGTCCGCAGCCGTTCGTCGGTGACGATGCCGTTGCGCACCTCCAGACCCGCGTCCTGCGCCAGCCGTACGTTCGGCGTGATGCCGACGCCCACGACCACGGCGTCCGCGGGCAGCCGCGTGCCGTCGGCGAGGAGCACCCCGTCCGCGCGTCCGCCGCTCCCGGTGATGCGCTCGATCTCCGCGTGCGGGTGCAGGCGCACACCGTGCTCCTGGTGGAGCCCGGCGAAGACCTGGGCGGCCTCCCGTCCCAGGACCTTCAGCAGCGGCAGCTCGGAGTGTTCGAGGACGGTCACGTCGGCCCCGGCCGTGCGGGCGGCGGCCGCGGTCTCCAGACCGATCCAGCCGCCGCCGATCACCACGATCCGCGCCCCTTCGGTGAAGGCGGCCTTCAGCCGTTCGCTGTCGCCGACCCGGCGCAGGTACAGCACGTTGTCGAAGTCGGCCCCGGGCACCGACAGGCGGCGCGGGGACGAACCGGTGGCCAGCAGCAGCCCGGCGTACGCGATCCGCCGCCCGCCGTCCACCTCGACCTCGGCCGCCTTCGGGTCGAGGGCCCGCACGGTCGTGCCGAGCAGCAGGTCCACGTCGTGCTCGGCGTACCAGTTCTCGGGGTGGACGTAGATCGATTCGCGGTCCTCCTTGCCGAGCAGATAGCCCTTGGACAGCGGGGGCCTGATGTACGGCCGCTCCGGCTCGTCGCCGACGACGACCAGCGGGCCGTCGTAGCCGCGCTCGCGCAGGCTCTCCACGGCCGTGCCCGCGGCCAGGCCGCCGCCGACGATCACAAAGGGATTCACACGAGACATGGCGATCCTCGTTTCCGGTGTCACGTAGTACGAGCCAGGGGTGCGTGACTCACTCGACAGACCGATGGAACGCCCAACTTGTGACACTGATTGCCGGTTGGTGTCACACCTTCACTCCTTGCGCGGTCATACAGCTAGCCGACGCCGAAGGAGAAGAGGATGACCTACGTCATCGCGCAGCCCTGTGTCGACGTCAAGGACCGGGCCTGCGTGACGGAGTGCCCGGTCGACTGCATCTACGAGGGGGAGCGGACCCTCTACATCAACCCCGCCGAGTGCGTCGACTGCCATGCCTGCGAGCCGGTCTGCCCCGTGGAAGCGATCTTCTGCGAGGAGGAGCTGCCGGCGCACTGGGCCGGGTACGCGGCGATCAACGCGGAGTACTTCGCGCGGCCCGCGCCGGCGGCGGACCACCCGCTGGTCGCCGGGTTGCCGCACCAGACGTCGGAGAAGAAGGACATCGCCGTGTTCGCCGTCCGCAAGGAGGAGGCGGCCGACGCCGACCGCTGGTTCCCGAACTGACCGTCCGCACCGTCCTGACCTCCTGGCCCTGGGCCGGCTCGTCGGCGGTCCCGTACGGCTAGGGAGCCAGCGTGATGGTCGTCGGTGTGCCCCGCCAGGCCATCCTGGCGTACGGACAGAGCGCGTCCGCCTGCTCCAGCAGCGGCGCCGCGATCTCCGGGTCCACCTCCGGCCAGTTGACGACCAGATCGACGCGCAGCAGATAGCCGCCGTCGTCCGGATCGCGGCCGAAGGCGACCGTCGCGTCCACGGATATCCCGGCGGGGTCGAGCTCCTCCTGACGCGCCACCAGGCTCAGGGCCCCGTGGAAGCAGGCGGCGAAGCCCGCGGCGAACAGCTGCTCGGGATTGGTCGCCCGGCCGTCCCCGCCGAGCTCGCCGGGCATGCGCAGGTCGAGGTCCAGGGCCCCGTCGGACGACCGGGCCCGGCCGGAGGCCCGCCCGTGGGAGGCGACACCGCCGCTCACGGTCACGGTGGTCGTGTAGATGGGGGAGAAGTCCGTGCCCGTGTAGTCCTTCAGCGTGGACAGGTGGGGCAGCGGGATCCGCTCGGTCACAGGACGGCTCCGGCGTCGTCGTGGCACGTGCTCCGGTCTCGGCGGGCCGGGCCGGAACCCGTTCGCCAGGCGGGCGCCGGAGCACCGCTCACCGCATGTGTCACGTTGTTCTGCCCTTCGGCCAGTGGGGATCCGGAATTCGGACGACTGGTTGACCGACGAGTACCCGCTCTTGTGACATCCGCGGGGACTCAGCCCTCCAAAGAAGCCGTATAGGGCAGCAACTTGGCCGGATTCATGACCCACATGATGCGCTCGACGCCGTCCGCGGAGACGTCCAGCGACAGCAGGGCCACGGCGCCGTCCGCGGTGGAGACGAGCACCGCCGGCCGGCCGTTGGCCTCGGTCCAGCGCACCTCGGTGCCCGGCCAGAACAGCGGCGCGAACGCCACGAGGTAGCGGGACACGTGCGTGCGTCCGACGACCGGGATCTTCGAGGCGCCGCGCACTCCGCCGCCGTCGGAGTAGCTGACGACGTCCTTGGCGAGAAGCTGTTCGAGCACCTTCAGGTTCCCGTTGCGCGCGGCGTCCAGGAAGACTTCGAGCAGCCGCCGGTGGTCGGCGGGGCTGACCGGCTCCTTGCGCCGGGCGGTGAGGTGCTTGCGGGCGCGGCTCACCAGCTGGCGCGTGTTGGCCTCGGTGGTCTCCAGGATCTCCGCGATCCTGCGGTAGGGGTACTCGAAGGCCTCGCGCAGGACGTAGGCGGCGCGCTCCACGGGGTTGAGTTTCTCGAGCAGCAGCAGGACGGCCATCTCCATGGCCTCGGCCCGCTCCGCCCCCAGGTGCGGATCCGCGCCGGTGCTGACCGGCTCGGGCAGCCACGGTCCGACGTACGTCTCGCGGCGCACCCGGGCGGACTGGGCGAAGTTGATCGCGAGCCGGGTGGTGATCGTCGTCAGGAACGCGGACGGTTCGACGACGTCCGCGCGCTCGGTCTTCTGCCAGCGCACCCAGACGTCCTGGACGATGTCCTCGGCCTCCGCCGCACTGCCGAGCACGCGGTACACGATGCCGAACAACTGTGGACGCACGGCGAGGAAGTCCTTCGCCGCCTGGTCGAGAGATTCGGTGTCGTCCCCGCCGTGCATGGTCGCCCCTTCCGGCTTGATCACCCCATGCTACAAACCGGTGGAGCGGGGACGACGCCGCGTCGACGCGGCGCCCGGCCGACGGTCAGCGGCGGGCGAGCCACCGGTCGACCGTCTCGTGACCGGAACGGGGCGACGGGCCCGGCAGCAGGGACCGCTCCGCGAGCAGGGCACCGAAGAACGGGGCGCGCGGATCGGTGACCACGCCGCGCAGATCGCCCCGGGCGGCCAGCAGTTTGGCGGTGAGCTCGTCGAGCCGGTACTCCTCGGGCCCGGCGGTCTCCAGGACGCCGAACAGCGGCAGCCCCACCGCGACGTGGGCGAGTTCGGTCGCGACGTCGTCGGTCGACACCGGCCGGGTCGGTACGGGCGCGACGTGCACGCCGTCCGTGTGGGCGGTCGAGCGGGCCAGGGCGTCCACGGACTCGAAGAACGGTGTGGCGCGTACGACGGAGTGGGGCACGGGCGAGCGCCGGGCCCGCTCCTCCTGGACGGCCTTCGCACGGAAGTACCCCCGCTGGACGCGGTCGGCCCCCACGAGGGACAGCGCGACGTAGTGCTCGACGCCCGCGGTGGCGGCCGCCTCCAGCAGGTTGCCCGTCGCCGTGCCGAAGAACTCGACGCTGGGTGCCTCCGCCCGGGACGGCGCCTCGGTGACGTCCACGATCACGTCGGCGCCCCGCAAGGCTTCGGCCAGGCCGCGCCCGGTGACGACGTCGACGCCCGTGCTCCGCGAGACGGGCGTGACCTCGACACCGTGGTCCCGCAGCCGGGCGACGGTCCTGGTTCCGATCCGGCCGGTGGCTCCTGCGACAACGACTCTCATCTGCGTCTCTTCCCGTCGGGGGGTCGACGACCCCGCTGATGCGTATGTGACGGCGCCATCGGCCACTCACATCACTAGGACAGTGTTTGAGCCAATGTTGTGACACCGCCCCACGGAGGTGTCCGGGAAAGGCCCGTCAGTGTCACAGATCCACCGGGCGTCCGGTCAACTCTGCCGAGAGGGCGGACAGATGAGTCCCGCCGCTCCCCGTGGCGACTACGAAAGGTGCACAACAGTGTCGGACGATCACGCAGACCACATGCACACGGCAGGCGACCCGGAGGCGACCGAGAGCTGGATGACGGCGGCGCAGCTGCTGCAGGACGCCGCGCCCCTGACGGTCCCCGAGGGCGCCTCGGCGATGACCATCAAGGTGGAGTGGGAGCCGGGCGACCCGGGCACCCCGCCGCACCGCCACTCCGGGCCCGCCTTCGGATACGTCGTCGAGGGCGCCGTCCGCTTCGAGTTGGAGGGCGAACCCGAGCGGGTGGTGGAGGCCGGCGGGACGTTCTGGGAGCCGGGCGGCGACGCGATCCACTACCAGGACGGCAACGCACTCGCCGACGCGCGCACCCGGTTCGTGGTGACCATGCTGTGCGCCCCCGGCAAGCCCATGCTCGAACTGGTCTCCAAGGAGGAGCTCGAAGAGCGCGCCCACCTCCGCGCCCCGCGCCCCGCCGAGTGAGACCGCAGGAACAGAGAGGGCGTGCGGCGCCATGAGCTCCACCGACGTCGTGCACGCCCTGCTCACCGCACTGTTCACGGGGGCGGCCCTCTACGCGGTGCGCCACGTGATCGCGCGGGGCCGGCCGGCCCCGCGCGATCACGTCGACCACCTCCTGCACGCCGCCATGGCGCTGGCCATGGCGGCGATGCCGTGGGGACCGCCCCTGTCACGGACGCCACAGACCGTCCTGTTCGCCGCGGGCGCCGTGTGGTTCACGCTCACCCCCGCGCGCCGTCCGGGAGAGTCCCGTGCGACCGCCGCGGCCCGGCGACTGCCGTCCGCGCTCGGCATGGCGGCCATGGTCTGGATGCTCCACGCCCCGCACGGCACGCAGCACGCCGCGGCCCTGGCGGCGCCACGGCCCGCGGCGCTGGTCACCCCGGTGCTGGCCCTGTGCCTGCTCGTCTGCGCCCTGCGCGCGCTGACCCGCGACATGCCGTCGCTGCGCGCCACGGCGCGCCCGGCCGCCGTCCTCCCGCTGCCGTACGGCCACTTCTGGGACGGCTCGATGGCCCTCGGCACGGCGGTCATGCTCGTCATGCCGCACCACTGACCGGCATGCCGAGCACGCACATCACGACGAGTGCGACGAGTACACCGAGTGCGCCGAGCACGACCGGCCCGCCGCACGTCACCGCGCCCCGATGACCGCCTTGCTGCGCATCAGGAAGTCCGACAGATAACTGTCGTGGGGCACCCCAGGAGCCATCCAGTACGTCGGGTGGTCGCCGATGTACAGGTTGGCGACGGTGGGTTCCGCCAGCAGCGCGTCCAGCAGGGCCCCGTCGCGCGTCAGCGCCGACAGGACCAGCGAGTCGCGCAGCGGGGCGATGCCGTCCGACCGGCTCCAGGGCGCCACCCACACGCAGGGGAAGGGGAGTTCGGCGCGCAGCTGACCGGCCCGGGCCGAGTCGACCTGGTGCACGGCGGGGCGCAGCACGGCGCTGCCGTCGCCCAGGTCGTCGACGACGCCGTCCCCGCCGAGCCAGGCCCGCGTGCCCGCCGCCACCTTCGTCAGATGGGAGCCGAGCGCGCGGGCCCGCTCCAGCGGAGCCACCGGCAGCACGGCCCGCTCGTCCCGCGGCGGCAGGGACGGCAGGGCCGCCAGACGGTCCGCGACCGCGGCGGCGAGCGGCGCGGGATCCCCTTCGACGAGGATCGCGGTGGCGTTGACGCACGCGGTGCCGCCTTCGTCGGCGACGGAGGCGACGAGCGTGTCCAGGTGCGCGCGCCAGTCGGTGTCCGCGGTGACGAGGATCTTCGAGCGGCCCGGGCCCTGGGGCAGCACCCGGGGGTCGTGGGCGTAGCGGGCGACGACGTCGTCGCCGCCATAGACGACGGACCGGTCCGCGCCGTGCACGAGGGTGTCGGCGGCCCGGTGGTCGGTGGGCAGCAGCACCACCTGGTCCTCGCCCACCCCCGCCTGCCGCAGCGCGCCGACCAGCCGGTGCGGCGTGAACGGCTCACGGCGCGACGGGCGGACGGCGACGCGGTAGCCCAGCGCCAGCGCCTCCAGCCACAACCGGTGCACGCCCGGGTGGTTGCCCGAGGCGTTGACGGCGAACACCTCGCCGCGCCGCGCCCACACCGCCCTCGGCGCCGCGCCCCACAGTCCAGCGGCGGTACCGCGTGGCCGGCCCTGGTCGGCCGAGGTGCGGGCCCGGGCGACGAACCGTGCCGTGTCCCGGGTGGCGGCGCGCACCACGCGCAGCGGAGTCCCGGACGTACGGCTCACCAGATCTTCGTACGCGCCCACCCCGAGTCCGCCGACCGTGCCGGACGCGAACGACTCGGCGGCCGCCGCGAGTCGGCCGTCGATGCGGTCCGGCGAGGGCGGCGCGGCACGGCGCAGCGCCGCCATCGCCCGGTCGACGTACACCGGAGGAACCAGGCTGAGCCGTGCCACCTCGGTGCCGGTCACGTCCGTCACGGGCTCCGGGGCGAGGGTGCGGTACGGGCCGCGGGGGCCGAGCGCGTCCAGGTGCGGGACGGCCGCCGTGTGAGGGGCAGCCATCAGTACACGCCCTCGATCACCGTCGTGCCCGCCACGGTCGCCATCGGCGCGACGTCCGCGACGGCGTCGCCCACCTGTCCGGCGGCCGGGGCGACGCGCAGCGCCGTGTCCCGCTCCGCGTTGTTGGGGATGAACATGGACCTGCTGACGTGGCTGACGACGACCTGACCGCGGGCGCCCGACGGCACGGGCGCGCCGGTGCCGGGATCCACGACGGAGAGGAACACGGACGGGGAGACCGGGTCGAAGACGCAGGGGTCCGACGCACTCGACCCGACGCGTTCGATGAGGCCGGTGAGCATCATGGTGTTGCCGTACATGCCGATGAGCGGCACGTCGGGGAACACCTCGGTGCTCAGCAGGAACCGGGTGTCCGGATCCATGTGCGTGCCGCCCCAGACGATCGCCTCGACCTTGCTGTTGATGACGTCCAGCAGGTCGTCCTCGCGGGCGAGGCGTTCGAGCAGCGGGGTGGTGGCCGCCAGCACGCGGACGTCCTGACTCACCAGGACGCGCCGGCACTGGTCGACGAGGTGGTCCGTGTAGGCCGCGACCTCGTCGGTCCGCCCCGCGGCGGCCAGCTTCCTGACCCAGCGCGGATCCATGTCGACGCCGAGCGCGGGACCGCCGAGCGAGGCCGCCGCCCGGGTCAGCACGTCGCCCACGAGGTGCGGGCCGGTGGGCGCGACGGACAGCCACGGTGCGCCGGCGGGCAGACCGTGGGCGCGCAGCCCGCGCGCCACCTGCTCCGTGCTGTGCCGCATCCAGTCGGCGAGCTGGACGACCCGCTTGGGATCGCCCGTCGTGCCGCCGCTGTCGAAGACGTTCAGGAGCCCGGCCCGGTCACCGTAGCCCCGGGGCACGAGGTCGGCCGCGGGTACGGTCCGCAGCTCGTGCGTGAGGTCGGGGAACAGCGCGAGGTCCGCCACTCCCTTGACGTCCTGGCGGGGGTCGAAACCGAGCCGTGCGGCACGGTCGAGCCAGAACCGGGACCCGGTCGCCGGGTCGAAGTGCCAGGCCACGGCGGCCCGGACGAATGCGTCGGGGTCCGCCCCGGCCGAGGGGCCGGCGTCCAGGACGGTGCCGGGATCGTACGGCATGAACAGTTCCTTTCACGGTGCCGAGGGGAGTCCGGGAGCGGGTGGCGGCGGGGTCAGTCCACGAAGTACGAGTCGTGCTTGTCGAAGAACTTCGCGCGCTCCTCGTCCGTGGCGTCCGCCAGCTGCGACACCTGCTCGAAGTACTCCTCGCGCGGAGCGCCCGGCGTGAAGAGCAGCAGCATCTCGGCGGGTGCGTCGGAGTCGTTGCGGAAGGCGTGCAGACCGCCCTGCGGCACGTGCAGGAAGTCGCCTTTGTGCGCGTCGATCCAGTCGGCGCCGTCGAAGAGCCGCACCGTCCCGTCGAGGATGTAGAAGGACTCCGAGATCGTCTTGTGGAAGTGGGTCCTGGGCCCGCCCGCCTTGGCCCTCATCTCGACGCGGTACAGGCCGAACTCGCCCCTGGTGGTGGTCGTGGTCGCCAGGTAGTGAATGGCGTCCCGGCCGCGCTCGCCCAGCTCGGGCGGGGTGCTCTCCGCTCGGTAGCTCGCGCTGATCTCGCCGTTCTCGCCCCGGTACACCTGCTCCGGATACGACATGGTTCACCATCCCTGTCTCATCGTGTCTCAACTGCTCTTCGGTTCGGCGTTCAGCGGGCGAACAGCTCGAAGGCGGCGGCCGGTTCGCCGCCGAACCGTGTGCTGTGCGCCCGCGTGGTGGTGGTCAGGAACCGGCGGACGTACGCCTCGGGCTCCTCGTCCGTCAGTGCCTCCAGGTACGTGCGATGGGCCAGCAGGGCGTCGACCGCCCGCTCGAAGCCGGGGGCCGCCGGCACGGCGTGGGTGGGGGCGGGGGAGTTGGCGACGGCCACCCAGCGCACCCCGTTCCAGGGTTCGAGGCCCTGCTCGCCGAGTTCCGGGAAGATCCAGCGGTTGCCGGCGTCCGCGGCGGCGTCCAGGACGGCGCGGCCCACGGCGACGTGGTCCGGCGTGTTCCACGCTCCCTGGCCCCAGGTCGCGTGGTGGTTGAGGGTGATCAGCAGTTCGGGGCGGTGGCGGCGGACGGCCGCGGCGATGTCACGGCGCAGCCCGAGGCCATACTCGACCACACCGTCGCGGTGGTCGAGGAACTCCACCGTGGAGACCCCCACCGCCGCGGCACTGGCGAGCTGTTCCTTCTCCCGCAGCGGACCGGCGTCCCGCGGTGCCAGCGTGTCGATGCCGGCTTCGCCGCGGGTGGCGAGGACGTACGTGACGTCGCGGCCGGCCGCCGTCCAGGCGGCGACGGCGGCCGAGCAGCCGTACTCCAGGTCGTCGGGGTGGGCCACCACGGCCAGGGCCCGCTGCCAGTCGTCGGGCAGGGGGAGCAGGGGGAGCAGGGGCGGCGGAGCCGGGTCGGTCGGGGGTCGGGACGCGGGAGACATGGGGCCTCTTTCGTCAGTTCTCGTCAGTTGTCCGCGGCGCGGGGATGCGCGGACCGCGGTGCGAGCGGCGGCTCCGTGAGCCATCCGTGGGTGTGCCAGTGCACCCGGTGCCCGACCGTGCCGACGGGGCCGAGGCGCAGGAGGGCCACGAGGGCCCCGCCGCACAGCAGCGCCGCGCACAGCGGCATCGCCCGGCCGAAGGACACGTCGAAGGCGGCGGCCGAGCGGTACGCGTCCGGGCCCATGCCCACCACCAGCGGCAGTGCCGCCACGGCCACGAGACCGGAGGCCCGCGCCGCCGCGTTGTTGACCCCGCTGGCCACCCCGGCGTTGCGCCCGTCCACGGACGACAGCAGGGTCACGGTCAGCGGAGCGACCATCGTGACCATCCCGGCCCCGATGAACAGCAGCGCGGGCAGCACGCCGGTCGCGTACGAGGTGCCCGGGCCGACCCGCAGCATCAGCAGCATGCCGACGGCGCAGACGAGCGGGCCGACGGTGAGCGGGAGGCGGGGTCCTGTGCGCCGGGCGAGTTCACCCGCGCGGGCCGAGAAGACCACCATGATCGCGGTGTTCGGAAGCATGGCCGCGCCGGCCGCCAGCGCCGAGTAGCCGACGACGATCTGCAACTGGAGAGCGGTCAGGAAGAAGAAGCCGCCCAGTCCCGCGTACACGCACAGCGTGACCAGGTTGACCGAGGTGAACTGGCCGGAGGAGAACAGGGACAGCGGCATCATCGGGTCCTGGCTGCGCCGTTCCGCGACCACGAACGCCGCGCCCGCGAGCACCGCCGCCACGGCCGTGACGGCGACGACGGCGCCGCCCTCGCGGGCCTCGGTCAGCGCGTAGGTCGCCAGACCGAGCGCCAGCGCGCCGAGCACGGCCCCGGGAACGTCGAACGCCGGCCGCCGGTGCGCACCGGCGGACACCTCCGTCCCGGTCTCCTGAGCGATGGCGCCCACGGACTCCGGGACGTGGCGGAGCGCGATCGGCACACAGGCGAGAGCGAGCGGCACGTTCAGCAGAAACGTCCAGCGCCAGCCGGGGCCGTCGACCAGCCAGCCGCCCAGGAACGGGCCGAGCGCCGCACCGATCCCGCCGAACCCCGACCAGAGCCCGACCGCGCGCGGCCGGTCGTCGGGATGGAACGAGGCCTCGATGAGCGCCAGCGAGCCGGGCGTGAGCAGCGCCCCGCCGACGCCCTGCAGCGCGCGGGCCGCGATGAGCGTCCCGGCGTCGGGAGCCAGCCCGCACAGCAGCGAGGCCGCGGCGAACCAGACGACGCCGACCAGGAAGACCCGGCGCCGCCCGAAGCGGTCGCCCAGGGATCCGCCCAGCAGGATGAGACCCGCCAGGGTCAGCATGTACGCGTTGACGGTCCACTGGAGCGTGGCCACGTCGGCGTCGAAGTCGGCGCCCATGCGGGGCAGCGCGACGTTGGTGACGGTCGAGCCCAGGAGCACCATGGCGGAGCCCAGGACGGTGGTCAGCAGGATCCCTCTGCCGCGGGTGCTCGCGACACGGATCAAGGGCTGCTCGTGCAGGGGGGTGTCCATGTCCGGTGGTCCTGACGGGTACGGAGACGTGACGGGTACGGAGACGTGACGGGTACGGAGACGTGACGGGTACGGAGACGTGGTGACACAGGGGTGAGCGCCCGCCTCTCCGTCGCAGGTCGGGGAGGACGGAGAGGCGGGACGGCGCGGGCGTCCGCGCGGGCGGCTCAGCCGAACTGGCCGGGCTGGTAGCCGCCCGCCGGCGTCTGGTTGATGACGTTGACGCGGTTGTAGGCGTTGATGACGGCGATCAGGGAGAGCAGCGCGGCGAGTTGGTCCTCGTCGTAGTGCTTGGCCGCGTCCTCCCAGGCCTCGTCGCTCACCCCGCCCGCGGCGTCCGCGATGCGCGTGCCCTGCTCCGCGAGTTCGAGCGCGGCGCGCTCGGCGTCGGTGAAGACGGTGGCCTCGCGCCAGGTGGCGACCAGCTGGAGCCGCTGGGGGGTCTCGCCCGCGTGGGCGGCGTCCTTGGTGTGCATGTCCGTGCAGAAGCCGCAGCCGTTGATCTGGCTCGCGCGGATCTTCACCAGTTCCTGCGTGGTCTGCGGCAGAGTCGAGTCCGTCAAGACCTTGTTCGCGGAGTTGATGTGCTTCAGAACCCTGGCCCCGAGCGCATTGCCGAAGTAGTCGAGACGCGCATCCATGGTGGTGTTCTCCTCGCCGTAGTGCTGATTCACACCATTGACCGGACTGCCCCCACGAACTGTGACACCTTGGGTCATGTGTCCTGGGTCACACAGACGAGGGTGTCGGGGGTGCCGATGCCGGGGGCCGGTGGAAGACCTGCACCGCGGACACGCTCAGGTGCAGTGACACGTCGGCGCAGACGCCGGGGCCGCCCGTCCGTGAACCGTCCACCGTGAGCCCCCAGTCGGCGAGGCCGAGGGTGGCGGTGGCCTCGAAGCCGACCCAGGTCAGCCCGAGCGAGTCCGTACGGGCACCGCCGGGCGTCACGTCCATCGCGAGGGGACGCTCGACGTTCTTGATCTTCAGGCGTCCGGCCAGACAGCAGCCGCCGCCGTCCAGGAGAGTGACTCCGGTGGAGTGGAACGTCATCGTGGGGAACGCCGGGTAGCCGAGCACGGCCGGGCCGGTGAGGTGCGCGTCCCGCTCCCCGAGGCCCGTGTCCAGGCTCTCGGTCTGCACCGTCAGGAACGCCTCGGAGAGGGCCGGGCGGTGGGCGTCGAGCACCAGCAGGCCCTCGAAACTGCCGAACGCACCGTGCAGTTGGGAGCCCATGACGTGCCGGACGGAGAAGCCCACTCTGCTGTGGACCTGATCGATGACGTAGAAGCCCGTCAGGGCGGAGGTGGTGCGGTTCTGCAGCATGACGATCCGCATTCCTTGTGCTGGAGAGGTCGGACGGGGTGGGGGCGGGGCACGGACGAGGTGGGGTTCACGCTGTGGCGGTGCGGACCGCCGCGGAGGTCCGGGCCCCGGGCCGCTTCCCGTCGCGGCGGGTCTGCGGACGGGTGGGACGGGTGCAGGGGCGTGGGCCGCGGGCCTTGGCACGGGCGAGGACGGTGTCGCGGGTCAGGAGGGTCTCCAGGTCGCCGAGGTCCCCGCCCCGCGCGGCGGTGAGGAACGCGTCCATGAGGCGCTGGTGGTCACCGTGGCGGGCCGGGTCGGGGTCGTCGGACAGCAGGCGCTTGCCGGCCCGGCTGGCGATCTGCCGGGTGTTGATCGTGCTGAGCTGCAGCCTCGCGGCGATCTCGCTGTACGGGAAGTCGAACGCCACGCGCAGGATGTAGACGGCCCGTTCGGTGGGGTTGAGCCGGTCGACGAGGAGGCCAAGGGCCTGGTCGAGCGCTTCCGCCTCCTCCGCCCTGGCGAACGGGTCGGGGCCGCTGTCGCACGTGTCGGCCAGCCACGGACCGGCACTGCTCTCGTAACGCGACCGGGCGGAACCGGCGGCGTTGAGGGACAGGCGGATCGTGATCTGGGCCAAGTAGGCCGGAGGGTCGAGGACTTCGGCCCGGTCGGTGTTCTGCCAGCGCAGCCACGCCTCCTGGACGATGTCCTCGACATCGGCCGGGCGCCTCAGGATGTGGTGCGCGATGCGGAAGAGCCGTGGACGGAAGGCCATGAACGCGGAAACGGCCTCCTCCATCCGCTCGGTGGAAGACCTCTCGGTGGCAGACGTCGGTGTGGAGTTCATATGCATCCCCTGTTCGCAGCCGGTCGCGGCGGGAGTCATCCGCGCTCCCGGACGGCTGCGGGCAGCGGCAGGGGCGGATTCAGGGACAGGCTGGCCCGCGCGCCGAACTCAGGTCATCCGTCATTCGACTGGCCGTCGTCTCCGGAGCGCCGGTCGTCCTCACCTGTCGCGTGGCCGGCCGCCTCAAGGTGGTCGAGGAGGGCGTCGGGAGTGGTGTGCCCGTCGTAGACGCGTGCCCGGTCCCGTTCCTGCGCGGCTTCCTCGTGACGTCCCAACTGGTCCAGGACGTAGGCGAGTCGATTGTGGCCATGGGCCGCACGTACCGGTACGACGTCCGAGGGGGAGCTTTTGAGGGACTCCCGTACGCAACGCTCGGCCTTCTCCCACTGCCTGAGCCTGATCGCGACGTTCCCCTGCACCTCCATGCCCCCCTTCCAGGCGAAGCCACGGATGTGCTCGGGGATGCGCGCGTCGGCCGTGGGGCCGGAGATCAGCCGCATCGTCCGCTCGATCAGGGGGACCGCCGCCTCGACCTTGTCGAAGTGCAGCATGCATCTGACTTCCGTGTTGTAGGCGGACAGGAGGCCATTGGGTTCGTCCGCCTCCGTGAACAGCGCGGTGGCGGCGGCCGCCGCGCTGATCGCCTCCTCGGAGCCCAGGTGCCGAAGGGTCCAGCTGCAATAGAAGTGGGCCCACGCCTGCTGGACGATGTCGCCGCAGTCCTCGGCGATGGCGAGCGCGGTCCGCGCCTGCTGAAGCCCGCTCTCCGGGTCGACTTCGAGAGCCGTGAGGGCCCAGGCGTGGTAGTTGCGATGCGTCGCCTCCATACGGCGGTCGCCCTGCGCGTGGGCGGCTGTGGCAGCGGTGGCGAAGAGCTCCGTCCAGTGGTCCCACAGCATCCAGTTGTCGGAGAACCAGTGCAGCGACTCCGCCGTGTCCACGACCTCCTGGTGCCGCCCCGTGGCGGCCGCCCACCGGTACGCCTCCCACCAGTGGCCCGCCTCCGCGCGCAGCCAGTCGGCGGCGTTCTCCAGGCTGGCGGTCGGGTGGTGGGCCGGAGCGTCCTGGTCGGGGCCGTAGCCGGGCTCGAAGCAGCGGCCGGTGGCCCGTACTTGGGAGAGGAGCCAGCCGTGGGCGCGCTCGTGCAGGACCGTCTCCGCCTCCGGGCCCTCCTCGTCGAGCAGGCGCCGGCGCGCGTACAGGCGCAGCAGGTCGTAGATGCGGTACCGGCCGGGCTGCGACGTGCGCAGCCAGCCCGTCTCGACGAGCTCGTCGAGCAGGTCGGCCGCTTCGTCGTCGGGGACGCCGAGCGTGGCGGCGAGGAGCGCGGAACCCACGTCGTACGGGGCGGTGGTGCCCAGGGCGCGGAGCGCGGCGGCGGCTTCGGGGGTCAGCCGGCGGTAGGACAGGGAGAAGGCGGGGCCGAGGGCCAGGTCGCCGGCGCTCAGCGCAGCGATCCGCCGGTCCTCGTCACGCAGCCGTGCGACGAGCTGGTCGATGCCCCAACTCTCGCGGGTGATCAGCCAGTTCGCGGCGATCCGCAGCGCCAGGGGCAGGTCCGCGCAGAGTCCGGCGACCGCCTCCGTGCTCGCGGCGTCCTTCGTGCGCTGCTCGCCGATCAGGGACGTGAGCAGGGCGAGCGAGTCCGAGCGGTGCAGCGGCCCGAGCGCGGTGCGGGAGGTCTCCAGACCGCTGAGCGGGTGGCGTGCGGTGACGAGGACGCCGGTCCGGCCCGCGTACGGGAGGAGCGGGCGGACCTGGGCCTCGTCCGACGCGTTGTCCAGGACGATCAGGTGCCGGCGCTGCCGGGTCAGGTCGTGGTAGCGGCGCATCCGGGCACCGGTGTCCTCGCGCAGCAGTTCGCCGTCGGGCACTCCCATGCCGCTCAGCAGCGCGAGCAGCACGCTGCTCGGGTTCGGCGGGTTCTCGTCCGTGCCGCCGAGGTCGGCGAAGAGCGTTCCGTCGGGGAACGCGTCCCGCACCTGCTCGGCCATGTGCAGGGCGAGCGTGGTCTTGCCGGCGCCCGGTGGACCGTACAGGGTCACCGCCGGGGGTCCGTCGCGGTCGTCGCGGAGCACGGCGGCCAGCGACCGGACCTCGTCCTCCCGTCCCACGAACACCGGAGGGCGGCGGGGTGGCGGCGCCAGACGGCCGGAGGCGATCGCCGCGCCCGAGACGGCGGCAGGAGCGGAGGCGGGGACGGGGGAGCGTGAGGCCTGGGCAAGTTGGGTCAGGGTGCGCCGCTGGTCGGTGGTCAGGCCCATCGCATCGACCAGGGCTGCCACTGTCCGGCGTCTGGGTGCCAGCGTGTGACCGCGCTCCATGTTTCCGATGGACCGGTCGCTGACACCGGACTTCTCGGAGAGTTCCTCGAGTGTCAGGCCGCACGCCACGCGCGTCTCCCGGAGGGCGGCGGCGAAGGACGACGATGCGCTTCCGGTCATCTCCGCCTCCCCAGCCCCACTTGGCCTCCCCAGCTCCACGGGCACCCTGATTTTGCCAGAACGACGGCCGGCCCACGAAGGGATCTCACCAGACGGAACCCCTCGAAGGACCCGCCGCGAGCGGCCGGATACCGTGGTTGCCGGAACGGTGTGCCTGCCCAAACTTCCTGCGGAACTTCCTGGAGCCGTCGAACGGTGCGCGGGAGGCTCGTGGCACAGCGTGCGGCGGGGCCGAAACCGGCCGCCACCGCACAGGATCCTCCCGAGAGGGCCCAGCCCGTTCCCGCGTGCCGAGGAGTCAACCGTGGTCATGGAGCAGACGCTCACCCGGCCGGTCCGACCCGTGCGGGTCGGACCGGCGCTGCGCGGCAGGGAGCGGGAACTGGCCGCGCTGACCGGCCTGCTGGAGCGCGCGGCGCGGGGAGCCGGGGGGTTGCTCGTCATCGAGGGACCCCCGGGCTCGGGGAAGACACGGCTGATCGAGGAGGCGCGGCGGGCGGCCGAGCGCCGCGCGGTACGCGTGTTCCGGGGCGGCGCCGATCCCGAGGGGCACACCGTCCTGCTCGGCCCCCTGCTGCGCGCCTTCGCGTCCGGCAGCGATCCGCTGCTCGACGAGCGGCAGTTCGGCGAGTTCGCGCACCTGCCGAACCAGGACTTCTGGATCCTCCAGGAGATCCGCGAACAACTGGAGCGGGCGACGACGGCCGGCCCCGTGGCCGTCCTCGTCGACGACGTGCAGTGGTGCGACGAGTCCACCCTCCGCGCGCTGCGGAGCCTGCCCGAGGCGCTGGCGGGCCACCCGGTCGTCTGGTTGCTCGCGACGCGCACCGCGGGGCTGTCCCGGCCGGCCCGCGCCACCGTGGCCCGCCTGGTGCGCGACGGCGGTCGGAGCCTGCGCCTCGGCCCCCTGGACGGAGCCGCGATCCGGGAGCTCGCCCGGGACACGCTCGGGGCCGAACCCGACGACGCCGTGCTCGAACTCGCCGCCCAGGCCGAAGGCAAGCCGCTGCTGCTGCGGGAACTGTTCGAAGGACTGCGGGACGAAGGCGGAGTGGCGGTGCGCTCCGGCCGGGCACGGCTCACCGGCCCCCGCATCCCGCAACGCTTCGAGGAGTCCGTCCGGCACCGGCTGTCCCACCTCTCGCCCCTGGCACGGGACTTCGCCGAGGTCGCGTCCGTGCTGGGCCGCTCCTGCTCGGTCGACCTGATGGTCGAGCTGCTCGGCGTGCCGCCCGGGTCCCTGGTGGAGCCGCTGCGGGAAGTGCTCGCGGCCGAGCTCATGGTGGAGACCGACGGCCGGATGACCTTCCGCCACGACCTCGTGCGCGAGGCGATCGTGGCCCTGGCGCCGGCCGCCCGCCGGCGCTGGTTGCGCCGGCGCGCCGTCGACCTGCAGCTGGCCAGGGGAGTACCGGTGACGGACGTCGCGGTGCTGCTCGCCGAGAGCGCGGGCCCCGGCGACGACGCGTCCGTGAGACTGCTGGCGCGTGCGGTGGCAGAACTGTCCGGGCGCGCTCCCGCGGCCGCCGCCGAACTCAGCACCAGGGCCCTGCGATTGCTGGCCGACGACGACACGGACCGCCCCCGCATGATCGCCGAGACCGTCGCCCTGCTGTGGCGCGGCGGCGCGCACGCCCGGGCGCTGGAACTGGCCGAGTCCGCGTTCCGCGCACCGGGGACGCTCGACCCCGAGAGCGAGGCCCGGCTGCGCCTGAACCTCGCCGGTCTCGCCAGCCAGCAGTCCTTCACCGAAGCGGTACGGCAGGGACGGCTGGGAGCCGCCGTCGAGGGAGCGTCCGCCGGACTCACGGCGCACTCGCTGGCCCTGCTGGCGCTCAACCTGACCAGGGGCGGCACGCTGGACGAGGCCGGGCGGACGGCCGCCGACGCACGGGCGCTGGCCCAGGACTCGGACCGGACGGCCGCTGAAGTCACCGCGCTCACCGCCGAGTCGATCGTCTCCTTCATGCGGGCCGACTGGCAGCAGGCCCACGACGCCGTGGAGCGCGCGGTCCGGCTGGCCCAGGACGTGGACCCGGCGGAGCTCCCGTACAAGCCGGGCATGTGGCGGATCTACCTGCACAGCAGCGCGGGGAACGCGCAGCGGGCGGTGGACGAGGCCGACGAGGGCATCCTGTTCGCCCGCCGGCACGGCCAGGCGGCCACCATGCACTTCTGGGCCATGAGCCGGGCCCGCTTCCTGCTCGACGCGGGACGCCTGGAGGAGTCGCGCGCCGAGGCCGAGGGCGTGGTGGCCATGGCCGAGGACCTCGGCTCGGCCGACTTCACCGACACCTCCGTCCGCTACCCCCTCGGCATCGTCGCCCTGCACACCGGCGACCGGCAGGGCGTGCGCAGGGCGGTGCGGGACGCGGCCGAGATGATGCGCGACGAGTCGGTGTTCGTGCGTCGCTTCGGCACCTGGCTCGCCGCCCAGGTCGCCGACTGGCAGGGGGACAGCGAGCGGGCGCTGGAACTCATGCCGCGGGAGACCGAGTTCTTCGACGCGGTGCACCCCCGCTTCCCGGTGCCGCTCGACCCCATGGACCAGCCGGCGTTCGTCCGCATCGCGCTGCGGGCCGGCGACCGGGAGCGCGCGGCCGAGGCGGTCGAGGTGGCCCGGCTGCGGGCCGCGGCCAACCCGCGGTTCGCCGGCCTGGCGGCGGCCCACGCGCACGCCCGCGGGCTGCTGACGGACGACGCGGAACTCCTCGCCGGGGCCGTGCAGTTGCACCGGGGCAGCCAACGGCCGATCGCCGTCGCCTCGGCCTGCGAGGACGCGGGCCGCGTCCTCCTCAAGACGTCCGCGGCGCGGGGCACCCGGTACCTGAAGGAGGCCCTGCGCCTGTACGAGGAGTGCGGTGCGCAGTGGCACGCCGAGCGGGTCGCGCGCCGCCTCGCACCGGCCGGGAACCGGACGAGGTCCGACAGGACGAAGCCCGCCGCGCGGACCCAGGACCGGGCGACCGGCTGGTCGAGCCTGTCCCGGGGGGAGCTGCAAGTGGCGCGGCTGGTCGCCGGGGGAGCCACCAACCGTGAGGTGGCGGAACAGCTCTTCGTCTCCCCGCACACCGTGAACACGTACGTGCGCCGCTCCTTCAAGAAGCTGGGCATCACCTCCCGGGTGGAGCTGGTGCGGATGGCGATGGAGCAGGACCGGGACGGCGGGGTGGCCCGCTGACCGCCGCGATGCACCCCCGGCACGGCCCTTCCGGGGGCGGGCCCGGCCCGCTCCGGACCGCGTCCGGCGGCTAACGCCGGTCGCTCCGCTCCGCCTCGGAGAGGCCTCCCCAGACGCCGTAGGCCTCCTTGGTCCCCAGCGCCATGCCGGCGCATTCCTGGAGGACCGGGCAGCCTCGGCAGATGCGGCGGGCGCGCTCCTCCCGTTCGTGGCGCAGGCGGCCACGCTCGCCCGGAGGCGAGTAGAAGACGGAGCTGTCCATGCCGCGGCAGGCCGCGCTGCGCTGCCAGTCCCACAGCTCTCCCAGGGGTCTGAGCAGGATGGATCGGCCGGGTCGTCGCATGAGTCCCCTCCTCGGGCTCGTTCGGCGTCGCTGTGCCGCAGAGCCTGTCGGAGCGGGACGACGGAGACATCCGTCGCATGACTGACGTGTCGTCGGCGGCCGACGAGCGCCGATGCCGGTCCGGGATCAGGAGTGGCCGGGAGGTGTGCCCGCATCCGTGCCGTGGCCGTCCGGGAGCCCGCGGGCGGCCAGGTCGCCGCTGCGCGGTGCCCAGTCGGGGCGGCGCAGCGGACCGCGCAGCCTGCCCATGACCTCGGCCGGGGAGCCGTCGATCACGGACCGCGCGGGGAACACGCTGCGCTGCTTGACGCACGCGCCGGAGCCGACGAGGGACTCGGCTCCGATGCGGCTGCGCCCGTCGAGGAGGGCGCCCGCCTCGACCACCGATCCGCTGCCCACGTGACAGCCCTGGAGGACCGCGCCCGGGCCGATCACCACGTCGTCCTCGACGACCAGGTCGCAGTCGGGCAGCGGGCGCAGCACGGTGTTCTCCAGGATCGTGACGCGCGCCCCGATCCGTACGGCGCCGGACGAGTCACCGGTGATGCGCACCCCGCCGGCGATGAGCGCGTCCTCGCCGACGACCACGTCGCCCACGAGTTCCGCGCTGTCGGCCAGCAGCGCCGAGGACGCCAGCCGAGGGGACGCACCGCGGTACGAATAGAGCCGGCCCAAGGATGCTCCCGAGAAGATCGCCGCCGGCCGGGGCGCCGGAGGTCGGACTCCGGATCGTAGGACGTCCCGGGGGCGCGGTACGGCTCGCGGCCCGCACACTGCCCGGGCGACCCCGGAGGTCTGCCCCATGGGTCGGTCGGACGCCGCCCTACGGACCGAGCACCGACGGGAGTTGCCCGCGCGAGGAGACGCCCACCTTCATGAAGACGCGGGAGAGATGGCTGGCGACGGTCCGGTGCGTCAGCCCCAGCTGCCAGGCGATCCGCTGGTTGGTCAGCCCGTCCGCGGCCAGCGCCGCCACCTCCGCCTCCCTGGGGGTGAGGTGGAAGCGGGCCGCCCAGACCGGGGGCGCCGTCGTCGCCTCGCCGGCCGCGATCAGCTCCGAGGCGGCGCCATGGGCCCAGGCGTCCGCGCCCAGCGCGGTGAAGGCGTCGTGGGCCTCCTGGAGATGGGTACGGGCCTCCAGCACCCGGCGCTGCCTGCGCAGCCACTGCCCGAAGGCGAGCTCGGTACGGGCCCGTTCGTAGCGCAGGGGTTCGCCACGGGCCGTCAGCGCCGCCCTGAAGTGCCGTTCGGCCTCCTCACCCTCGCTCAGCAGGGCGCGGGAGCGGGCCACGAGGAGGCCCAGCAGCGGTGAGTCCAGCCGCCGGTCGACCTCCGCCGCGCGCCGCACCGGCTCGTGGACCTCGTCTGCCCGGCCGGTGGCGACGGCGGCGGCGACGTAGTCGCCCAGCGCCCAGTGCGCGACGACCGGGTGCCAGGCGTCCCCGCTGTCCGTGGCGAGCATCCGCAGTTCCTCCACGGCGTCCTCCGGCCGGCCGTGGACGAGTGCCATCAGCCCCCGCGCCCAGCGGGCCCGGGCCGCCAGGATCTGCAGCCGGCGCGGCAGTGCGTACGCCAGTACCTCGTCGGTGACGGTCTGGTGGCCCTCCTCCTCGCCCGTCCAGGCTTGCGCCTGCGCCAGCCCGGCCCGCAGCGCCACCTGCGCAGGGGTGTCCTGTGCCGCTCCGGCCCAGCGGCGGCCCAGCTCGGCGTCCCGCCGCACGGCGGGCCCGAGTCCCAGGTGGAGGTGGGCGATCTGCCGGTGCACGAGCACGGTGAGAGCCGGTCCGAAGTGCCCCGACTCGGCCTGCGCGTCCAGGAGATGACCACTGATCAGGTCGGCGGCGACCGGGTCGTCGAGCGCGGTCGCCATGACGACGTGCGCGACGTCGCGGGCGGCGTCGTGCGGCAGGTTCTCCGGGGCCGCTCCCGACCCGTGCCGCGCCGCCGCCGCGGCGAGCAGGGGGCGTGCCCGGGCGCCATAGGCCCCGCGGTCCGTCCAGCACAGCGCCGACAGGATCTCGGGATCGTCCGCCCGCCCGGGCTCCGCGAGCTCGGCCTCCAAGGCGGGGCGCAGGACCTGCTCGACCGTGGGACGGAACAGCGCGGGGGCGAGCGCGTGGGCGACGGCGACGAACGGGGCGGGCCGGCGGGTGCTGGGCGCGGCGGCCGAACGGGACAGCACGGACAGGGCGTGTTCCGGCACACCGTCGGTGAGGTAGGCGACCCGGGCCTCCAGCGCGCAGGCCTCCGCGGTCAGCGACGCGGGCAACGGGCCGGCCATCAGCCGGCCGACGAGGTGGCGCAGCACCGAGACCTGCCCGCACAGGTCGGCGGCGTGCGCGGCCTTGACGAGCCGGGCGGCCCGGCCCTGCCCGGTGGGGCTGAGGTCGGCGGCCCGCTCAAGGGCGGCCACGGCCTGCGGCAGGTCGGCCGGAGCGCCCGCTTCGAGGGCCGCGGCGGTGGCTTCGTCGGGTCCGGTGGCCGCGGCGGCGGCGTGCAGGGCGCGCAGGTACGGCCTGCCGGTGTGGACCTCGGCCAACGCCAGGTGGGCGGGGAGCCGTTGGCCGGGGGACGCGCTCCAGTGGAGGGCGGCCGGGAGCAGCGGATGGGTGAAGCGCAGCCGCCCGTCGGCGACCGCCACCAGACCGGCGCGCCGCGCGGCGGGCATGCCGCCCGTGCCGTGGCCACCGGCCCGCGCGGCCGCCAGCAGGACGTCGACGCGGTCGGTGTGCGAGACGGCGGCCAGCAGGAGGAAGTCCCGCGCCGCCGCCGGCGCCCGGTCGAGCAGCGAGCACACCGTGCGCTGGAGCCGCTCGCCGAGGGGCAGCCGCGGCGCCAGCAGGGAGGCCGCCGGAGCGCCCGCGTCCCGCAGTGCGCCGGCGATGCCGATGATGCCGGCCGGATTGCCGCCTGCCTCCGCGAGGACGCGCGAGCGCAGCCGGGCCGGCAGGAAACGGACCTGGGCGTCCAGCAGCCGTTCGGCGTCCGCGGGGGCCAGCGGGCCGAGCCTGAGCTGCGGGGAGCGACGGGCGAAGTCCCTGCGGTCGCCGTGCCGCGTGGCGATCACCAGCGCCACGGGCCGGCGCGTCCCCCGTACCGCGGAGGTCAGGGCCTTGAGCGACGTCGTGTCGAACCACTGGGCGTCGTCGAGGGCGATCAGCAGGGGAGCGGCGCCGCCCGCGGCCGCAGCCGCGTCGGTGTCCGCGGCAGTGCCGGTGCGCCCGAACAGGGCCTGGACGAGGGCCGTTCCCGCCGCGAGGTGATCCTCCGCGGCGGCGACGATGCGGGTGGCGAGGGCATCACCGTCCGGGTGGTGGTCCGCCCGGCCGGGGGCGGGCAGGTGGGGCAGGAGCTGGGTCAGTCCGGCGCCCGGCACGTCCGCCTCCGCGCGGTGGCCGGTGCCGCGCACGACACGGAACCCCGCTCGCCCGGCCCGGACCACGGTCTCGTGCAGCACGGCGCTCTTGCCGATGCCGAGGGGCCCGGTGACCACGAGGACCTCTCCCGCGCCCGCCGCGCGGGACAGGAACCGCTCCACGCCCAGCAGTTCGGCGTCGCGACCTGTCAAGTCGCCTTCGCCGAGCGGGTTCCCGGCCTCCGGTGGTGGCGGGGCAGGACGATCCCGCCCGTCGCCGACCTGGGGTGCGTGCACGCGTCCGCCTCCTGTGAATAGGGCAGTGCCGGTTGCTGAGGCAATGACCCGAGGTGGGGGAGTTCTCTGGCGAGCATCGACGGTGCCGGCGGGGGGAATGCGGGTAGCCGTGAGCAGTCATCGGGTCCTGGTGTGCAGTCACACTACACATCACAAGGTGTCGAACGCCGCGTCCGGGTCACGATCGCGGTGACACCGTGCGGTGATCCGGGGGATCGCGCACCGAAACCTCTGCTGCGCGGCGACGGTGCCGCCCGGCGCGGCCGTCACCACTACGACCAGCGAGAACGGCGAAGGTGACACGGCAGCTACCGGGAACCGCCGTTGTCGCACGACCATGCGATGCGCGACGCCTCGTCCTCCTGCGACGGTACGTGTGACACCGGAATCGAACGTCGTCCGGTGGTGGGGCGGAACGAAGGGCGGCAGCCATGCAGACGACGACTTCTCCGGGACCGGCGCGACCGTCCGGAGCCGACGCTTCGGGCACCGCGGCACGGACGGGCCTGGCCGAGGCGCTGACACGGGCGTCCGCGGTGCACGGGTACCGCGACGTGCTGGACGCGCTGGGCTCGGCACTGGACGACGCCGCGACCGGCCGCGGTTCGGCGGTCGTCGTCCGGGGCGAGCCGGGCAGCGGGAAGAGCACACTGTTGCGCCGGGCGGCGGACGCGGCGGTGGCCGAGGGATGGCAGGTCTTCCAGATCTGCGGCGTCCCCGGCGACGCCGCCCCGCCGTTCGGCGCGCTGCGTTCCCTGGCCTATCCGGTGCTCAACGCGTGCCGCGACCTGCCCGAGACGCTGCGCAGCGCCCTGCTCGACACCCTGGCCGGCGCGGCCGGGGCCGACGACGCGCTGCTCGCCTACTCCGGCCTGCGCCAGCTCCTGCTCGTCGTCGCCCGCCGCCGCCCCACCCTGGTGATCGTCGACGACTTCCCGTGGCTGGACTCCGGATCCGCGAAGGCGCTGGCGTACCTGGCCCACCGGCTCACCGGGAGCAGGCTGGTGCTGCTGGCCGCCACCGGCGACGACCGGCCGGGCCCCCTCGACGGCAACGGCACCCACGAGCTGGTCCTCACCGGCCTCGACGACCGGGCCGCCGGCCTGGTCCTCGACGACCGCCATCCCGACCTCGCTCCGCGCACCCGTGCCGCGATCACCGCGGCGGCCCAGGGCAACCCGCTGCTGCTCGTCGACCTCCCCTCGGCGCTGACGCCGGCGCAGCGCCGGGGGGAGGAGGAACTGCCCGACCCGCTCCCGGTCGGCGCCGCGGTGGCGCGCTCCCTCGGCGGCCCGTTCCGCGAACTCCCCACGGACACCCGCGTGATGCTCTCCCTCCTCGACACCGCCCAGGGCGTGGCGATGCGGAAGGACGTGCTGTCGGCGGCGGGGACGCTCGGCATCGAAGCGGGCGCGCTCGTCGTCGCGGAACGGGCCGGTCTGGTGACCGGCGACCAGGTACTCCGCTTCCGCACACCGGTCCACCGGTGTCTGGCCGCGTCGACGGCCCCGCCCCCGGTCCACAGCCTCGCCCGGTCGGCCTGGGCCGATTACGGGTACGCGCGCCTCGGCGGTCACGCGTACGGGCCGGACGACGCGCAGGAGCCGGACGCGGCGCGGGAATCCACCGTCCGACGTCTCGACGCCCTGGCAGGGGCCGCGCTGCGGGGCGGCAACTGGGGCGCGGCGTACCGGGCGCTGCGGCACTCCGGGGACGTGAGTTCCAGCCCGGCGCACCGCGGCAGCCGGTACGTGGCGGCCGGGGCGGCGGCGCTGCGGGCCGGCCGCTCCGGCGAGGCGCTCGCGCTGATCCGTGACCTGCCCGCCGCCCAGAACCCGGCCGAGGCCGTCCGCACGATGGAACTCGTGCGCGCCTGCGCCGAATTCGACACGGTGTGCCAGGTCGGGCGCAGCAGTGTGCGGTTGGCGAGCGCGCTGCTCGCCGACCGGGGGGACGGCGCCGAGCTCCGGGACGCGGCGGCGCTGCGGCTGGCCGAGTCCGGCTCGCTCCAGCTCTCGCCCGAACCCGCGAGGATCGCGACGAACTGGCTGCGGACCCACCCCGACGTGGGAGGCGAACCGCTGCGCATCGCCGTCGCCGCCCACCTGACGCCGGTGACGGGAGCGGCGGAGATCCGGGAGCGCCTGGCGGCGGCGGCCGACGCGTTCCACGGGACGGCCGCCGACCTGTCCGACCCCCGGGAGCTCGTCTGGCTCGCGGACGCCGCCCTGCGCATCGACGAAGCGGGCCTTGCCGAACTCCTGGTGACCTCCGCGCTCCGCCGGCTCGACGCGGGCGACCGCAGCCGCATCCGGCACTGCGAGGCGCTCCAGGCGGACCTGATGCTGACCAGCGGCCGGTGGACGGACCTGCGCGCGTTCGCGGAGCCGCGCCGCGCGCGGGCGCGCCGGGAGGGCGTGGGCCGTCACGACATCGACGTCACCGCGCGTCTCCTCATGGTCCACGCCTGCCAGGGACGGTACGAGGAGGCCGAGACGCTGCTGGACGAGGTCCACCGGTGGGGCGTCGACCACGGATCGGCCCACCACGTCCGGCTCGCCGCCCACGCGCGCCATCTGCTCGCGCTCGGCAGCGGCGACACGTCACCGCTGCCGGTCTCCGCCGGCCTGCTCACCAGCGCCGTCGCGCGCCGCGCCTACGTCGACACGGTCCGGTCCGCGCTCACCCGGGGAGACGACCGGGCCGCACGCGAGCTGCACCAGCGCGCGTCCGCGGTCCGGCCGGCGGACGTCTCGGCCGAGACGGCGACGGCGGTCCGGCACGGCGCCGCCCTGCTCGCCGCCCACGAGGGCTCGCCGCACACCGACGAGCGGTTCCGGCACGCACTCGACTCCGCCGCCGCGTCGACGCGCCCCTTCGACCGGGCCCGGCTGGCCCTGGACTACGGGCGGTGGCTGCGCAGACAGCGGGAGACGGCCGCGGCCCGCACCCAACTGCGGGCGGGCCAGGACGTGTTCGCCCGGCTCGGAGCCGCGCCGTGGCGCGACATGGCACTTGCCGAACTGCGCGCCATCGGAGTCAGCGCGCGGGACGCGGACCCGGAGGCCGTCACCACTCCCGGTGCGGCGTTCCTGTCCGCGCAGGAGCGCAGGATCGCGAAGCTCGCCGCCCAGGGCCTTTCCAACCGGCAGATCGCCGACCAGCTGTTCATCTCCCCGCGGACCGTGGGATCCCATCTGTACAAGGTCTATCCGCGGCTCGGGGTCAGCTCGCGCCGGGAACTCCTGGGCGCGCTGCGCAAGTCGGGGGAATCCGCATGACGGCCGGGTCCACGCTGGCGGTGCCGGCGCGGGTCCCCGCGGCGCCCGGGAGCCGCACGCCGCTCACCGCCGTGCCGGACCAGGCCCGGTCCCGCACCGGTGCCGACGGACAGGCATCGGTCGGGGCCCGGCAGGAGGAGAACCTCCTCACCGTCACCGTGGTCGCGGGCGACGCCCTCACCGCCGAGGGCGCCGAGGCGTACCTCCGGGCCACGGAGGCGGTGCGCGTGGTCGAGTGGGGCGCCTGGGACGACGTCGACATCGTCCTGGTCCTCGACCACCAGGTGACCGACAGGACGCTCGCGTGGATGGACCGCGTAGGACAGGAGACGGCGGCCCGCGGCGGGCTGCCCATCCTGCTGGTGGCCGACGCCATCGGCGAAGCCGAACTCGTCCGCGCGGTCCGCCACGGCCTCGTCGGCGTCCTGCTGCGCGGCGAGACCGACTACGCCCGGGTCCTCGAGGCCGCGCGCAACGCGCTGGACGGCGATGCCCCCATGTCCGCGCGACTGGTGCGTTCACTGGTCGACGCCATGCGCGCGCTCGCCACGGCCGCCGAACGGCACGGCATCGAACTGTCGGTGCGCGAGGTCGACGTGCTGCGTCTGATCGCCGAGGGACTGAGCACCACCGACGTGGCGGTCCGGCTCAACTACTCGGAGCGCACGATCAAGAACGTCCTGCACGAACTGATCTCCCGTCTGGGACTGCGGAACCGCACCCACGCCGTGGCCTACGCGATCCGACGGGGAGTGGTGTGACCGATGGCGACGATCGGAAGCAGGCTGCGGACGCTCCGCAGGGCCAAGGGACTCAGCCTGCGCGCCCTGGCCGCGGCGGTGGGGGTGTCGCCGACCCTGCTGAGCCAGGTCGAGCGCGGCGTCACCGAGCCCAGCCTCTCCACCCTGCGCAGACTGGCCGACGTCCACGCGGTGTCCGTCGCCGACCTGTTCTCACCCGACGAGAAGCTGCCCACCGAGGTGAGCCGGCCCGGCGAGCGCCCCGTGCTGCGCAGTCCGCGTGGCACCGTCCTCTACGAACGCGTCACCCCGAGCAACGGCACGCTGGAGGTCTTACGCGCGGTCCTCGAACCCGGCGACGTCAGCAGCGACGAACCTTGGAGCCACTCCTCCGTCGAGTGCGCCTACGTCGTCACCGGCACGCTGACGGCGGACATCGACGGCAGCACCCGGACGGTGCGCGCGGGCGAGGCCATCACCTTCGACGCGGGAATCCCGCACCGCTATCTCAACGAGGCGCGGGAAACGGTGGAGTTCGTGATCGCCACGAGCCCACCGGCCTGAGACCCCACCCGGCATCGAACGAACGACCCCGCCCCGCCTGTGACCAGGAGCCCGCTCCGGGCGGAGAACCAGCGGTAGCCGCCCGCTCCGGTGGGCGCATCCTCGCTTAGGATGCCCTCACTCGAGGCGGGGAGAGGCGGCCGTACGTGCACGGTGCGGGTGGTGGCGAGGCGGATTCCGGCGGGGGACCGGACGGCGGGCACGGGCTGCCGGACGCCGCGGACGCCTGGCAGCCGCCCAGGATCCGCGGCCGGGACGACGCGCTCGGCCTGGTACGGGCCGCGCTGCGACGACTGGAAGGCCGGTCCTCCCTCCGGTCGGGCCCGGAAGTGATCGTCATCGAAGGCGTGCCCGGCTCGGGCAAGACGCGCCTGCTGGACGAGGCGTGCGCGCTCGCCCGCGCCGCGGGACTGCGCGCGTACAAAGGAGGCGGCGATCCCGACGGGCAGCTGGTGCCCATGGGCCCGCTCCTCGACGCCCTGCTGGCCACCGACACGCCCGTCCTGGACCGCGCGGCCCTGCGCGCCGGGGCACGGGCCGCCGACCACCGCTCGTGGCTGCTGCGCGAGGTAGGGGGCCGGCTGGAACAGGCGGCGTCGAAGCAGCCGTTGGTCATCGCCGTGGACGACGTCCAGTGGTGCGACGAGGCCACCCTCCGCGCGCTGCGCACCCTGCCGGACCTGCTGTCGGACCGGGCCGTCCTGTGGATCGTGGCCTCCCGCGGCGAGGCACCGGAAGCCGTCCGCCGGACCCTGGACCGGTTGAAGGAGACGGGCGCGAGCGCGCTCTCCCTGACCCCGCTGGACAGCGCCGCGGTCGCGGACGTGGTGGCCGACCTGCTGGCGATCACCCCCGGCCCCGACGTCCTCGAAGCCGCCCGGGGCGCCGAGGGCCGCCCCCTGCTGATCGTCGAACTCGTCCGGGGACTTCGGGAGGAGGGCCTGATCGTCCGCGCGGGCGACCAGGCCGGACTGGTCGGCGGACGTGTACCCCTGCGGTTCCGGGACTCCGTCGACCAGCGGCTCCGGCAGGTCTCCGAGATCACCCAGGAACTCGTCAGGGTGGCCTCCGCGCTGGGACGGGAGACCCCGGTCGGCCAGCTCTCCGAACTGATGGACCGCAAGCCGGGCGAACTGCGCGCCGCCGTGCGGGAGGCGCTCGCGACGGACCTGATGGTCGGGGACGGAGTGCACCTGCGCTTCCGCCACGACCTGATCAGGGAGGCCGTCAAGGCGGGCATCCCCACGACGGTCCTGCTGCTCCTGCGCCGCCGGGCCGCGGAGCTGCAACTGCGCCACGGCGTACCGGAGGTGGAGGTCGCCGCGCTCGTCGCGGAGAGCGCGGAGCCGGGCGACCGCTGGGCGATCGGCGTCCTGCGCAGGGCGGCCGCCGAGCTCGCCTCGGACGAACCGTCGATGGCGGCCGAGATCAGCCGGCGGGCCCTGGACCTGACCCGGCCGGGCACTGAGGAGCGCGGACCGCTGTTCGCCGAGACGGTCGACCTGCTCCGGCGGAGCGGACGGGCCGCCGAGGCACGGACCCTGGGCGACCGGGCGCTCGGGGAGATGCTGGAACCGGAGGCCGAGGGCCGCGTCCGCCTCGGCCTGGCCAGGGTCGCCGCCCGCCGCTCCTTCACGGACGCGGCCCGCCAGTGCCGTGACGGGCTGGCGCTGCCCGCGCTCCCCGTGGGCCTGCGCGCCGAGCTGCTGGCCATGCTGTGCGTCGCGCTCGCCTGCGGCGGCGACGTCGAGGAGGCCGGGCGGCTGATCCCGGCCGCGCTGCGGAGCGTGCGGGAGGCCGGGAACCCCGCGGCCGAGGCGGCCGTGCTGTCCGGCGAGTCCGTGGTGTGGTTCTACCACCACGACATGGACCTGGCCCTGCGCAGGATCGAGGAGTCCATCGCACTCGGCGGGCGTGCCGAAGGACCGACCCCGCCCGCGCAGCAGGACCCGCGCCCGCGCGCCTGGCGGAGCCTGCTGCGCGGCGCGGTGGGCGACACGGACGGCGCCCTCGAACTCCTCGACGCGCAGTTGCGGCAGGGCCTGTTCGACGGACCGGACGCCTCCCGGACCGTGCTCATGACCCGCTGCCGGCTCCTCCTGGACGCGGGCCGCCTGGCGGACGCCAGGGCCGAGGCCGCGGCCGTCCTGGCCCTGTCCGACACCGATGAGGCCGACGAGCCCGCCGACTGCGTGGACGCCACCGCCCACTACGTCCTCGGCCGGACCGCCCGGCACCGGGGAGACCTGGTGGGCTCGCGCACGGCGGCGGAGCACGCGCGCCGGATGATGGCCGACGAATCGGCGCTGACCCGGAACACCGGGGCCTGGCTCGGCGCGCTGTCGGCCGACGCGCTCGGCGACCGCGAGGAGGTCGACCGCTGCACCCGGTACGCGGCGGACGCCTTCGAACGACCGGGCCCCGCCCTGGCCGGGCCCGAGGACGCGACGGACTACGTCCTGTACGTGCGGATCACCCTGCGGGCCGGTCTGCGGGACCGGGCGGAGGCGGCGGTCAGGGCCGCGGAGCGACGCGCGGTCGCCGGCCCCGGGTTCCCCGTGTTCGCCGCCGCGGCGGCGCACGCCAGGGCCCTGCTCACCGACGACGTGGACCTGCTGCGGCGCGCGGCACTCCTGCTGGCGGACGGATCGCAGCGGATCGCCCGCGCCTCGGTCCTGGAGGACCTCGCGGTCGCATCGGCGGCCGCGGGCAAGGACGCGGGGGAGGACGCGGGAGAGGACGTCGTCGGCCATCTCGACCGGGCCCTCGACCTGTACGTCCGGGCGGGCGCCGACCGGGACGTGGACCGGGTACGGCGCCGCCTGCGGGACCTGGGCGTGCGGCGCGGGGCGGCGGACGGCGCGGGACGGTTCGGTCTCACCGCCGCCGAGGTGCGGGTCGTACGGCTGATCACGCAGGGCGCGACGAACCGGGCCGTCGCCGAAGCGCTGTTCCTCTCGCCCCACACGGTGAGTTCACACCTGCGCCACGCGTACGCCAAGCTCGGGGTCACCTCCCGGGTGGAGCTCGCCCGGGTCTTCGCGGAGCTGGAGGGCGACGTCCGCGCGGACCCGCGCCGGGCGGACGTCAGTCACGGCCCAGCAGACGGCCGGTGAGGGCGTCCCAGTCGAGGAGCGTGCTCTCGCTGCCCGCGGGCACCAGCGCGTAGGTGCGCTCCAGCCACCGCTCGATCTCCGGCAGGTCCGCCTCGAACGTGACCTGACCGTCGGGGCGGTGGAGGCTGAAGAACAAGTAGGAGGCCGGGTGGTGGCGCCGGCACGAGGGCCACACCTTGAAGTCGCCCTCGCCGCTCGGCGTCCTGGTGCCGGCCCGCAGCAGGTCGCGGGACACCGTCCAGGTGATGCACATGCCGGTCGCGAGGATGAGGTCGATCCCGACCGCGTACGGATCGTCGCGGTGGTAGCGGAAGCGGCATCCGACGGTCATGCGGTCCCCGAGCGTGAACAATCGTCGGATGTCGGTGAGCAGTTCGGGGACCTCTTCGCGGGCGGAGTCCTCGCGTTCGATGTGCGGCTGTCTGTCGGCCATGTCGTTGCTCGCTTCCAGGCTGGCGGATGCCTGACATCGTGTGACGGCCCCCGTCCGGCAGGCATCGGTAGAACGACTGTCACCGGCCGGTGGACGTTTGTTCAGGCCACGCGGGCTGAGGCATGATGGGCCCGGCCTGAGCTGATCAGGGTCCGGACCTTGAACCGCATGGTGGTGGTGGATGGCGAGCAGCGCTCCTCGGCGTGGGCTGCGCGGCCGGCGCGGCGAGTGCGGAGCGCTGGACCAGGCGACGGCCGACGCCCGCGCGGGCCGGGGACAGGTGCTCGTCCTGCGCGGCGAGCCCGGAGTCGGCAAGTCCGCCCTGGCGGAGTACCTGGTGGGGAGCGCGACGGGCTGTCAGGTCCTGCGGGCCGTCGGCGTCGAGTCCGAGATGGAGCTGGCGTTCGCCGGGCTGCACCAGCTGTGCGGGCCCCTGATGCCCCTGCTCGACCGGATCCCCGAACCGCAGCGCGACGCCCTGTCCGTCGCCTTCGGGCTGAGCGCGGGGAGCGCGCCGGACCGTTTCCTCGTCGGCCTCGCGGTGCTCAGCCTGCTGGCGGAGGCGGCGGAGGAACAGCCGCTCGTCTGCGTGGTGGACGACGCCCAGTGGCTCGATCAGATCTCCGCCCAGACGCTGGCCTTCGTCGCACGCCGGCTGCTCGCCGAGCGGGTGGCGCTGGTCTTCGCGGTCCGTACGTCGTCGACGGCCGACGGAGCGAGTGACCACTTCGCGGGACTGCGCGAGATCGTGATCCGGGGACTGCACGACGACGACGCGCGGGCACTCCTCGAATCGGTGGTCCCCGGACGCCTCGACGAGAAGGTCAGGGACCGGATCGTCGCCGAGACCCGCGGCAACCCGCTGGCGCTGCTCGAACTGACGCGGGGACTGAGCGCGGCGGAGCTGGCCGGCGGCTTCGGGCGGCCGGACGCGCGACCGCTGGCGAGCCAGATCGAGGAGAGCTACCTGCGGCGCATCGGTTCGCTCCCGGTGGCGGCGCAGCGGCTGTTGCTGGCGGCGGCCGCGGAACCGGTGGGGGACGTGCCGCTGCTGAGACGGGTGGCCGAGCGGCTCGACATCGACGCGGACGCCGCGGGTGCGGTGGAGGCGGCGGGCCTGGTCGAGTTCGGTACGAGGGTCAGGTTCCGCCATCCGCTGGTGCGGTCGGCGGCCTATCGCGCCGCGGACCCCATCGTGCGCCGGGACGTGCACCGTGCGCTGGCCGAGGCCACCGATTCCGTCTTCGACTCCGACCGGCAGGCCTGGCACCGGGCCCACGCCGCGGTCGAACCGGACGAGGACCTGGCCGGCGAGCTGGAGCGGTCCGCAGGCCGCGCCCAGGCCCGCGGCGGGATAGCGGCGGCGGCCGCGTTCCTGCGACGCGCCACCGAGCTGACCCCGGACCCGGGGCTGCGCGCGACGCGGGCCGGGGCCGCCGCGCAGGCCGCGTTCGAGGCGGGATCCCCGGACGCCGCGCTCGAACTGCTCGCCGCCGCCCGGCTCAGCCCGCTGGACGAGGTGCAGCACGCCCGACAGGCCTGGCTGCGCGCCCAGATCGTGTTCGCCCGCAGGCGGGGCGGCGAAGCGCTTCCGCTGCTGCTCGACGCGGCCGGCCGGCTCGCGGGCGTGCGGGAGGAGCAGGCCCGCGAGGCGTACCTCGACGCCATCGGATCGGCGGTCTTCGCCGGGCGCCTGCTCGACCGCGTCGGGGTGCGGCAGGTCGCCGAGGCCGCCCGCACCGCACCGCCCGGCACTCAGCCCCCGCGGCCGACGGATCTGCTGCTCGACGGCCTGGTGACCTGGCTCGCCGACGGCCACGCCGAAGGGGCCCCGCTGCTGAGGGCCGCACTCGGCGTCTTCAGGGCGGCCTCCGGCGGCGGCGGGGACGACGCCATGCGCTGGCTGTGGCTGACGTGGCTGGTCGCCGGCGACCTCTGGGACGACGAGGCGTGGCACGAGCTGACCACGCACGCGGTCCGCACGGCCCGCGACACCGGAGCCCTCAACTTCCTCCCCCTGGCGCTCGGCTACCGCGCCGCGATGTACGTGCACGCCGGTGAGTTCGGCCTCGCCGCGACGCTCATCGACGAGGCCGACTCCATCATGGAGGTGACCGGCCACTCGCCGATGTCGTACCCCGCCATGCTGCTCATGTCCTGGAGCGGCGACCCGCGGGCCGAGACGGTCATCAGCAGCGGCATCGGGGAAGCGAGTTCGTGGGGCGAGGGACGCGCGATCGGTCTCGGCCACTACCTGCTCACGATCCTCCACAACGGCTTCGGCCGGTATCAGGAGGCCCTGGACCACGGGCGGCAGGCCATGGAGTTCGAGGACGTCTCGGTCGTCGGGTTCGCCTACGCCGAAGTCGTCGAGGCGGCCGTCCGCAGCGGCGTCCCCGAAGCGGCCGATGCGGCGCTGCGCGGACTGGAGGAGCGGGCCGCCGCGAGCGGCACCGACTGGGCCCTCGGTGTGCTGGCCCGGTCGAAGGCCCTGCTGAGCGAAGGACCGGCCGCCGACCTGCTGTATCGCGAGTCCGTCGAGCGGCTCGGGCGCAGCCGGGTCGTCGTCCAGCTCGCCCGCACCCACCTCGTGTACGGCGAGTGGCTGCGCCGCGAGAACCGGCGCGTCGACGCCCGCGCACACCTGCGCCGCGCCCACGAGATGCTGCAGGGCTTCGGGGCGAGCTCCTTCGCCGAGCGGGCCCGGCGCGAACTCCTCGCCACCGGCGAGACGGTGCGCCCCCGGCAGATCGCCGTGGACGACCTGCGCGAGGCCCTCACGGCCCAGGAGGGGCAGGTCGCCCGGCTCGCCGCCGACGGCCTGACGAACTCCGAGATCGGCGCCGAGCTGTTCATCAGCCCGCGCACCGTCGAATGGCACCTGGGCAAGGTGTTCACCAAGCTCGACGTCAAGTCGCGCAACAAGCTCCGCTCCGCGCTCGCCGGCATCTGACGTCCGGCACACCGACCACGCCCCCGGACCACCCCGGGAACTCCCGGGGGTGCACCGGGGCTTCCCCGGGCGCCGTGCGGCGGGCCGGGACGGCAGTGTCTGCACCACGGCACCGGACGGTGCCGTGCGTGGACGGAGCGCCCTGGGGCGCGGATCGTGTGCACGCGGGGAGCGACGGCCCGTCGGACCAGATGCGGCGGGCCGTGGGACCGAAGGGAAGGTCGGCCAGCTCATGACGCAGGAGCCGGTGCTGGGGCGAAGCCATGAGTGCGGGGTGCTGGACGGGCTGCTGGACGCGGTGCGCGGCGGCGAGAGCCGCTCGATGGTGCTCCGCGGCGAGCCGGGCGTGGGGAAGACCCGGCTGCTGGAGTACCTGACGGCCCGGGCCCGGGGGTTCCGGGTGGCCCGCGTCACGAGCGTCCAGTCGGAGATGGAGCTCCCGTACGCCGGACTCCACCAGCTGTGCGCGCCCATGACGGACCGGCTCGACAGGCTCCCGCCCGGGCAGCGCGACGCCGTCAGCGGCGCGCTCGGGCTGGGCTCGACGCACACCCCCAACGGCTTCCTGGTCTCGCTCGGCGCCCTCGGCCTGCTCTCCGAGACCGCCCGGGACCAGCCCCTGCTGTGCGTCGTGGACGACGCGCAGTGGCTGGACCGCGCCTCGATGCAGAGCCTGGCGTTCACCGCGCGGCGGCTGCACGCCGAGTCGGTGGCCCTCGTCTTCGCGGTCCGCGTGCCGGAGGAGGACCCACCGGTCGGCACCGAACCCCTGGGCCTGCCCGAACTGCTGGTCAAGGGACTGCCCGAGCCGGCCGCCCGGACCCTGCTGCGCTCCGTGCTGCCGGGGCTGTGGGACGAGCGAGTGATCAAGCGGTTCCTCACGCAGGCCAGGGGCAACCCCCTGGCCCTCCTCGAACTCCCCAAGATGGCGGCCTCGGTCGACCTGGCGGGCGGTTTCGGCCTGCCGAGCGTCCAGCCCCTGGAGGACAGCATCGAGCGGGCCTACGTCCGCAGGGTCGGCGGACTGCCCAGCAGGGCCAGGGAGTTCCTGCTGGCCGCCGCCGTGGAACCCACGGGTGACCCGGCCCTGCTCTGGCGCGCCGCGGACCGCCTCGGTCTCGACGGCGACGCCGCGAAGGAGGCGGTGGCCGCGGGCCTCGTCAAGATCGGGGACCGGGTGCGGTTCTTCCATCCCATGGTCCGCTCCGCCGTCTACTGGGCGGCGTCGGCCGAGGAACGGCGCGCCACGCACCGGGCGTTGGCCGACGTGACGGACCACGCCGCCGATCCCGACCGCCGGGCCTGGCACGCGGCCCACGGCGCGGCCGGCCCCGACGAGTCCGTGGCCGCGGAGCTCGAACGCTCGGCGGACCGGGCCGAGGCGCGCGGCGGCGTCGCCGCGACGGCCGCGCTGCTGGCCCGCGCGGTGGAGCTGACCCCCGACGCCGACCGCCGCCGGGACCGGGCGCTGGCCGCCGCCCGCGCGACCCACGAGGCCGGCAACCCCGAGCTCGCCCTGCGGCTGCTGTCCCTCGTGGAGGCCGGCTCCCTCGACGAACGGCGGCGCGGCGAAGTGGACCTGGCCCGCGCCCGGATCGCCTTCACCTCCGACCGGGGCAGCGAGGCACCCGGACTCCTGCTCAAGGCCGGCGCCCGCCTCGCCGCGCACGACGTGGCCCTGGCCAGGGACACCTACCTGGAGGTCGTCAACGCGGCCATCTTCGCCGGGCCCCAGGCGTACGACGACGGCCAGTACGAAGCGGCCAGGGCCGCCCGCGCCACCCCCGCACCCCACCCGCCGCGCCCCGCGGACCTGCTGCTCGACGGCCTCGCGGAACGCATCATCGACGGTCACGCGGCAGCTGTGCCCAGCCTGCGACGCGCCCTGCGCGCCTTCGCGGAACCGGGCCTCTCCCCGGAGGAGGGGCTGCGCTGGCTGTGGCTGATCTGCGTCACCGCCGTGGGACTGTGGGATCACGAGACGATGTCCCTGCTGGGCGCCCGCCACCTCAGGCTCGCCCGCGACGCGGGCCAGGCGACCGCCCTGCCGTTCGCGCTGACGATGCGCTGCGTCGTGCACGTCCTCGACGGCGAACTCGCCGAGGCCGCCTCGCTGGCGGAGGAGGTGCAGACCGTCGCCGAGGCCGTCGGCACGGCGGCCCCGATCTACGGGGCGCTGTTCGTCGCCGCGTGGCGGGGCCGGGAGCCGGAGTGCCTCGAACTGAGCGAGCGGGCCGACGAAGGACTGGAACTCCGCGGCGAAGGGGTCGGCCCGGTGGTCAGCCGCTGGGCCCGGGCCCTGCTCTACAACGGTCTCGGACGGTACAAGGAGGCCGCTCAGGCGGCCGATCTGGCCACCCGTGAGTACAGCCAGCTGGAGATGGGCATCCCGGTGTGGGCCCTCGCCGAGTACATCGAGGCCACCGCCCGCACGGGAGCCCCCGAGGAAGCGGCCGACGCCCTGGCGCGGCTCACCGAGCTGACCCGGGCGAGCGGCTCCGACTGGGCCCTGGGCATCGAAGCCCGCTCACGAGCCCTGATCAGCGAGGGACCGCAGGCCGAGTGCCACTACCGGCAGGCGCTCGACGCGCTCAGCCGCACCCGGCTGCGCGGCGAGTCGGCCCGCGCCCACCTCGTGTACGGCGAGTGGCTGAGCGCCGCCGGGCGCCAGGAGGCCGCCCGCGGCCAACTGCGCATCGCCCACGACCTGTTCGACAGCATGGACATGCAGGGCTTCGCGCAGCGTGCCGCACGCGAACTGGCGGACCTCGGGGACACGGTCGCGAAGAGCTCCGACAGCACGAGGAGTGACCTGACCCCAAAAGAACGCCAGATCGTCGGGCTCGCCCGTGACGGGCTCACCAACCCCGAGATCGGCGCGCGACTCTTCCTGAGCCCGCGTACCGTCGAATGGCACCTGCGGAAGATCTTCGGAAAGCTCGGCGTCACGTCCCGCAAGGACCTGTGACCGCAGGACCTGTGACCCGTGAGGACCCGTGAACGGACAAGGCCGGGAAGCCCGTTGCCGCGCGAAGCGGCACCGCCGAGGCTTGTCGTGCGCACACCGGCACCCGATGGACGGAATGATGGACTCGACCGACGAGGCGGTTCCCATGGCGAGCGGACGTACCGGGGCGCACCTGCGCGGGCGGCAGACCGAGTGCGAGACGCTGGACCGGCTCGTGGCGACGGTCCAGGCCGGACACAGCGCGGTCCTGGTGCTGCGCGGCGAGGTGGGCATCGGGAAGACCGCACTGCTCGACCACGTGAGCGCCGGCGCGGACGGCTGCCGGACCGCCCGGGCGGTGGGCATCGAGTCCGAGATGGAGCTGGCCTTCGGCGGCCTGCACCAGTTGTGCGCACCGTTCCTCGACCGGCTCGGCAGCCTGCCGCCCCCGCAACGCGACGCGCTGGGCACGGCGTTCGGCCTGACCGCGGGCTCGCCGCCGGACCGCTTCCTCGTCGGGCTCGCCGTCCTCAGCCTGCTCGCCGACGCCGCCGACAAGGAGCCGCTGATCTGCGTCGTCGACGACGCTCAATGGCTGGACAGGGTCTCCGCGCAGACCCTGGCGTTCGTCGCGCGCCGGCTGCTGGCCGAACGGATCGGACTGGTCCTCGCCGTGCGCGAGCCCTCCCTGGACTCCGAGTTCACGGGACTGCCCGAGCTGACGGTGGGACGGCTCAGCGACAGTGACGCCCGCGCCCTGCTGTACTCCGTGATCCCCGGCCGGCTCGACGAGCGGGTCCGCAACCGCATCGTCGCCGAGACGCAGGGCAACCCGCTGGCCCTGCTCGAACTGCCGCGCGGGCTCAGCCCGGCGGAGCTGGCGGGCGGATTCGGCCGCCCCGACGCGCGGCCGCTCGCCGGCCAGATCGAGCAGAGCTTCCTGCGCCGGGTCGAGGCACTGCCGCCCGCGACGCGGCAGCTGCTGCTCGTCGCCGCGGCCGAACCGGTGGGCGACGTCACCCTGCTGACCAGGGCGGCCACCCTGCTGGACATCGAGGAGTCCGCCGCCTCCGTGGCCGAAGCGGCCGGACTGATCACCATCGCGACCCGGGTGCGCTTCCGCCACCCCGTGGTCCGCTCGGCCGCCTACCGCATCGCCACTCCAGAGGCCCGCCACCAGGTGCATCGCGCGCTGGCCGCCGCCACGGACCCGGACGAGGACCCCGACCGCCGGGCCTGGCACCTCGCCAACGCCACGGCCGGCTCCGACGAGACCGTGGCCGCCGAACTGGCCCGCTCCGCCGGCCGCGCGCAGGCCCGCGGCGGGATCGCCGCGGCGGCCGCGTTCCTGGAGCGGGCGGCCGAGCTCACCCCCGACCCGGCCGTCCGCGGTGCCCGGGCACTGGCGGCGGCCCGCGCCATGTACCAGGCAGGCGGGTACGATGCGGCGCGCGAGCTGCTGGACGCCGCGACCCTCGGCCCCATGAGTGAACTCCAGCTCGCCCAGGCGGAACTGCTGCGCGGACAGATCGTGTTCGCGTCCAAGAGCGCCGGCAGCGCCCTCCCGCTCCTCGTACGGGCGGCCGGGCGCCTGGAAGCGCTGGATCCGGGCCTGGCCCGGCAGACCTATCGCGACGCCCTGGACGCCGCGCTCATCATCGACCGGCTGCCGAGCGGCGTTCAGCTGCACGACATCGCCCGGGCCGCGCTCGCCGCACCGCCGGGACCGCCACCGGACCGGGGCGACCTGCTTCTGCGCGGCCTCGCCCTGATGACCGTCGACGGCTACCCGGCGGGAGCGCCCATGGTGCTGCGGGCCCTGGACGCGCTGTGCACCGAGGAGGTCACCAGGGAGGAGGGCCTCGGCTGGTTCCCGCTCGCCGCCCGCATGGCCTTCAACGTCTGGGACTTCGGGAGCAACACGACGCTCTCGACGCGCCTGGTCGAACTCGCCCGCGAGACCGGGGCGTTGGCCGTCCTGCCGTCCGCGCTCCTGCAACTGGTGTCGAACCGGGTCCTGGCCGGCGAACTCGACCACGCCAACGCGCTGATCGCCGAGGCGCAGGCGATCGGCGAGGCCACCGGCAGCCGCTACCTCGCCCACTACGTGTCCCTGGTGACCGAGCCGTGGAAGGGCCGGGAGGCGGAGATGCTCCGGGCCGTCGACGCCATGACCCGGGACGCGGACCTCCACCAGGGAGGCCCCGGCAACGTCCTCAGTTCGAGCGAGTGGGCGAAGTCGGTGCTCTACAACGGCCTCGGCCGCTACGAGGAGGCGTACGCCGCGGCCGAGCGGGGCGCGGAGAACCTGGCCGAACTGGGCCTCGCCATCCGCTCGATGGTCGAGCTCGTCGAGGCCGCCGCCCGCAGCGGCCGACCGGCCCGCGCCGCCGAGGCCGCCCGCCTGCTCTCCGACATGGCGAGGGCGAGCGGGACCGACTGGGCGCTCGGCACCTCGGCCGTGGTCCGTGCCCAGGTGCACGAGGGGGCGGCCGCCGAGACCCTCTACCAGGAGGCGGTCGAGCGCCTGGGCCGCACCGATGTCAGGATCACCCACGCCCGCGCCCACCTGCTCTACGGCGAATGGCTGCGCCGCGAGAACCGCCGCGTCGACGCCCGCGAGCACCTCGGCATCGCGTACGAGGCCCTGAGCCGGATCGGCGTCGACGGGTTCGCCCAGCGCGCCTGGCACGAACTGCGCGCCACCGGCGTGACGGCCGCCAAGCGGACGGCCGACGCGCGCGTCGCGCTCACCGCGCAGGAGGCGCAGATCGCGCACCTGGCCGGCGGCGGGATGACGAACCCCGAGATCGGTGCCCAGCTGTTCATCAGCCCGCACACGGTGGAATGGCACCTGCGCAAGGTGTACGCGAAGCTCGGCGTCGCCTCCCGGAAGCAGCTCAGCGGCGCCTTCCCGGACGGCGCGGCCGTCCTCACCTGACCCCCCGCCGGGCCGGCCACGGGGTGCGCCCCGGCATCCCCAGGGTGCGGACCACGGACTCCCCGGGGCGCCACGGAGGGGGTCGCGGCGGGAGCGTGTCCGCACAGTGGCATCGACGGATGCCGGGTGTGAAACGGAGCCGTGGTGACCGTGTCCAAGAACGTGTCGGAGTCGCGTACAGACCGCCCGCCGTCCCCCGACGACAGCACCCTGGACGAGGCCGTGGCCGTCTTCGAAGGACTGCGCCCACGGCTCTTCGGGATCGCGTACCGGATGCTCGGGAGCGTGGTCGAGGCCGAGGACGTGGTCCAGGACGTCTGGCTGCGCTGGCAGCGGACCGACCGCTCGGTGGTGATCAACCCCACCGCCTTCCTGTCGCGCGCCACCACCCGGCTGGCCATCAACGTGGCCCAGTCCGCCCGGTCCCGCCGCCAGACCTACATCGGCCCCTGGCTGCCCGAACCCGTCGACACCGGCAGCGACCCCGAGGCCGGCCTGCACCTGGTGGAGGAACTGGAAGTCGCGCTGCTCCTGGTACTGGAGAAGCTGACGCCCACGGAGCGGGCCGTGTACATCCTGCGCGAGGCCTTCGAGTACACCTACGCCGACATCGCCGACATGCTGCACCTCACGCCCGTCAACGTCCGCCAGATCGCCAGCCGGGCCCGCAAACACCTCGCGACCGAGCAGCGGGAGACCGTGGACGCGATGGAACACCGCCAACTGCTCGACACCTTCGTCGCGGCGGCCAGGACGGGAGACGTCGCTTCCCTGGAGTCCCTCCTGGCGCCGGAGTTCGCCGGGAGGTAGCGGTTCCGGGCCACCAGGGACCGGGCGACGAACGTCGAGCGCCGGGTGAAGAAGTGCAGGATGTGCAGACAGCTCAGCTCCAGCAGGCTGTCGTGGAAGGCGGTCGCGTCGGCGGACAGGTCACGGGTGGCGTCCTGCCCCTCGGCCTTCAGCCGGCGGGCCAGTTCCTCGTGGCCGAGCCTGACCGCCTCGACGTCGTCCATGTCCAGGTCGCCCCGTGCGGTCAGCGTCACGACGAGCGCGTCCGCCACGGGTTCCAACTCGTCCGACGCCACCGGGGGTTCGTGCGGGTTCACGTCGAGGGCGGCCTGCTCGAGCCGGCGCGCGATCTTCCACATGTCGAGCCGGGTCAGCGCACGCTTCTCGCCGTGCCAGCTGACCAGTCGGGAGCCTGTCTGCTGGTTCCGCGCCTGGCGACGGGACGTTCCGGCCGGGCGCGGGAAGCCGTCAACCGGCTTCCCGCGCCCGCCCCCGTGTCCGACGGAGCCGCCACGGACGGCTACGTGACGATCACCTCACTCACCACGGGCGCCACCGACCCGTCCGCCCACGCGAGGCGTACCGCGTCCGCGGTCGTCCCCGCGGGGGCGCGGAGCGTCGTGGCGGAGCCGGTGAGGGGGCCGAGCGGGTGCCACTCGCCGGCGATGCGGAGTTGGACCTGAGCTGTCGAGGCGGTCGCGTCGTCCGGGCGCAGGACCGTCACCGAGGTCACCGCGCGCGGTGCCGGGTACGTCACCGTGAGGGTGTCGCCCGGGGCCGGTGCGGAGGCGGCGCGGTAGGCGGTGTCGGGGGAGCCGTCCGCGGCCGCGGCCAGCGTGCTGCCGTCCGCCGGGGCCGGGCCGCCGCTGACCGTCGGGCGGTCCGGGCGCGACACGGTGAACTCGCGGACGACCAGCCAGTACTCCTGCCCGGCCGTCGCGCGGGCGCGCACGTAGCGGGCCGTCGTGCCGCCGGGGGCGTCCGCCGTCCACGTCGCTCTGCCGTCGAACTCCGCGCCCAGCGCGTGCCACGTCGATCCGTCCGACGAGTACTCCAGGACGCCCCGGTGCAGGTAGTCGTTGGTGCTGCCGGGCTTGCCCATGGCCACCGTCACCGAGCCGAGCGGCTGCTCGCTCCCGAGGTCGAGGCCGACGCTGTCGCCCGGCTGCGGTGACCGGCTGCTCCAGAAGTACGTGGAGTCGTCGCCGTCCGACACCCGGTCGGCCGTGTTGCCGTTGTAGACCGGCAGGTCCGTCGTGCCGGCCGGACGCGGGGGCAGGCCGAGCTGCGCGTCGAACGCGTCCCGGGCCTTCGCGAAGAACGGGTCGAGCACGCCCTCCCCGACGACCACCGGGATCTTGTTGCCGTTGAGGTCGGTGTACCGGTACGACTTCGCCGCGGCGATCAGCCCCGGCAGCTGCTGGCGGATCGTCCACGCGGCGGCGGTGTGCCCGGCCCGCTGCTGCTCAAGCATGCGCGTCGCCGCGATCCCGGCCACGCCCCACGCCTTCGCGGAGTCCAGCCACGGTCCCGCGTCCTCGACGAAGCCCTGCTCGACGCCCGCGCGGATCGTCGCCGGCGCGTCGCGCAGCGCCGTGAACGCCGCCGTCAGCCGGGACGCCGGGACCGAGCCCGCCCAGTAGCCCTTCATCAGCGCCGAGAGCTCGGGCGCCTCCGACGCGTTGATCGGCGAACTGTGGTTGACGTCGGTGAAGGCGCGCAGCGCCCGCGCGGTCCGCGCGTCGCCGCCCGCGGCCTCGTTCACGGCGGCGGTGTAGGACGCGTCGGCGTCGTACGCCGAGTCGTTCCACGTGTAGTCGGCGACGGTGTGCAGGGCGAGCTTCGAGGCGTACGGCTGGATCATCGGGTTGGCGGTGATCCCGGCCAGCTGCTCGGCGAGCCCCGTCTCGCGGCCGGTGAACGGGCCGAGGAACAGCCGCCCGGTCGCGTAGTCGTTCACGGGGTAGTTGTCCCAGGTCAGGATCGGGTGCCCGAAGACCTCCTTGGCCCGCTTCGCCTGGGCCACCGTCATCGTCGGCGCGACGACGCCCTCACCCGTCCACTCGACCAGCACGTCCTTGTCGAGCTGCTCGGACAGAGCGGTCTTGTACGGGGAGGAGGCGGTGTTGTAGTACTCCGTCGGCACCATCTGCAGCGGCAGCGCTCCGTCGTGCGTCTTGATGAACTGCTGGTTCACGCGGTTGAGGAGGAAGGCCTGCGCCTGCCCGGCCGCGCCGCCGCCGGTGCCCCACTTCGCCTCGTCGGCGGCGCAGTTCCAGTCGGTGTAGCTGATGTCGTCCAGCGGTACGGCGAACTGCCGCACGCCGATGTCCCACAGCGTCTGGAACTTGTCCGTCAGCGCCTTGAGGTCGTCGTCGGAGCTGTAGCAGACGCTCAGCCCGGGGGAGAGGGCGTAGGTGAACTCGACGTGGTTGGCCCGCGCCCCGTCCACCAGCTCCTTCAGCTGGGCGAGTTGGTCGGCCGGGTAGGCGTCGCGCCACTTGGCCCGCAGGTACGGGTCGTCCTTCGGCGAGTACACGTAGATGTTCATCTTGTGCCGGCCGTAGTCGTCGAGCTGGTCCAGGCGTGCCCGGTGCGACCACGGGGTGCCGTAGAAGCCCTCGATGACGCCGCGCAGCGGTGTCGCCGGCCAGTCGCGCACGGTCAGTCCGCGCACGGTGGCGCCGGGGGTCTTGCGGTGCGGCAGTACCTGGCGCAGGGACTGCGCCGCGTAGTAGGTGCCGGTCGGGTCGGCGCCGGACAGGACGATGCGGCCCGCGCCCTTCCCGCCCAGCGCGAGGACGTAGCCCTCCGCGGCGAGCCCGGCCGGGCCCTCGGTGCGCAGTGCGGAGAGGGCCGACGCCGATGCCGGGTTCTCGGCCGGACCGCCGACGTAGACCGTCAGCGAGTCGGACGAGGCGGGGGCGTGCCGGGTGGTGGTGACGTTCCGGGCGCCGGCCGCCTTCAGCGCCGCGGTCGTCACGCGCACGGCGGCCGGGTCCGACGCCGGGCCGGTGACGACAGTGACGGCGGGGGTGACGGTGATCCGGTCGCTGCGCTGCTGCTCGGTGTGCGGAGTCGGGGTGATGGCCGGCGGACCCTCGTCGGGCCGGGCGTCGGCCGCGGCCGGGCCGGAGCCGAAGGCGAGGGGAGCGGCGGACAGGGCGGCCGCGGCGATGGCGGCGATGAGCGGTGTCCTGCGGGATCTGTGCTTCGTGCGGAACATGGGTGAGCCTCCACGGTTGGCACATGCTCTAGCGGACTAGACCACTTTGGTGATGCACTGTCAATGTTGCGCGTTTGACGGTTACTTCGAGCAGATTCGAGCATCTCGTCGGCCGGGGGAGAGGTGGCTCGGCATGGTCGCCCGCGCCCTTCGGCGGGTCGAAAAATTTCGTCACCGGGCGCGGCGGCCGTTGCCGAGGTGAGATGGCAGCAGACCGCGGTGCGGTCAACGAAACTGCCGGTGACGGCAGTTGACCCTGCCTTATGCTCCAGGGCATGCGAGATGACGAGGAGTTGGGCCGCATCACCCTGGCGCAGGTGGCCCAAGAGGCAGGGGTCTCCATTTCGACAGTTTCGAAGGTGCTCAACGGGCGGCGGGACGTCGCAGCCCCGACCCGCATCAAGGTGGAGCGCGTACTCGACGAGAGTGCCTACCGCCGCACTACGCGCGTCGCCCGCGAGGCGCCGCTCATCGAGCTGGTCTTCCACGAGCTGGAGAGCGTGTGGGCGCTCGAACTCATCCGCGGCGTGGAGAAGGTGGCCAAGGCCAACGGCGCGAGCGTGGTGCTCACCGAGAGCGGGACGCGGCAGGCGCCGGGGCCCGAGTGGATCGAGGGCGTGCTGCAGCGCAGGCCGCGCGGTGTCGTCCTGGTCTTCTCCAGCCTGCCCGCCGAGGTGAAGCAGCAACTGCGCTCGCGGTCCATCCCGTTCGTCGTCATAGACCCGGCGGGCGACCCCGATCCGGACGTGCCCTCGGTCGGCTCGGCGAACTGGAACGGCGGCCTGGCCGCCACCCGGCACCTCGTGCAGCTCGGGCACCGGCGCATCGGCATCATCACGGGCCCCGAGGACATGCTCTGCTCGCTGGCCCGGCTCGACGGCTACCGTTCCGCGCTCAGCATGGCCGGACTTCCGGCGGACCCGGAACTCGTCCGGTACGGCGACTTCCACGTAGAGGGCGGTCGCGGGCGCGCGGCCGAACTGCTCGACCTGGACGACCCGCCGACCGCGATCTTCGCGGGCAGCGACCTCCAGGCCCTCGGCGTCCTGGAGGCGGCCCGCTTGCGGGAGTTGCGCGTCCCGCACGATCTGTCGGTGGTCGGCTACGACGACGTGCCGCTGGCCCAGTGGTCGAGCCCCGCGCTCACCACGGTCCACCAGCCGCTGCGGCAGATGGCCGAAGGCGCGGCACAGATGCTGATGCGGCTGCGGTCGGAGGAGTCGGAGGAGCCGGTGGTCACCAGGCTCGAACTGGCGACGAGTCTGGTCGTGCGCCAGAGCACGGCGGAGTGCCGGCGGCACGGCCGCTGACCCGTCGGCACGGATACCGAAAGAGTTTCGGAGCGTGGCGAGAGCTGATACTCCGTCACCCTGGCCGAATCTCGTGCCCTCCCGCCAATTCGCTTGCCATGCAACCGAATTGGACCATTGAGCTGGGCCGATGATGTGCCGGTCGAGATGACTGCATCTCAAAAGTTTCGTGCCGTTCGTCGAAACAGTTGACAGCGCACAGGCCCGGCACGAACCTATCGACGTCGACACGCACCTCAATGGCTGTGCAGCCTCTCCCAGGCCCCACCAGGAGGAAGCATGAGAATGAGCGACAAGCCCCCCGCACCGCCCATGAGCCGCCGCACCTTCATCGGCACCACCGGCGCCCTGACCCTCGCCGCCACCGCGCTGACGCTCCCGGGCACCGCCCACGCGGACACGACCGTCACGACCAACCAGACCGGCACCAACAGCGGTTACTACTACTCGTTCTGGACCGACGCCCCCGGCACCGTCTCCATGGTCCTGTCCTCCGGCGGCCGCTACAGCACCTCATGGCGCAACACCGGGAACTTCGTGGCCGGCAAGGGCTGGGCCAACGGCTCCCGGCGGACCGTGAACTACTCGGGCTCCTTCAGCCCGTCCGGCAACGCCTACCTGGCGCTCTACGGCTGGACGTCGAACCCGCTCGTCGAGTACTACATCGTCGACAACTGGGGCACCTACCGGCCCACCGGCACGTACAAGGGCACCGTCACCAGTGACGGCGGCACGTACGACATCTACCAGACGACGCGGTACAACGCTCCGTCGGTCGAGGGCACCAAGACCTTCAACCAGTACTGGAGCGTCCGGCAGTCGAAGCGCACCGGCGGAACCATCACCACCGGGAACCACTTCGACGCCTGGAGCCGGGTCGGGATGCCCATGGGCAGCTTCTCGTACTACATGATCATGGCGACCGAGGGCTATCAGAGCAGCGGCAGCTCCACCATCACCGTGAGCTAGGCGAGTTGGACCGTCGCCCTCGGTGACGGTCGCGGCGGTCGCGCCGCCAAGCCGTCCGGCGTCGGACCGGCAGCGCGCGACCGCCGCGATCTCCAGACAGACACAGACAGACACAGACAGACACAGATAGACGCGGACAGA
>NZ_JAMOLN010000290.1 GCF_024448165.1 Streptomyces longispororuber
CCGCAGGCCGACGGGTGTCCCGCACGGCAGGTGGCCGTGGGTGGCGACGACGCCCTTGCCGGTGCCGTTGTCCACGGCGTACGCGAGGAAGCTGGAGGCCAGCGAGTCCGCGGGCGGCCGTCCGTAGGTGTAGGCGTACTCGATCTCGCGGTACGGGTAGCCGCTGGAGTCGAGGCGGTCCGGGTCGGGCGTCCGGCCGTCGAGGGTGAGCCGGTGCAGTCCGTGCGGGGCGTCCGGCGGCGACGCGGCCCGCAGCTCGCTGTAGCCGAGCGCGCCCGGGGTCCGGGCGACGGTGTCGAGGACCTGCTCGGTGGAGTCCAGTTCGCAGCGGAGCAGCGGGGCCGTGCGGACGGTGCGGTTGACGCAGTCGTCCGACGACGCCGGCGGTTCGTCCGAGCCCGCCAGCACCCGGGCGGTCAGCGCGGAGCGGGTGCCGGAGCCCGAGGTCCGGCTGACCAGGACGACCGGCAGGTCGGGGCCGCCGAGCCGGGACCAGTTGCGGATCTCGCCCCGGTACAGCCGGCGCACGTCGGCCACGGAGAGGTTCGTGAGGCGCACGTCGTCGTGGACGACGAGCGTGAACAGGGAGACCGCGATGCGGCTCTCGCCGAGCCGGGTGTAGCTTGCCGGGCGCGGCCCGTCCGAGAACGCGACGACCGTCGCCCCCTGCTCGGGTCGGCCACCGGACAGGGCGAGTTCGCGGACCCCGGTGCGGCTGCCGTGCGCGGCGACCGTGATGTCGGGTTCGCCGCCGCAGTGGTCCCGGTACTTCTGCGCGAGCTCGGTCAGGACGGGGGCGAACGCCGTGGATCCGGTCAGCCGGAGCGTGCCCGTCTCGCAGTCGTCCGGCAGCGGCCCGGGCAGCAGCAGGGGCAGCGTGGTCGCGGCCATCAGGGCGAGACCGAGCACGACGGTGGTCCAGCGGGCCTGGCGGCTGAACACCGGTGGCTTCTCGTCCGGGGTGAGGCTGTGGTTCTCGTGCAGCTTCCCGTCCTTGAGGTCACCGGTGACGGTGACCTCGTCGCCCTCCTGCCCGCCCGTGAGCAGCACCAGGATCTTGTAGTGGGCGCCCGGCTTGAGCGGCACCCGGGGGATGCGCAGGGTGCCGGGCGCGGCCACGTGCAGACCGGGCTGGTTCTCGAAGTAGCCCATCAGGTTGGCGTGTTCGTCGGGCAGCGTGACGTCCTGCGCCTGGATGCGGCGGCCCGGGAACTCGGCGGTGAGCCCGTACTGCGTCGACGGGTCGATGTAGTCGGACTCCTCGATGTGCCGGGAGCCGTCGTTCTCGATGCGCAGCAGCACGAGCGTGGCGTCGCGCATCGCGGGCAGGTCGTTGAAGAGTCCGAGCCGTGCGTCGACCGGTTCCGGCACCGGGCCGTTGTGCCCTATGGCGATGTCCATCTGCTTGCGGAAGCCGATGCGTCTGCTGCGTCTGGCCCGCCAGTTGGTGGCGAACGGCGCGACGACGGAGACGACACCGAGGAGCAGGCCCGCGGCCGTGAAGGTGATGTCGAGCCAACTCATGGACCGACGATACGGATGCGCCGGGGTACTCCGGCGCATCCGCAGAGGAGCTTCGCGGACTGTTCGTCGGGAGTTCAACTACGGTGTACGGGCACGGAGTTCAGGAACCGTGCCGGGGGCGTCGGATCAGGCTCCGGTGGTGGAACCGGGTCGGACGATCATCAGGACGGTGACGGTGGCCCACAGCAGGTTGAACACACCGGCCGACATGGAGAGTTGAGCGGCCGGCCGGGGCGGCGGACCGGATCCGGGCTCCTCGACGGCGGCCAGCGCCGCCTCCTGCGCGGGCAGGATCCACAGCATCAGCACGGCGGCGGCGGCCGTCGTCAGCACGATGGAGGCGATCAGCCACGCACTGCCCAGGACGCCGAGGCTGCTCGCCGTGGCGAACCCGGTCAGCGGCACCGCGACACCGACCGCCGCGTAGACCCGGCAGATGCGGTGCAGGGTCCGCAGGGCCGGCGGTGCATCGGCCTCGCCCGGGGGACCGAGCGCGCTGCGCAGGGACGCGGGGAACATGCTCGCCGCGACGGCGACCGGGCCCACGGCGAGCACGGCGGCCAGGACGTGCAGGGAGAGAAGGAACTTCGTCATGGTCAGCGACTCGCCCCGTCGCCGTCGTGCGGAGAGCGGGGTGTTCGGCGGACGGCGCGGACGTGCATGGAGGAGTTCCTTCGTGTGCGACAGCCCGGACCTCGCCGGGTTCGCCCCTGACGCTATGCAGTCACCGACCACCGTCCCAGTGGCATTAATGACATCCATCAACGGGATAGCGACAGACGTACTGAACAGCAGATGGGGCGGCTCATCCGCATATGAAGCAACCTCAACCGTCTGTCGCCAATCCGTTGAAGGGGTATGTTCTCGCGATGCACACCGTCGCCGTCCTCGCCCTGGACCAGGTGATCCCGTTCGATCTGTCCACCCCGGTCGAGGCGTTCACCCGCACCCGTCTGCCGGACGGCCGGCCCGGCTACCAGGTGCGCGTCTGCGGCGAGCGGCCCGAGATCGACGCGGGGACCTTCACCATCCGGACGCACCGAGGTCTGGAAGGGCTGCGGGGCGCGGACACGATCATCGTGCCCGGCACCGCCCGGCCCACCGCCCCGCTCGCCCCCGCCGTGCGGGACGCGCTGCGGGCGGCCGCGGCCGACGGCACCCGGATCGCGTCGATCTGCGTCGGCACGTTCCCCCTCGCGGCCACCGGCCTCCTCGACGGGCTGCGCGTCACGACGCACTGGATCGCCGCGGACCTGCTGGCCGCCACCTACCCCGGCGTCAAGGTCGACCCGGACGTCCTCTACGTCGACAACGGCCAGTTCCTCACCTCGGCCGGCGCCGCCGCCGGCCTCGACCTGTGCCTGCACATGATCCGCCGCGACTACGGCTCCGCCGTGGCCGCCGACGCCGCCCGGCTGTCCGTCATGCCGCTCGAACGGGAGGGCGGACAGGCGCAGTTCATCGTCCACCCGCAGGCACCCACCCCGCAGGGCTCCTCCTTCGAACCCCTGCTGAGCTGGCTCCAGGACAACCTGGGCCGCGAGCTCTCGCTGACCGACATCGCCGCCCACGCGGGCGTCAGCACCCGCACCCTGATGCGCCGCTTTCGCGAACAGACCGGCACCACACCGCTGCAGTGGCTGCACCGCGCGCGGATCCGCCGGGCGCAGCACCTCCTGGAGACCACCGGGCATTCGGTGGAGCGGATCGCCGGACAGGTCGGCTTCGGCTCACCCACCGCGTTCCGCGACCGCTTCAAGCGCACCACGGGCGTCAGCCCCCAGGCCTACCGCCGCACGTTCAGCTGACCGCCTGCTTCGCCCACACTCCGCGTAACTCCTGATCTTGGTGCGCGTTGGTCTGCCGGAGCCGGGCCCGGTTCCGCACCAACCGAACACGCAACCCGTTCAGGAGCCCCCATGTCTGCCGTCGTCAAGAAGATCGTCTCCGGATTCGGCGCGGTGGCGGCCGCGCTCGGCTGCCTCGTCGTCGCGGGACCGCCGGCCGTCGCCGACGGCAAGTGGTGCAACAACGCCGTGTGCATCGAGACGTACGACACCGGCACCTATCTGGGCCGCGTCGAGGTGTCCGTCATCAACACCAACCAGCCGCACACCATCAGCGCCCGCGTGTGGACCACCGACGGCTGGAGCGCCACGACGAAGACCGAGGACGTCGCCGCGTTCCGCACTTACCGCGACCAGGCCTACCCGCAGCGGCACTTCGCGGCCGGCACCCGGCTGTGCGCCGAGGGGTTCCGCGGCGGCGACAGTGTGGGCCTGCCCTGTGTGACGATCACCAACTGACGCGTCACGTAGGTCAATTGGCGTCGGACCCGCCGCTCAGCAGTGCGCCGTACCAGGCGACGGTGGCGTCCAGCGCCTCCGGCAGCGGGACGGGAACCGCGCCGAAGTGCCGCTCGAAGGCCGTCGAGTCCATGATCTGCGGCTCGGTGTGCTGGTAGAACATCTCGGCGTACTCGGCCATGAACTGCTCGTCGAACGGCCCGAAGGGGCGGGCCTCGGGCACCGCCGTCAGCCGCAGCGGCCGTCCGGCCCGCTCCTCGACCATCCGCAGCACCTCCCGCGTGGTGGCGGCCGGCGCCGTCGGCAGGTGCCAGACGCGGCCGTCGCCGTCGGCCCGCTCACCGAGCGTGGCGAGCCCGGCGGCGACGTCGCCGATGTACGTGTAGCTGTGCGGCAGGTCGATGTCGCCGAGGGCCGGCACCTCGCCCCCGGTCAGCGCGGCGGGGAACACGGCGCCGCCGAGCGTGGAGTTGAGGACGGTCGGGCCGAAGAAGTCGGCGGAGCGGGCGAGCACGACGCGGGCGCGGCCCGCGCGGTGCGCCGTCAGGTACCGCTCGTCGAGGTCGGCGCGCATCCGGCCCTTGCGCGTCGTGGCGTGCCAGGGGGAGTCCTCCGTCATCACGGCGCCGCCGGTCTCGCCGTAGGGGTACAGGGTGTCGAGGACGACGAGGCGCGCCCCGCTCTCCTCCACGGCCCCGAGCACCGCCTCCTGTATCCGCGGCATCACCTCGACCTGGAGGTGGTAGGCGACGTTCACGCAGTGGTACACGACGGCGGCCCCGGCCACCGCCGCCCGCGCGCCCTTCTCGGTGCTGACGTCGGCCGCGTACCGCTCGACGCCTGCGGGTGCCGTCCCCTCGCCCTTGCGGTCGACGAGCCGGACCGGGTGGCCGCGGCGGGCGAGCTCCTCGGCGAGCGCGGTTCCGGCGGGGCCCGAGCCGAGGACGGTGTGCAGCGGTGCGGTGCTGGTCATGGCGGATCCCTTCGACGGCCGCGGGGCGGCCGTGCGTGTCATCGCTGGAGCGTGATCACTCATCGCGTCTGTTAGAGACTGTAACTGTCGCGATGGGTGCTAGCAAGAATCCCTGGTGGGCGGCTGCCCGGAGCGGGACTGGGCCGGCCGGGGGACTCCCGCTGCGTGGACCGCCCGGCCGTCGGCGCGCGACTGATAGCCGTGGACGCATGACGCACTCGAAGAGACTTCTCCGCTCGGCGTTCGGCGCCGTGATCCTCGCCGTCGCGGGTCTGGCGACCGCACACACCCCGGCCGTCGCCGCGGGCTGCAACTCCGGTGCGGGCGCACCCGTTCAGGGACCGCCCGGCACGGTCTCCGCCCAGGCGTGGAGCACGGGCTGCGAGAACAACTGGACGTTCCGCGCCGTCCTGCAGAGTTCCCGCTGGTACGGCTGGGCCGACGACGCCGAGCAGACCTGGATCGGCAGCGGCAGCCCGACGCTCAGCGCGGGCTGCGCGGGCGTCCACGACCACCGCGTGATCCTCTTCTGGAACAGCGGCCCGGCGCAGGGCCAGCAGATCAGCCCGGTCAGCAACCTCAACTGCGGCTGACCGCAGGGGGTCCGCCCCGCAGCCAGCCGTAGAGGACCACCGAGCACAGCGCGGCGCAGGCGCACCACGTGGAGATGAACTCCCAGCGCCACAGCGCCGCGCACCCGGCGGCGCCGACCGCGACCAGACCGCCGAGCAGCACCAGGCCCGCCTCGCCGGACAGCAGCAGCGAGCCGATCGTCGCCAGCAGATAGCCGCCGACGAGCCACCCCGCGTGCGGCAGCCCGATCGCATAGCCCATCGTGTGCCCCCGGACCTCGGCCGTCACGGTCGTGGCCGCCAGGACGTACGCGAGGACGGCGGACGTGACCACGCCCGCCGCCACCGGCACGAGCAGCCGGCGGCGCGCCCGGGGCGGTGCCGCGCAGAGCACCGCGAGCGGCACCCACAGCGGCAGCAGCGGCAGCGCGATCACCGCCCAGGCGACGGTGGCGGGGCCGCTGCCGCCACCGTCGTTCCAGATCACCGCCTCGATGAGCTGATGCGCCCCCAGCAGCAGGGGCAGCGCCGCCAGCGGCACGGCGCGCGGCCGGGTGCGGGCCGCCCGCGTCACGCAGGCGACCCCCACGGCGGTCACCGCCGTGCCCGCCACCAGATCGGCCGTCGCACTCCAGCACATGCGGCCACGCTACGGTCCGGCCGGGTGCGCGGCACGGCGGATGCGCTACGGGCGGGCCTCGTAGCGGGCGGCCGGATCCGGCTCGACGTTCTGGTTGTGCCGGAAGACGTTGTCCGGGTCGAGGGCGGCCTTGATCCGGGCGAGGCGCGCGTAGTTGCCCCGGTAGCTGGCGCGGACCCGTTCCTGGCCCTCGTCCATCATCATGTTCACGTACGCGCCGCCGGCCGAGTACGGGTGCAGCGCCTCGAAGTAGTCGACGGTCCAGCGCTTGATGAGCTCGGCGTTCGCCGGGTCCGGGTCGACGCCCGCGTAGACGCTCGCCCAGCGCGCGTCCCGGTAGCTGAACGCGGTGTCCGAGGGGCGCAGGTCGTGGGCCGCCCCGTCGATCGGGTACAGGTGCATCGTCGACTGCATCGACGGTGTCTGCGGACCGAACTTGGCGTGCAGCGCGACGGCGTCGTCCGGGACGTCGTGGACGAAGTCCGCCCGCCAGTACCACTGGTCACCGGGCGGGTAGAGCCCGTCGAACATGGTCTGGAGCGCCGGGTGCGGCAGCGGTCCGACCGCATGCAGCAGCGGCGCGGGCAGCGCGTCGAGCAGCGGCGCCATCGCCCGGTCGGCCGCCTCCGGGGCGCCGCTCGTGTGGCACCAGACGACGCCGCACACCTTGCGCAGGTGCAGTTCCCCGGGGAACGGCGGGGCGGGCGGCACCGTGCCGTAGAGGAAGAAGCCGTTCACGTCGCGCGGCACGGACGGCAGGAACTCCCGGTAGGCGGCGAGGACTTCGGCGCCCTGCTCGGCCGGCCAGAAGGTGGGGCCCGCCACGACGGTGCTCACCTCGTGGAGCCGGAACGTGAACTCGGTGACGACGCCGAAGTTGCCGCCGCCGCCACGGATCGCCCAGTACAGATCCTGGTTCTCGTCGGCGTCGGCGCGCACCCGGGAGCCGTCGGCCAGGACCACCCGCGCCGCGACGATGTTGTCGACGGTCAGGCCGCAGCGCCGGGTGAGGTGGCCGAGGCCGCCGCCGAGCGCGAGACCGCCGACGCCCGTGGTGGAGATGATGCCGCTGGGCGTGGCCAGACCGTGCTCGTGCGTCGCCGCGTCGACCTGGCCCCAGGTGGCGCCGCCGCCCACCCGGACCGTGCGGGCCGCCGCGTCCACCCCGACTTCGTGCAGCGGCGACAGGTCGGCGACCACACCGCCCTCGCAGGTGCCGAGGCCCGCACCGTGGTGGCCGCCGCCGCGCACCGCGAGCGGCAGCGCGTGCCGCCGTGCGAAGCCGATGACCAGGGCGACGTCGTCGGCGCTCGCGCAGCGCGCCACGAGGGCGGGCCGCCGGTCGATCATCCCGTTGTACACGGCGCGCGCCTGCGGATAGCCCGGATCGTCAGGGCCGATCAACTCGCCCTGGAACGCGCCGAGTTCCTTGCGGGCCGCGTTTGCCGGTGTGCTCGTCATGGGGTCCCCCGGAACGAAACGGTTGTGGTCGGCCCGTTCTACGGCGGCGGCGCACGCCCCGGCATCCGTGCCGGCCACCCACCTCGGGCCCGGGATCTACCTAGGTTTCGTCCCGGGACAGCAGCCCGAGTTCCACCGCACGCCGGGCCGCGGCCCGCCGCGTGGGCGCGTCGAGCTTCTCCAGGACCGCCCGCACGTGGTTGTCGACGGTGCGTACGGAGACCACCAGCCGGTCGGCGATCTCGGGGTTGGTCATTCCGTCCACCAGGCACCGCACGACCTGCAGTTGACGGTCCGTCAGGCCGGCCGGATTGCGCCGGGTCGCCGCGTGCGGGCCGCGCGGGACGCGCCGTACACCGAGCTCGCGCAGCTCGGCGCGGACCAGCCGGGCCAGCGGGACCGCGCCCAGGCCGTCCAGGGTGGTGAGCGCGCCCAGTTTGACCGCCGGGTCCGGGCTCTCCGCGAGGGCAGCCGCGTGCTCGTACGGGCACCCGGCGTCCCGCCACAGCCGTGCGGCCTTGTCCCACTGGCCCGCGGCCTGCAGTGCGTAGGGGTGGCCCGAGTCGTCCGGCGGCACCGGCCTGCCCGCCTTCGTGAGCCAGTAGCCGAGTTCGGCGCGGTGCGGCGGCGCGGCGAGGCGGCGGGCTCTGGCGTGCACCCACTCGGCCGCCGCGACCACCCCGGCCCGGTCCCCGCGCAGCCACGCCGCCTCCGCCCGGGCGGCCGCGACCGGACCGGTGCGCTGCAGCTCGCGGGTGCCGAGCGCGATCTGCCAGGCCTGGTCGAGGAGTTCGGTGCCGCCGGTGTCGCCGCGCCGGATCCGCACCCGGGCCAGGACGGTGAGCGCGGGGCAGCGGGCGGGCGGGAACACGTCCGCGCCCAGCCGCGCGTACCGCTCGGCCGTCGTCCAGTCGCCCGCCGCGAACTTCCGCAGCGCCAGCTCCACCTGGAGGTACGTGAGGAACCCCAGGTACTCGGCGCGGTCAGCCAGCTCGATGGCGGGGGAGAGGAAGCGGTCCGCCTCGTCGAAGCGCAGCAGATCGAGCAGGAACCAGATGATGTTGGCGTAGGCGCGGCACGCGTGCTCCACCTCGCCGGCGCCGAGCGCGACCTCCAGGCTCTCCTCCAGCTGCTGCTGCCCCGACGGGTCCCCGGAGCGCCAGCGGGCGCTGCCGACGTTGTTCAGCGCGTGCGAGAGGATCGCCGCGTCGCCCGCCGCCCGGGCCAGGACGATGGCCCGCTCGCCGAACTCGATGGCCCGCCCGTTCTCGTCGGACAGCATGCGCAGCTGTGCCGTGTTGCTGAGCGCGAGCGCCAACAGCCGTTCGTCACCGGCCCGTTCGAGGACGCGGAGTGCCTCGCGCGCCGCCGACTGCGCCGCGTCGGCGTCCCCGGCCCACCAGTGGATCCGGGACAGCCAGCGCAGATCGGCGCCGAGCGCGCGCAGGTCCCCGAGGCCCCGGCGCAGCTCCACCGCGTCGCGCTGCGCGGCGACGGCCGCCCCCGAGTCGCCGATGGTGTAGCTCTCCACGGCGAACTGCTCCAGCAGATCGGCCAGTTCGCGCGGGCCGTAGTGCTCGCGCCGGTGCAGCACCAGGCGCAGATGGGCGGCCGCCTCGCGGTGCGCGCCCGCGCGTGCCGCGTCCCGCGCGGCGCCGGGGCCGAACCGGGCGATCGCGTCCAGGTCCCCGGCCGCCGCCGCGTGGTGCACGATCCGGGAGCGGTCGGTGTCCGGCGCCGCCATCAGTGCCGCCAGCACCGCACGGTCGAGGGCGATGCGGCGCGCCGCGGGCAGCGAGTCGGCCACGGCCCGCCGGATGATCTCGTGCCGGAACGCCACGCGGTCGGCCGTCACCTCCAGGAGCCCGTGCTGCTCCGCCGCGGCGAGCGCGCCGTCCGCGCCCGGCAGCAGCGCGTCGACCAGGGACCGCTGCACCGCGGAGGGGACCACCGCCAGCTGTTCGAGGGCGTCGCGCGCGGCGTCGTCGAGCCCGCGCAGCCGCGCCAGGACCGCGTCGACGACCGTCGGTGGCACCTCGCCGGTGCCGCCCGCCGCCACGACCTCGGCGACGTAGAACGGATTGCCGGACGTCACCGCGTACACCTGGGCGGGGTCCAGGGACGCGGTCTCGCTCAGCGTCGTGACCGCGTCCCGGGAGAGCCGGGCCAGGGGCAGCCGGTGCACGCGGGCCGCGCCCGACACCTGCCCGAGCAGCTGGCGCAGCGGGTGGCCGCGGCTCAACTCGTCGTCCCGGTAGGTCAGGACGACCACCGCGGGCAGCCGCTCCACCCGGCGCACGAGGTAGCGCAGGGCGTCGAGCGAGGCGTCGTCGGCCCAGTGGACGTCCTCCACGACCAGCACCGTGGGATGCGGGGCGCGCGCGAGTTCGGCGTGCAGGGCCTCGTAGACCCGCTGCCGGTCGCCGGCGTCCCGGACCGCCCGGGCCAGCTCGGTGCCGATCCGGCCGACGAGGTCGCGCAGCGGGCCCAGCGGGCGGCCGGTGGTGAGATCGTCGCAGTGGCCGACGAGCAGCCGGGCCTCGGTGGGCAGCACCCCGGGCAGCGCCCGCACCAGGCTCGACTTGCCGATCCCGGCCTCGCCGAGCACGAGCACCACGGAACCGGCGCCGCCCACGGCGTCCCGTACGGCGGCGGCCAGTCGGTCCAGTTCGAGATCCCGT
>NZ_JAMOLN010000291.1 GCF_024448165.1 Streptomyces longispororuber
AAGCACGAGTTCATCAAACGCCTCCACCAGCGCTTCCGCGCCGTGCCGCTGCTGCGGGATGATCACCGGCGCGCTGCCCTGTGTGAGGGCCACCGTCCGCACCGGCGACGGGATGCCGATGCCCTCGGCGCGGAAGCGCTGGTGGAGGCGTTTGATGAACTCGTGCTTGATGCGGTACTGGTCGCTGAACTCACCGACGCCGAGGATCACGTTGAAGCTGATCCGGGAGTCGCCGAAGGTGTGGAAGCGGACCAGCGGCTCGTGGTCGGGGACCGCGCCCTCGACGTCCTTCATGACCTCGGTGACGACCTCCACCGTCACCCGCTCGACCTGCTCCAGATCGCTGTCGTAGCCGACGCCTGCCAGGACGGTCAGCGTCATCTCCTGCTCGGGACGGCTGAAGTTGGTCATGTTCGTGCCGGAGAGCTGGGTGTTCGGGATGATCACCAGGTTGTTGGACAGCTGACGCACCACGGTGTTGCGCCAGTTGATGTCCACGACGTAGCCCTCCTCGCCGCTGCTGAGCCGGATGTAGTCGCCCGGCTGCACCGTCTTCGACGCGAGGATGTGCACGCCCGCGAAGAGGTTCGCGAGGGTGTCCTGGAGCGCAAGGGCGACGGCGAGACCGCCGACGCCGAGGGCGGTGAGCAGTGGCGCTATGGAGATCCCGAGCGTCTGCAGGACGACGAGGAAGCCCATCGCCAGGACCACGACCCGGGTGATGTTCACGAAGATCGTCGCCGATCCCGCCACGGCCGCCCGGGACTGCGCCACCGTGCGGACGAGACCGGTGATGACCCGGGCCGCCGTCAGCGTCGCCGCGACGATCACGAACGCGGTCAGCACCATGTTCACCGTGCGGCCGGTCCGTTCGGTCAGCGGCAGTATCTGGGCCGCCACCGCCCCGCCCGCCGCGAACGCCGCCCACGGCACCAGTGTGCGCAGCGCGTCGACGATCATGTCGTCCCCGCCCCACCGCGTCCGGCTGGCCCGGTCGCCGAGCCAGCGCAGCAGCGTGCGCAGCAGCAGCCCGGCCAGCAGTCCCGCGACGAGCGCGACACCGGCCCCGATCAGGTCGTGGAGTTCGAGCGAGCGGTTCACCGGGCACCTCCCGCGAGGGCTCGGCGCAACAGCGCGGCGGGGACTGCTATGTGATGTTTCGTCACGTGGTACCTGCTTGTCCGGGGATGTGAAGGGCGCGTGTCGACGAAGTGACGACCCGCGCGCCGGGCCATCCTGCCGCACCCGCCCGGGCGTCGTGCGCGGCGGGCCGCCGATCCGGCCGTGGACCCGCTACCCCCGCAGTCCCTCCCACCCCGGAGACAACTCCCGTGCCGTCCGATCCCATTGCTCGGCGCCGCCCGGCAACGGCCAGGCCCAGGTGGGCCGATGCCCGGACCGCGCGTCGTGCAGGGCCCGAGCCAGTACGGGGCCCATGAGCGCGGCGCCGTCCGGGACCCGCTCGCCGTGCGTGGCCCGCAGTGTCCGGAACCGGGCCATCTCCGCGCCGTACGCCGCCACCGCGGTGGCCGTGTCCTTCGTCACCTCGTCCGCGGGCGCGAGCCGCAGGAGTTCGAGGACGGGCGGCTCGACGCCCTCCGCGAGCGCGGCGACGAGCCGCGCGTGCCCGTCCAGGACGAGATGGGCGTCGAATCCGCTGAACCACCACAGGAGCACGGGCGGCAGGGTGCCGTCCCGGGCCTGCTTGCGGTACGCCTTGACCCGCGCGTCCGTCGCGTCGGGCCAGGCCCGCAGCGGCAGGACCTCCCAGGAGCCGTTGTGCACGAACCAGTCGAGTTCGCCGTCCGGGTCGCCCTCGACGAGCAGGTCCCGCCAGTGGGCGACCGGCGACTCGACCTCCGGCCGCCACCGCTGGAACCGGGTCCCGGCCGTCAAGGCCCAACGGCCGTCGTGCAGCGGGCTGTCGGCGGCCCGCTCCAGCGCGTCCGCGAAGCGGTGCGCCCACCGTGCCGGGCCGCGCACCCGCCGCGCCGTGTCGGCCCGCAGCGGCGGCAGCGGCGAGCGGAACGCCCCGGCGCGCAGGAAGTCGACGCCGCAGTGGTCCCCGGTGACCCGGCCGAACAGCACCGGCGCCCCGTCCGCCCGCCGCAGCACCAGACGCCGGCCCTCGGCCACGTACGGGCACAGACCGGGGCGCGGCCGGCCCGTCACCTCCAGCTCCAGGCCGGCCCACGCCCCGTCCCGTCCGGTCGCATCGGTTCTGCGCATCCCGCGACGCTACCCGACGGCCACGGTCCGCCCCGTCCGCGCCGACTCGTACGCCGCCTCGACGATCCGCAGCGACCGCAGCCCGGACGCGCCGTCGGTCACGCCGACCGGGCCCGAGCCGTCGCCGAAGAGGAACTCACGGAGCATCAGCGCGTCCAGGTCGACGCCGTAGGGGAGTTCCACCCCGGCGCGCGACGCCTCGCTGAAGCCGTGCACCTTCTGGTCGAAGGCGTCCATCTCCAGCGTCGCCCGGTCCCCGACGATCTGCATCGACAGGCCGCCCCAGGCCGGATGGTGCCGCGGCTGGCTCCAGCTGCAGTCGATCGTGGCGACGGCCCCGTTCGCGTATGTGAGGGTGAGCAGGCCCGCCGTCTCGACCGGGACCTCGCCCTCGTACAGCACGTTGTTCGTCTGCGCGTACACGGACGTGACCTGGCTCGCCTCGAAGAGGTCGTCGAGCAGGTCGGCGATGTGCACGGTGTGGTCCGTCAGGGCGCCGCCGCCCGCGAGCGCCGGGTCCACGAACCAGCGGCGCCGGCCGCCCGGCATGTAGCCGTTGTTCGCGCCGGACACCGCGAGGACGTCGCCGGCGGTGCCCGCCCGCACCGCCTCGCGCACCGCCAGATAGGCGGGGCTGAAGCGCACCGGGTGCGCCACCGCGAGCCGCACCCCGGCCGCCCGGCATGCCTCCACCATCGCCGCGCCGTCCTCCGGCGTGGTGGCGAGGGGCTTCTCGCAGAGGACGTCGGCGCCGTGCGACGCGGCGCGTTCGACCAGGGCGCGGTGCCGGACGTTCTCCGAGCAGACCACCACCTTGTCCGGGCCCCAGGCGAACAACTCCTCGTAGGAGTCCACGTAGTCGACGCCCAGTTGCGCCGCGAACGCCTTTCCGCGCACCTCGCCCGGCGCCGCCAGGTCTGTGTCCGGGTCGGCCGCCAGCACCCGCACGCCGTCCATGGCGCCGAGCAGGCGGGCGAAACCGCCCGCGTGGACGTGCGCGAACGACAGCACCCCGACCTTCAGGTCCTTCACAGCCCGGCCTCCTCGGTCACCTTGATCTCGACGGGCTCGCCCGTGCGCGCGGACTCGGCTGCGGCAGCGGCGATCCGGACCGCCTCGACACCGTCGCGGGCCGACACCCGCGGCACCGGACCGCCCTCGACCGCCACCGCGAACTCGCGCAGCTCGGTCAGGTACGGGCTCTCCGTCATCGGACTGCCGGGAATGCCCTCGCCGAGCGGCCGCGTCCCCTGGGCCAGCACGCGGAAGCCGGTGTGCGCGGTCGAGTCGTGCTCCAGGATGCCGCCGGGGCCCGCGACCCGGAACGTCGTACGGAACTGCAGGTCGGGCAGCCCCCACACGCCCAGCACGTGGCTGACCGCGCCGGACGCGTGCGTGAGGACCGCCGTGCCCGTGGCCACGTCGCCCGCCCGCGCGCCCGGCTCCTGCCGACCGCGGACCTGGGCGTGGACGCGGACCACGTCGCCCGCGAGCAGCCGGGCGAAGTCGAAGTCGTGGATCATCTGGTCGACGAGGATGCCGCCCGACAGCGCCGGGTCGCCGAACCACGGCGCCCACACCGGGTAGCTGCCCGACCGGGTGAAGCGCAGCACCGCGGGCGCGCCCACGCCGCCCGCCGCGACGGACTCGGCGAGCGCCGCGTACGCCGGGAAGTAGCGCACGACGTGCGCGGGGAAGAGCAGGACGCCCGCCGCCTCGGCCGCGTCGGCCATCTCCCGCGCCTCGGCGACGGTCAGTGCGAGCGGCTTCTCGCACACCACGTGCTTGCCCGCGGCGATCGCGTCGAGGGTGAGCTGCCGGTGCGTGAAGGTGGGAGTGCACAGGTCGACGACGGCGGCGCGGTCGAGGAGTTCGGAGAGGCCGCGCACGGCCGTCACGCCGGACTCGGCGTGGCGGGCGGCGAGTTTCTCCGCGTTGCCGTCGGTGGACAGGATCGTGACGCGTGCGCCCAGCGCGATCCAGGCGGGCAGATGGGCGCGGGCGATGCCGCCGGCGCCGATCAGGCCCACGTCGAGGCGTGCCATGGAAGTCCTTTCCGGTGGTGCGGGTTCGGGCTCAGCCCTTCGTGCCGCTCTGGGCGATGCCCTGCACGAAGTGCCGCTGCAGGAAGAGGTAGAGGAGGATCATCGGCAGGCTCGCGATCAGCGAACCGGCCATCATCACCGGGTAGTTGGTCTCGAACTGGCCCTCCAGTGAGGTCAGTCCGGCACTGATCGGCATCTTCGCCGGATCGGTGTTCACGACCAGCGGCCACAGCAGGTCGTTCCACGACCACATCGCCGTGATCACCGCGAGCGCGGCGAGCGCGGGCCGGATCAGCGGCAGCATGATCGACCAGAAGATGCGGAAGGGACCCGCGCCGTCGATCCGGGCGGCCTCCTCCAGCTCCCGCGGCAGGGAGAGGAAGAACTGCCGCAGCATGAACGTGCCGAACGCGCTGAACATCCCCGGCAGGAACAGCGCGGGCGCCGAGTTGAGCAGTCCGAGGCGCTGGATGATGTCGTACTGCGGCAGGACGAGCAGCGAGGACGGAACGAGCAGCACGGACAGGAACAGGGCGAACAGCACGTTCTTGCCGCGGAACCGCATCCGGGCGAAGGCGTACGCGGCGAGCGAGCAGAACACCAGCTGGCCGACCGTGCGGCCGACCGTGTTGATGACGCTGTTGCCGAGCATCTTCCCGTACGGCAGCGCGGTGAAGACCTCCTCGAAGGAGGACCAGTTCCACTTCTCGGGCAGGAACGTCGTCGGCACGTGCACGGCCTCGCCCAGCGTCTTCAGCGCCGTCAGCAGCTGCCACAGGAACGGGAAGACCATCACGAGAGCGCCGAGCGAGAGGATGACATGCGTGGCGACGGAGCCGCCGTCCACGCGGCGCAGCCGGTCACGCATAGTGCACCCACCTCTTCTGGAGCCGGAACTGAAGGTACGTCAGGGACGCGGTGAGCAGCATCAGGACGAAGGCGAGCGCGGCCGCGGCGCCCTGGTTGTTCTGCTGGAACGCCCATTGGTAGAAGAGGCTCACCACGGACTGGGTGGAGCCGAGCGCCGGGTTCGTCGGCGCCATCATCACGTAGATCAGGTCGAACATCTGGAGTGAGTTGATGACGCAGATGATCGCCGCGAAGAAGATGCTCGGGCTCAGCAGCGGCAGCGTGATGGTGAAGAACCGGCGCACCGGGCCCGCGCCGTCCAGCTCGGCCGCCTCGTAGTAGTCCTGCGGGATGCCCTTGATCCCCGCGATGAAGATGATCAAGTAGTAGCCGATGCTCTGCCACACCGACACGAGCCCGATCGCCCACAGCGCCGACGACGGGTCGGACACCCAGTAGTGGCGTGACATGCCGAACCACGACAGGACCTCGTTCAGGAGACCGAAGTTGCCGTTGTAGAGCCAGTTCCAGACCAGGCCCACCGCGACCGGCAGCGTCACGAACGGGATGAAGTACAGGGCGCGGTAGACGGACACGCCGCGCAGCCCGCGCCGGTTCAGGAGCGCCGCGACCGCGATCGACAGCGGCAGCGTGACCAGCCCGATCGCCCCGTACAGCAGGGTGTTGCCGACGGCCCGCCACACGGTGACGTCCTGGAGGACGCGCGCGTAGTTGTCACCGCCGATCCAGCTGTTGCCGCCGAACGGACCGAACGAGGTGAAGCTGTAGCCGAACGTCTGGAACATCGGCCAGATGTAGAACAGCAGGAAACCGAGACCGATGGGCGCGATGAACAGGTAAGCGGCCTTCTGCGTCCGCGAGTTGGGGCCGCGCGTGGCACCGCCGGGCCCGGCCTTCGTACGCGGCCTCCTGATCCGGCCCTCCGCCTCCGCGGCGGCCGTCGACGGGAAAACAGCCATCACTTGTCCTCCTCGTCGAGCGCCCTGTCCATCTGTTTCGCCAGGGTGCGGGCGGCGTCCTCGATGTTCCCCTTGCCGCTGAACGGCGCCCCGAGCAGCAGGTACTCGAGGTCCTCCCAGACCGCCGTGTTCCGCGAACTCGGGTACGGAACCGCATAGTCGAGCATGTCGATGAAGTTGCGCAGATCGAACTCGGGCATCGACTTCAGCCAGGCGTCCTGGGTGTCCTCGTACGAGGAGATGGTGACGCCGCCCTTCGCCTGGATCTCGGCGGCCGGGCGCCGCGCCATGAAGTCCACGAACTTCCACGCGGCTTTCTTCTTGCGGGACTTGGCGCTGATGACGTTCGCCAGGCCGTGGATGACCGTGGCCCGCTCGCGGCCCTTGGGCAGGACGGTGACCCCGCCGTGGTCCTTGATCGCCGGAGTGCCGTACATGAACGACGCCATCGCCGACAGGTCGTAGTTCATCGCCGTCTGCTCCGACAGGTACAGATTGCGCGACCGCACCTCCGCCATGGCGCTCTGCGGCGGCGACCAGCCCCGGTCCACGAGGTCCGTCCAGAACCGCAGCCCCTCGATGGACCGCTCGTCGGCGAACCCGGACCGCCCGTCGCGCAGCACGTACCCGCCCGCGCCGAACACCGTCGGATAGAACTTGGACTGCCGGTCCATCTCCGCGGTGATCCCGTACACCCGCGCCTTCGGATTCGTCAGCTCCCGCGCCGCGTCCCGCAGGTCGTCCCACGTCCAGCTGGAATCGGGGTACTTGACGCCCGCCTTGTCGAACAGCTCCTTGTTGTACCAGAGCCCGATGGTGTCGAAGTCCTTCGGCAGCCCGTACTGCTCACCGTCGTACGCGTAGATGTCGACGAGCGCCTTCGGATGCTTGCCGACCGGCGTGCGGTCCCGCTCGATGTGCTCGCCCAGCGGTTCGAGCACGCCGTTCGCCGCGTACAGCTGGATGTTCACGGCGTTCATCCAGAACACGTCGGGCGCCGTGCCGCCGCGCATCGATGTGCGCAGCGTCGTCCAGTAGGTGTTCCACGGCGTGAGCTGGATCTCCACGGAGACGTCCGGGTTCTCGCGCTCGAAGGCCTTGATGATCTGCTGCATGCCGGGCGCCTGGGCCACGTCCCACATGCCGTACGTGAGGGTGGTGCGGCCGCCGGCCTCGGCGGTGCCGGAAGCTTCGCCGCCGGTGCTGCAGCCGGCGGCCAGCGGGGTCGCCGCGAGCGCACCGGCGAGAAGCGTTCTCCTGCGCATACGCGTCTCCGGTAGGTAGGGGGAGAGAGCGGGTGAGGTACGGGTAGGGGTCTGGTCACGGATACGGGGGCGGGTACCGGCTCAGGGCCGTAACGGCCTTGCCCCGTCGGCAAGGTGGGATTCGACCGCGTCGAGGGCGCGGCGTACGGCGCCGAGAGCGACGCCTTCGCGGCCGAGCGTGCTGACCGCGATGCGCGGCACGTGCAGGGTGATCGGGCGCAGGTGCTCGGTGAGCAGCGGGCCCAGCGGATCGCCGACCGGCGCCAACGCGCCCGACAGGACGAGAAGTTCGGGGTCGAGCGCGAGGACGAGCGCGGCGATGCCCGGGGCGACCCCGGCGAGATAGCGGTCGAGGACGTCGAGCGCCCCGGCGTCGCCCGCCCGCACGGCCCGCGCGAGCGCGTCGGTCTCCGACTCGCCGGGCCGCCGGTCCGCGTCCCAGGCGAGCGCCTTCTCCGCGGCGTCCAGGCCGAGTCGGGGCAGGATGCCGAGCTCGCCCGCGCCGCCGCGCCGGCCCCGGTGCAGCCGGCCGTCGATCATCACGCCGCACGAGATGCGCCGCCCCACGAGGACGCACGCCACGTCGTCGGCGAGCATCGCGGCGCCCCGCCAGTGCTCCGCGAGCACCGCGAGGTTCACGTCGTTCTCGACGTGGATCCGGCACGGGACGTCGTCCGCGAGCCGCCGCGCGAGGTCCAGGTCGGTCCAGTCCGGCACGATCACCGACCGGATCCGGCCCGTCTCGTCGACCATGCCCGGCACGCCGATGCCCACCGACCACACGTCGTGCGGGCCGAGGCCCTGGTCCGCGAGGAAGGCGCGCAGCCGCCCGCGCAGCAGCTCGATCCGCTCGGCGCCCGTCAGCTCCTCGGGAAAGTCCTCGCGACGGCGGGCGACGACCTCGCCGTCCAGCCGGGCGAGCAGCAGCACGATCTTCCGCAGACCGATGTCGACGCCGACGACGTGCCCGGCCTCGGCCCGGAACCGGAACCGGCGCGCGGGCCGCCCCGGGGCGCGGCCCGCCGCCGGGGCGTCCGTCTCGGCGATCCAGCCCCGGCCGACCAGTTCCTCCACGAGCGCTTCCACGGTCGGCCGGGACAGTCCGGTGGCGCCCGCGATCCGGCTCACCGTCTGCGGGCTCTCCTGCCGCAACGCCCGCAGCACCACTTGGGTGTTGAGGCCGCGCAGAGCCGCGAGATCGTGCCCGCGCGCCCGGTCGTGCGACGCCATCGCATCCGCCTTCGCCGGTCGGTCGAGTGGGTTGCGCAGGACTGTTGCATAACCATCAGGGCTTGGGAACCCCGCCCGTACGGAAATTACGCAGAACTCCTGCGAATCGTGGAAGCGCGGGTTCGGCACCCGAGACGCGAATCGCCACACATGACCCATTGACGCCCGTTCGGCGCGGCACTGACGCTGGAGTCATGACCCGACTGTCCGAGCATCTGCGTCAGGCCACCCCCGTCGTCGCGCAGCGCGGGGAAGGCGTCCACCTCTACGGCATCGACGGCCGCCGCTATCTGGACTTCACCGCCGGGATCGGGGTGACGAGCACCGGGCACTGCCATCCACGGGTGGTGGCGGCCGCGCAGGAGCAGGTCGCGACGCTGATCCACGGCCAGTACACGACCGTCCTGCACCAGCCGCTGCAACGTCTCGTGGAGAAACTCGGCGACGTCCTCCCCGAGGGCCTCGACAGCCTCTTCTTCGTGAACTCCGGCAGCGAGGCGGTGGAGGCCGCGATGCGGCTCGCCCGCCAGGCCACCGGTCGCCCCAACATCATCGTGGCGCACGGCGGATTCCACGGACGCACCGTCGCCGCGGCGTCCCTGACGACGTCCGGCACGAAGATCCGCACCGGGTTCGGCCCGCTGATGGCGGGCGTGGCGATCACGCCCTTCCCGAACGCCTTCCACTACGGCTGGGACGAGGAGACGGCGACCCGGTTCGCGCTGCGCGAGCTGGACCACGTCCTCCAGACGGTCTCCGACCCCGACGACACGGCGGCGATCCTCGTCGAACCCGTCCTTGGCGAAGGCGGCTACGTCCCCGCCAACACGGCTTTCCTGCAAGGGCTCAGGGAACGCGCGGACCGCCACGGCATCGTCCTGATCCTCGACGAGATCCAGACGGGCGTCGGCCGCACCGGCCGCTTCTGGGGCCACGACCACTTCGACGTGCGGCCGGACGTGCTGATCACGGCGAAGGGCCTGGCCAGCGGATTCCCGCTGTCCGGCATCGCGGCGCCGGCCGCCCTGATGCACAAGGTGCGCCCCGGCTCCCAGGGCGGCACGTACGGCGGCAACGCGGTCGCCTGCGCGGCGGCCTGCGCCACCCTCGACGTCATCGCGGAGGAGGGGCTCGTGGCGAACGCGGCGGCGATGGGCGCGCGGCTGCGGGCGGGCCTGGAGGACGTGGCGGCGAAGACCCCCGCGATCGGCGACGTACGGGGCCTCGGCCTGATGCTGGCCAGCGAGTTCACGACACCGGACGGCGACCCCGACCCGGCGACCGCCCTCCGGGCCCAGCAGGCGGCGGCGGACGAGGGCCTCCTCCTCCTGACCTGCGGCCCCTGGGGCAACGTGGTCCGGATGATCCCGGCCCTGGTGGTCACGGAGCCCCAGGTGGACGAGGCCCTACGCACCTGGACCTCAGCGGTGACGACGGCAACGTCCTGACACACCTGAGTGGGGCGGACCCCGGCTTCTCGGGGACGCGC
>NZ_JAMOLN010000292.1 GCF_024448165.1 Streptomyces longispororuber
TCCGGTCCGGAGGCGAGCGGCGGTCGCCGTGGCCTCCTCTCCCCCGGGACCGTCGCCGACCCGGTGGCCGCCGAGTACCGGCGCCGCGCGGAGTCGGTGAGTTCGCTGCCGCTGCCGGGGCACGCGGTGCGGCCGCGCGAGGCGGCGGGTTCCTTCGACCACCGCTACGACGCGCAGGGCACCGCCGACATCCCCTCCGACGGCGGCTGGCACACGGTCACCGTCACGGAACTCCCGGTCGGGCTCCGCTCCGAGTACCTCTGCGTGCCCTCCGTCGAGGAGACCGTGTACGCGACCCTGGTCGTCACGAACGCGACCCAGCAGGCCCTGCTGGCCGGGCCCGTGGACGTCACGGTCGACGGTGACCAGCTGCCGACCACCGCCCTGCCCACCCTCGCCCCGGGCGGCACCGGCCGCGTGGGGCTCGGCCCCGCCGAGGCGGTCCGGGTCGGCCGCCGCACGGAGCTGCGCGAGTCGACGGCGGGACTGCGCAACACCACGACCGTGCTCGACCACCGGATCCACGTCGACCTGGCCAACCGCCTCGCCCGGCCGGTCACCGTGGAGGTGCGCGAGCGCGTCCCGGTCACCTCCGAGGCCGACGTCCGCATCGAGGAACGGCCCGGCTGGACGGAACCTGAGGGCGGCGGCGACGGGCCCGAGCGGCACGTCCCCGGCACGCGCCTGTGGCGGGTCGACGTCCCCGCGGGCGGCACCGCCGCGCTCGACGGCGGTTACGAGATCCGCATCCCGGCCGCCAAGGCCCTCACCGGCGGCAACCGGAGGAGCTGACCCAGCCATGTCCACACCCACTGCAACCGAGTCGGTCTCCGCTCCGGTCCCCGACGCGATCCCGCTGCCCGTCACCTCGGTGACCTGCCTGGAGGACCGCGCGCACATCGAACGCACCACCACCCTCCACCTGGAGCCCGGCGTGCAGCGGCTCCGCCTCGGGCCCGTCGGCGCCCTCGCCGTCGACCGCAGCCTGCACGCGGAACTCACCGGCGAGCAGGGCGAGTTCACCGTCCTGGACGTCCGCGTGGTGCGGGCCTGGACGCCCCGCGGCCCCGAGGCGCCGACCGACGAGGACTCCCCGCTGCGGCGGCGGGCGCACGCGCTCGGCGAGGAGCTGCGCACCCTGGAGCAGCGCCGCGACCGACTGGAGACCCGACTGGACGTGCTGGGCAGGCTCGCCACCGATCTGCTGCGGGAGATCGGCGAGGGTACCGGCTACGGCGAGTCCGAACCGGAGCGCTGGTCCGCCGAGTTGGACCGCCTCGACACCGAGCGCGACATGTACGAGGAGGAACTCGGCACCGTCCGGGCCAGGATGGCCGGGCTGAGCGACGAACTCAACGAGACCCACAACGCGTTGCTCCACACCGAGCAGGAGCCGCCGGAGCTCACCGCGCACGTCGAACTGACGGTACGGGCCCCGGCCGCGGGCCCCGCCGTACTCCGGCTGAGCCACCTCACGCCCTGCGCCCTGTGGCGCCCGGCCTACCGTGCGACGCTCCAGGGCGGCGAACTCGCCCTGCAGACCGACGCGATGGTGTGGCAGCGCACCGGCGAGGACTGGTCCGGTGTCCGGCTGACCCTGTCGACGGCCCGGTCCAGCCTGGCCACCGCTCCGCCGCGGCTCGTCGAGGACCGGCTGACCCTCCGGGACAGGTCCACGGCCGAGCGCCGCACCGTGGACGTGGAGGTGCGGGAGGAGAAGGTCTCCGACGTCGGCCCCGCGACGGTCCCCGGCCTGCCGGGCGTCGACGACGGCGGCGAGGTGCGCGTCCTGCACGCACCCGGGCCGGCCTCGGTGCCGGGCGACGGACACGGGCACCGCGTCCCGCTCACCGGCAGCACGTCGGCGGCGCACAGCGAGTACGTCTGCGCGCCCGAACTGTCGCCGCTGGTCACCCAGGTGGTGCGGTTCACGAACACGGCGGGCCACGCCCTGCTCGCCGGCCCCGTCGAACTGGTCCGCGACAGCGGCTTCACCGGCCGCGGCACCCTGGACTTCACCGCTCCCGGTGCCCCCGCCGAGCTCGCGTTCGGCAGTTCGGACAGCCACCGGGTGCTGCGCGAGACCGAGGAGTCCCGGGACACCGCGGGACTCACCCAGCGGACCGTGATCACCCGCACGGTACGGCTGCACCTGTCACGGTTCTCCGCGCCCGGCGAGAGCGACGACCGGGTGATCACGCTGCGCGAACGGATCCCGGTCTCCGAGGTGACGGGCGTCGAGGTCCGCCTGCGCAAGGACGCCTGCTCCCCCGCCCCGGACTCGGTCGACGCGGACGGCATCGCCCGCTGGGACGTCTCCCTCCCACCGGGCGGCCGCCGCACGGTGACGCTGGTCTACGAGGTGTCCGCGAGCGGGAAGGTCACCGGGCTGTGAGAGGCCCGCGGGCCGTCGGGACCGGTCACGCACCGGTCCCGACGGCCCGCCGTGCCTCCGGTCCCGCTACTCGCCCGCCGTCGGCCTGCGCGACAGCTCCGTGGCCCGCCGCACGTCGGTGAGGGGCCGCAGCCGGTAGGTGTAGGCATAGTCCCGGTCCGCGAGCAGCTTGTACGCGTCGTGCGTGTGGGCGCCCCAGCTGTTGTCGCCGCCCACGCCCATCTGCCGGTGGTTCACGCGCAGGACGACCTGGTCACGCGGGACGAGCTGGTAGTCGTGGCGCACCCCGACGGAGAGGTCCTCGGGCGTGAAGTGCGAGGCGTTGATCTCGACCAGCGGCTCGCCGCTCACCAGGAGCCCGCGACCGCGCCGGTCGGTGAGGGCCGCCCAGCGGACGTCGGTCTTGTTGCCGTTCTCCTGGGGCCGGATGTACGGACTCCACTGCTCGGCCACCGTCGACGACCACGTCCCCACGTCCGTTCCGTCGTTGCGGTCCCAGTGGTTCTCCTCGGGGCCGCGACCGTAGTAGTGCAGCCGGTCGAGGGCGGCGGGCAGCCGCAGGATCGTGCCGACCTCGGGGAGGTACGGAAGCGAACCGGCGCCCGGGTGGACGGTGTTGTCGACCTTGATCTCGCCGTTGCCGAACACGGTGAACGTCGTCGTGTACGTGGACTCGGCCGTCGTCGGCAGGGTGCCGCGCACGGCGATCTCGACGGCGCGGCCGTCGATGCCGCGCACGGTGACGTCCGTGACCTTGCGGTGCGCGCCCGCGTCGCGCCAGGTCTGGTTGCGGACGTGCTGGCCGTTGCCGCGGTCGTTGTCGGTGGGCGCGCGCCAGAAGTTGGGCGCGGGCCCGTCGCTGACCAGCACGGTGCCGTGCGCCTCGTACGAGGTGATGGTCCCGGTCGACTTGTCGACGACGACGGTGAAGTCGGCTCCGTCGACGGTGACGTCGGCCTTCCCGTCCTCGTAGGACAGGGTCGGCACGGAGCGCAGGGGCACAGGGGTGACGTCGGGGCCTGCGGCGTCCAGCGGGAGCTGGATCCGGGCCACCTCGAATCCGGCGTCCGCCCAGGGGGTCTTCTCCTTCGTGGTGAAGGAGAGCTGGAGGAAGTACTCGCTGCCTGGTTCGGGGTTGCCGGGGAGGCTGACCGGCACGGTGATGTCCTGGCTGGACAGCGGTGCGACGTCGAGCTGCGCGCGGGTCAGTTTTCCGCGCCGGACGACCTCGCCGTCGACGGAGAGCTCCCATCTGCCGTCGTAGGCACGGAGGTTGGTGAAGAGGTTCTCGTTCGTGAGCGTGACCCGGCCGGGGGCGCCGCCGTCCTTGGGCCGGGCGCCGATCGCCTGGTAGATGCGCTTCACCTGGGTGATCTTGCCGGTGTGGCCACGGTCCGCGGTGACGATGCCGTCGGCGACGAACGCGCCGTCGTTGGGGTTGTCGCCCCAGTCGCCGCCGAACGCGAAGAACGTCTGCTGCTTCCCGTCGCCGGCCCTGACCGCCTCGTGGCCCGCGGTCCGCGCGTCGAACCAGAACCGTACGCCGTCGCCGTCCGGCTTCCGTCCGTCGTCGGAGAGTTCCCCGGCGGTGAGGGCCCGCGCGTACACCCGGGCCCGGCGCACGGAACCGCTGAACTCCCGGGTCGGGTTGTCGAGGTCGAAGGCCAGGCACAGGGGTGCGGTGTTGTTCGTCGGCTTGCGGTCGGTGGTCCTGGTGGCCTTCGCCTCGCCGTCGACGTACAGGGTGAGCTTCCCGGCGTCCGCGTCGAAGACGCCCGCGACGTGATGTTCGACGTCGGTCCAACCCTCCGCGGGAGTCGTCCAGTTGACCGCGATCCACTGCCCGTCGGAGCAGATGAAGAACTCCAGGGTCCGGTCGGACAGCTTGAGCGCGTACTGGGTGTCGCCCTTGGCGATGACCGGCTGGTGGCCGTAGCGGACGTGCTGGGTGAGCCAGGCTTCGAGGGTCAGCGAACCGGTGAGGTCGAGGCGGTCGTCGCGGGCGAAGACGGTCGCCCCGGTCACGCCCTTCTCGCGGGTGAACTCCGCGGACGCGGGCATGACCTCGCCGGTCAGCCCCAACGGTCCCGTCTCGGTCAGCAGGGTGCGCGCGGGCATCGGCCAGCTCAGCGACTGGTCGACGAAGTCCCAGATCCAGCCGCCCTGGAGGACGTCGTGGCGGCGGACGACGTCCCAGTACTCCTTGAAGTTGCCGGTCGAGTTCCCCATCGAGTGGGCGTACTCGATCATCACGTACGGGCGGGTGTCGGAGGTGTCCTTCGCGCGCGCCTCCACCCGGGTCGGCGACTCGTACATGGCGGAGCGGATGTCGCTCACGCCGGGGCTGTCGTCGCCCTCGTACTGGATCACCCGGGTCGTGTCGTAGGAGCGGATCCAGTCGTGCATGGCCTTGAAGGTGGAGCCCGACCCCGCCTCGTTGCCGAGCGACCAGATGACCACGGAGGCGTGGTTCTTGTCGCGGTGGACCATGTTCTGCGCGCGCTGCACGCACGCCTTGCTCCAGTCGTCCTTGCTCGCGGGGTACGCGTCGCGGACGCCGTGCGTCTCCAGGTTCGTCTCGTCGACGAGGTACAGGCCGTACTCGTCGGCGAGCTCGTACCAGAGCGGGTTGTTCGGGTAGTGCGAGGTGCGCACGGAGTTGATGTTCGCCTGTTTGATGACCGTCATGTCGCGCACGAGGTCGTCGCGGGTGAGGGCGGTGCCGCGGTCCGGGTGCATCTCGTGGCGGTTGGTGCCGCGCAGCGAGACCGGCTTGCCGTTGATCCGCATCAGCCCGTCCCGCATCGCGAACTCGCGCAGGCCGACGCGGTGCGAGAGCGTCTCGGTCACCTTGCCTGCCGGGTCGCGGAGCTGGAGCACGGCCGTGTAGAGGTGCGGCTGTTCCGCGGACCAGAGCCGGGGCGAGGGCACCGGCTTGGCGTCCTGGCCCTCGGCTTCGCCGTCGGCGAGGGTGAGGCGCTGGGTGAGCGGCCGCGGCCACACGGCGTGGCCGTCGGGGTCGTAGAGCTGTGTCTCGACGGTGTACGCGTCTCCGTCGGCGTCGCCGTCGTAGTCCCGCAGGGCCGCCGTGACCGAGAGACCGGCACTGGTGTACCCGTCCGCCATGGGGGTGTCGAGGCGGAAGTCCCGCACGTGGACGGTGGGCGTCGAGTACAGGTACACGGACCGGAAGATCCCGCTGAGCCGGATCATGTCCTGGTCCTCGAGCCAGTCGCCGTCGGAGTAGCGGTAGACCTCGACCGCGACGTGGTTCGTGCCGTCGGTCAGGTAGGGGGTGATGTCGTACTCGGCGGGCGTGTACGAGTCCTCGTGGTAGCCGGCCAACTGCCCGTTGACCCACAGGTAGTGGGCGGACTTCACGCCCTCGAAGTGCAGGAACGTCCGCCGGCCCGCCCAGCCCTTCGGCACGGTGAAGGTGCGTCTGTACTGGCCCACCGGGTTGTATCTGGTCGGCGCGGCGGGCGGCTGGGGCTCCTCGCCGAGGCCGTTCGGTCCCCGCCACGGGTAGGTGATGTTGATGTAGATCGGGAAGTCGTGCCCGTGCAGCTGCCAGACCGACGGGACCGGGATCGTCTCCCACCCGGAGTCGTCGAGGTCGGTGCGGTGGAAGTCGTCGAGCTTGTCCGCGGGCCGGTCGACGTACTTGAACTTCCAGTCGCCGTCCAGGCTCTGCCGGTACGCCGAGCGGGTGCGGTCGGCGGCGAGGGCCCGCTGGACGTTCTCGTACGGCATGAGGGTGGTGTGCGGGGGCTCGGTGCCGAGCTGGAAGAGGTCGATGTGGCCGTTCCACTCGTCACCGGTGGCGTCGAGGCCGGCGGCGAGGGCGCGGGCGGTTCCGGCAGGCAGGACGGAGGAGAGCGCGAGCCCGCCGACGACGGCGGCGCCCGCCTCCAGGAGCCGGCGGCGGCTGATGTACGTGCTGGGGTGGACGTCCGGGTGCGGGTGCGGGTGCGTCATGAGGTGCCCTTCCACGAGTGCGGACACGTGCAACCAATGGGGCCTGACGGGCAGTTGAGCAGGGCCCACCTTAGGAACACAACACAATCGCCACAATGACGCCGTCGGATTCTGTCGCTTTCTGAGTGCTCGCCGCGTCCCCGGTCCTCACGCCCCGTCCGCCGGGCGCTGCCGGTACGCGTCGTTGATGACCTTCTCCGCGAGGGCCCGCTGTCCCGGCGGCGTGGTGACGCGGAGCCAGAGGTAGAAGTCGAGCGGCCGTCGCGCCGTGTTCTTCCGGCCGTTCCAGGTGGGCGTCCGCCACCAGGACCGCAGGCCGCGCACCAGATGGGCGGTGGCGCCGCCGTCCGCCGCCTCCCGCACGCGGAAGCGGGTGTGCGCGTCGTGCCGGGACAGCGAACCGGCGTATGGCGCGGGGCGGTCCGCGTAGAAGTCGTCCCGCTCGCGGGTGGTGCAGGCGCCGCCGCAGTCGTGGACGGCCAGGGTGAGGCGCACCGGCCCGTCCGGGGTGTCGGCGGTGCAGGTCACGTCGTCGGTGAAGGAGCCGGCGCCCGCCCCGTCGCAGCGCGTCCCGCGCGGCAGCCTCAGCGCCAGCCAGAAGTAGCCGGAGTGGAAGCCGAGAATCGAGGAGGGGTCGTCGGCGGCCCAGGTGGCGCCGGTCAGCCGGCCCGCGGCCTTCGCGTCGTAGAGGCCGAACCGGGACAGCCCCGGCGCCCGCGGCACGACCGCGTCGCGCAGGGTCCGCTCCCCCGGCCCCGGCGGTCCCAGCCGGCCCGCGTTGTGCAGCACGGTGCGGGCCACCAGCCGTGCCGCGTCCAGGACTTGGGCCTCGGTGGCGAACTCCAGGCTGACGTCGACCGTGACGACCATGTTGTCCGCGCTCGCCCGCACCCGGCCCATGGGCGAGGTGTACGCCGGGGTCTTCGCGCGCAGGACCGGGTCCTCGCCGGGCACCGGCCGGGTGCCCTCGAACGCGGTGTCGCCGATCCCGGACACCGCCTTCGCGCCGCCCCACATCGTCGGCGACCGCGCCCACTCGTCCGCCCAGGAACTGCTGCTGCGCCGGTCCACGGCCGCCGTGAACCCGACGCCGACGCCGATCCACGCCTCCGGGCGCAGCGCGGCGCCTTCCGTGTACGTGCAGCCGCTGGACCCGGCCGTCGGCACGGCGAAGGACCGCATGGACCCGGCGGCGGGCAGGACCACGCCGGGCCGGGGGTCGCGCGGGACGCGGACGGGGTCGGCGAGGAAGCCGCGCAGATCGTGCTCCGTGAGCAGGGTGCAGGCCGGGGCGAGGGCGCGGACCGGGCCCGCGGCGGGCGGGCCGCCCAGCGCGCCAGCGAGGAGGACGAACGCGGCGGGCCCCGCGACGAGGGCTGCCAGTGCGGCGGTGATCCGCTGCCGGTCGGGCATCCGCAGCCGGGAACGCTGCCGGAGCTCCAGTTCCAGTGCCGGTCCGGTCTCCGACCGCGGTGCGGCGGCGAGTTCGTTGCGCAGCTCCAGGTGGCGGAACCGGTAGAAGGCTCCCGTCCGCTGGAGCACCCCGCGGCGGTGGGCGTCCTGGAGGAACGACATCGGCTGCCACGGCATGCGGCCGCTCAGTGCGAGCCAGGTCCTGGCGAGGCAGTACCGGCCCCATGCCGACGCCGCGAACCCGAGGGCAGCGGCGGCGACGAGGGCGGTCGCCGCGAGGACGAACCAGTGGGCGGGCTCCACCACGTCACGGCCGAGCCCGCGCCCCCAGACGAGCACCGCCCCCGCGAGGACGCCCACGGCCCCGAGGGGGAACCGCAGCCCCGCGCCGGCCGGCGCGGCGGGGACGAGTCCCAGGGTGAGCACGGTCCGCCGGTCGGCGCGCAGCAGTTCCAGGGGGCCATGAGCCTCCGGGTCGGCGGGCCTGCGCAGGGCGCCGCCCATCGCGTGCAGGATCCACACGGCGATGAGCACCCCGAGGGCCGCTGCGACGCCGAACGAGGGGAGCAGCAGAGCCAGCGCGCCCAAGGTGAACGGCAGGGGGACGGTGAACTGCCGGACGGACGCCAGGACGTCCCGCGGCCCCGGCCTCACCAGACGCTGGGGGACCACCAGGGCGTCCCGGCGGACCCCGTAGCGCCCCACGACCGCAGCGGCGGCCACCAGCAGCGCGGCCACCGCCCCGCGCGGGACCGGCACGTCCTGGTACCCGTCCGCCCACGGGAGTCGTGCCGTGTCGACGGCGAGGGCGGCCGCGGCGGCCACGGGCAGGACGAGCAGCAGCAGGGCGCCGCGCGGCAACATGCGTTCCAGGCGCCACCACGCGATGTCCCGGCGGCCGGTCCGCCGCTCCTCCGCGGCCAGTTGGGCGAGCCAGTGCCGCGCCTGGCGGGGTGTCCAGCGCCGCCGGTGGTCGGGGGCGTCGCCGTCCGGTGCGTACGCGGCGTCGACGAACGAGCTGAGCAGATGGCGCCGCACCGCCCGTGCGGTGGGGAACTCCTCGGTGTCGAGGAGCTCGGCGGGCCGTGCCGAGGTGTCGCTGTAGACGACCCGTGCCATGGCCACCATCAGCGGGGTGCGGAGCACACCGCGCAGCCGCCGGGCCTGCGCGGTGTCCCCGTCCGTCAGGGCGGTGAGCACCGGGTCCCATTTGCTGCGGTGGTCCGCGCCGGGGCGGGCGGACAGCAGCAGGTAGCCGCGGACGTCCTCGACGTCGAGGGGCCGCAGTTCGACCGCCGCCATGCCGGGCAGCCGGACGTCGCCCTGCCGCATGGCGTCGCGGTACGCGGCGACCCGGCTGGTGAGCACGAGGGGGACGTCGCCGTGCAGTCCGCTGCGCAGCTGACGCAGGGCGTCCACCCGGGCGGACGCGGGCAGTTCGTCGAATCCGTCGAGGACCGGGAGCACGCGGCCGGAGGTGATCAGCCGATGGGCGACCGTGCGGCGGGCCGCGCCGGGGACCGTGACGGCGGAAGGGTGGGCCTGCGCCAGTTCGCCGGCCGCCCACCACCACACGGACGGTGTCTCGCGCGGGTTCCAGGACGCCAGGGGCAACACCACCGGCACCGGTTCGGCGTCCCGGCCGGTGCGGCGGCGCAGCAGCTCGCGGGCCAGGCGCACCACGAGCACGGACTTGCCGGCACCGGGGCCGCCGAGGATCGCGAGCCGGCGTCGCGGCAGCGCGTCGTACTGTTCGGCGATGCGCAGGAACTCGCCCTCCAGGACCGGGACGTGATCCGCTCCGCCGGTTTCCGGCAGCAGGCTCACCGGGTGGTCCGCGAGGTCCGGTTCGGCGGCGCGCCAGCGCACGGGCAGCGCCATCGGGTCGCCGATCCGGGCGTGCCGTTCCTCGCCGGCGTACTGCGCGGTCAGCATGTCGGCGAGGGAGCGGGCGGCGGCGTCGAGGCGGGCGACGGCGACCGGGGCCGTGGCGATCCGGCGCTCGCGCCGCACCCGCAGCGACGGCAGGAACGGCAGCAGGACGGCTGCGGCGAGGCAGCCGGCGACCGTCAGCCAGCGGGCGGCCGTCCCGAAGCGCACGAGGTCGGCGCCGTGGCCGAGCGCGAGCAGCACCGCAAGGGCGCCGAACACCGCGCCGCCCACGGCGCCGACGAGCCGCTCCCGGTGCGACGGCGCGGCAGCGGCGTACGTGATGTCCACGTGCCGCGCCTGGACGACGGGCCCGTGGAAGGT
>NZ_JAMOLN010000293.1 GCF_024448165.1 Streptomyces longispororuber
GCGCTGCAGGTGACGCCGTCGCCGGAGACCGCCACGGCGCCGCCCGTCGCGCCGCCGTCGATCGAGGCGTACGCGCAGTTGTCGGCGGGGGCCAGCGCCTGGGCCACGGGTGCGGCGGCGCCGCACAGCCAGGCGGTGGCCAGCACCGCGAGGACTCGTGTGACCAGGGCGGACCTGGCCCGACTGGTTCGATCCACGACCGAGATCATGGGCGGCGGTGCGGCCCGGCACGCCCGCGTCGCCGTGGATTGCCCCGAACGTGGGGAGTGGGGGCACGCGAGGTTTGCGCGCAAGAAATCTTGGACCGCGTTGAACGCACCCGCCGTCCGCGCCCGTACCTAGGGCCATGTGCGGACCCGACCGGGATCGCACAACACCCAAGCAATTAGCGGGAGTTGACGATGAAGACCTCCTGGCGGAGCGCCTCGCTCGTAGCGACAGCTGCGGCCTTGCTGGCGCTGACGACGGCGTGCGGTCAGGACAAGGGCGACCAGAGCGCGAACGGCCAGAACGTGGGCAACGCCGCCCCGGCGCAGGGCGGTTACGGCTCCGACGGCTACGGCGACGCGGGCGGCGGCGCCGAGAAGGACGCCGCCAAGGCCAAGTCCGCCGGTCAGCTCGCCGTGTGGGACAGCAAGAAGCTCGGCCAGGTCCTCACGGACAGCGCCGGATTCACCATGTACCGCTTCGACAAGGACACCGCGCAACCGCCCAAGTCGAACTGTGACGCCGCCTGTCTCAAGGCCTGGCCCGCCGTCCCCGCGAGCGGCGCGAAGGCCGCGCCGGGCGTCGACCCGGCCCTGATGGGCGAGGTGACGGCGCCGGACGGCACCAAGCAGCTGACCATCGACGGCTGGCCGATGTACCGGTACGCGATGGACACCGCGCCGGGCGACGCCAAGGGGCAGGGCGTGGGCGGCACTTGGTACGCCGCCGCGCCCGACGGGAAGAAGGCGAGCCCGGCCTCCGCCGCGCAGCCCGCCGACCTGAAGGGCCTGTCCACGCGCAAGGACCCCAAGCTCGGCGAGATCGTCGTCGACAAGAACGGCATGACCGTCTACCGCTTCCTCAAGGACTCGGCCTGGCCCATCAAGTCCAACTGCGTGGGCGCGTGCGCGCAGAAGTGGCCGGCCGTCCCGCCGGTCGCGAAGAACGACACCGAGAACATTCCGCTCAAGGGATACATGACCTTCGCCCGGCCCGACGGCACCAAGCAGCAGACCCTGAACTGCTGGCCGGTCTATACGTTCTCCGGTGACAAGAAGCCGGGTGACACCAACGGTCAGGGAGTCGGTGGTACTTGGTACGCGGCGGCTCCCGACGGAAAGCCGGTGGGCGCTCCCAAGTAACAACCGAGGAGGGGCCGGTGCGTCCGGCAAGCGGCTCACAGTAGAGTCGTCAAGGATTTGGCGAATCGCCGGTCCGTTCCTCACATGGCCCAGTGATGGTCATGTGCCGGGAACGGACCGGTTCTTTTCGGTTGGGAAAGAGATGGTTTCGGGGTGGTTTCGGATCACGGCCAATTGGCACGTGCCGCAGGCAGTGACCGAGAACGGACGGTCAATTTCCGTTTTGACTCGCTCCTTTGGCAGCTGATCAGTAGCCTCAGCTCGAACACCGGCTCGCCTACGCCTTGGAGAGATTGATGGAGCGTCCTGCCTGGGCCCCGCAGGGCATCGACATCTCGGTGCCCAGTGTGTCCCGGATCTACGACTACTACCTGGGCGGTTCGCACAACTTCGAGGTCGACCGGGACGCCGCCCGCAAGGCCATGGAGTTCATGCCGGGCCTGCCCAAGATCATGCAGGCGAACCGGGCGTTCATGCGGCGGGCGGTGCGGTACGCCCTCGACGAGGGCATCACCCAGTTCCTCGACATCGGCTCCGGCATCCCGACCTTCGGCAACGTGCACGAGGTGGCCCAGCAGGCGAGCCCCGGTGCCCGCGTCGTCTACGTCGACCACGACCCGGTCGCCGTCGCCCACAGCACGGCCGTGCTCGAAGGCAACACGGACACCGCGGTCCTCGCGGCGGACCTGCGCAAGCCGCGGGACGTCCTGAACAGCGTCGAGGTCGCCCAACTCCTCGACCTGCGGCGGCCGGTGGCACTGCTCCTGGTCGCCGTACTGCATTTCATCGAGGACGCCGACGACCCGTACGCGGCCGTGGCCGAACTCGGCGAGGCGCTCGCACCCGGCAGCCTCTTGATCGTGACGCATGCCTCGTACGAGGGAATGCCCATCTCGACGGAGCAGGCCGACGGCGCGGTCGACGTCTACCGGAAAGATGTCCGCAATCCGCTGATCATGCGGAGCCCCGCGGAGATCGGACGCTTCTTCGAGGGCTACGAGGTCGTCGAGCCCGGCATCGTGCCGATGCCGGTGTGGCGGCCGCAGACCGCGCCCGAGGACGAGGACCCGTACACATTCGCGGGCTATGTGGGAGTGGGGCGCAAGGCGTGAGCGGAGAGCCGGGCGGACCGGAGGACAGACTGCGCAGGTTCGCCACCATCTGGAGCCGGGCCATCTACCCGGTGACGGCGACGTCCCTGACCCGGCCCGAGTTCGAGGAGGAACTCGTGCCGGTCGTCCGGCGGCTGCGTGCGGCACTGGCCGCGCGGAGCCTGGACGGCGCGGAGGCCAGGGCGGTCGGCGCCGCCCTGATCGACGCACACTGCACCGACCCCGAGGCGCTGAGCCGCACCCTCGACGTGGTCGACGCGTACCTCGTCCTGTACTGCGGCGAAGAGGCGCGCACGGCCGAGCGCGAGGACGATCTGCGGGCCCGCTGCGCCCGCATCCAGCACGCCGTCGCGGCCGGGTTCGCGGCCGCGCTGCGCGAGCGCACCCTCGCCGAGCAGGAGGCGATCTCGCGGGCCGCGCTCAACGCGCGCAGCGTCGTCGCCGAGGCCCTGCACGCGAGCGAGGCCCGGTTCCGCGCGGTGTTCCACGGCGCCGCCATCGGCATCGGCATCGCCGACCTCGACGGCACGGTCCTGGAGGTCAACGACGCGCTGGTGCGGATGTTCGGCGGCGGCGAGGGCCTGCTGCGCGGCCGCAACGTCGCCGAGTGGACCCACCCCGAGGACGCCCCGCAGGTCTGGCACCTCTACAACGAGCTGGTCCGCGGCGAGCGCGAGCACTACCGGGTGGAGAAGGCGTTCTACCGGCCCGACGGCACCGCCCTCTGGACCAATCTGACGGTGTCGCTGCTGCGCGACAAGGACGGCGTCCCGCAGTACCAGCTGGCCCTGATGGAGGACACCACCGAGCGCCGGCTGCTCAACCTGCGCCTGCGCTACGAGGCCACGCACGACGCGCTGACCGGACTGCCCAACCGCACCCTCTTCTTCGAGCGTCTGGAGAAGGTGCTCGGCGCGGGCGAGGGCATGCGCTTCGGCCTGTGCTACCTCGACCTCGACGGCTTCAAGACCATCAACGACAGCCTCGGCCACGCCGTCGGCGACCGGCTCCTCGTCGAGGTCGCCGACCGGCTGCAGGCCTGCGCCACGGCCCGCGGCGAGATGGTCGCCCGGCTCGGCGGCGACGAGTTCGTCGCCCTGACCACCGGCAAGGACACCGAGGCCGAGGTCGACGAGCTCGCGGGCCGCATCATGAGCGCCCTCGCCACGCCCATCCGCATCGACGGCCGCGAACTGACCGTGCGCGGCTCCATCGGCATAGTGGAGGGACCGGCCGGCGAGCGCAGCCCCGCCGAGGTGCTGCGCAGCGCCGACATCACGATGTACCGGGCCAAGTCCGCGGGCGGCAACCGCTACGAGCTCGCCGACCCCGAGGCCGACGCCCGCGCCATCACCCGGCACGGCCTGACCACGGCACTGCCCGCCGCCCTGGACCGCGGCGAGTTCTTCATCGAGTACCAGCCGCTCGTGCACCTCGGCGACGGCAGCGTGCGCGGCGCCGAGGCCCTGGTCCGCTGGCTGCACCCGCAGCACGGCGTCCTCGGCCCCGACCGGTTCATCCCGCTCGCCGAGCACACCGGCCTCATCGTGCCGCTCGGCCGCTGGGTCCTGGAGGAATCGGTGCGTCAGGCCCGGGTCTGGCAGGAACGGCACGCGGACGCGGGCCCCCTGCGCATCAACGTCAACCTGTCCCCGATGCAGCTCACCCACCCCGGGCTCGTCTCCGACACGGTCGACATCCTGGAGCGGGCCGGGCTCGCCCCGGGCGCGCTCTGCCTGGAGGTCACGGAGTCGGCGCTGATCGGCGCCGACGACGATCTGCTCAAGCCGCTGCGCCGGCTGTCCGAGATGGGCGTGGACATAGCGCTCGACGACTTCGGCACCGGCTACTCGAACCTCGCGAACCTGCGCCGGCTGCCGGTCAACGTGCTCAAGCTGGACCGTTCCTTCACCCAGGGCATGCAGCAGTACCCCGCGGACCCCGTGGACCTGAAGATCGTGGAGGGCATCGTCTCGCTCGCCCACAGCCTGAACCTCGCGGTCACCGTCGAGGGCGTCGAGACCGGCGCGCAGGCCGAGCAGCTGAAGCAGCTCGGCTGCGACACGGCGCAGGGCTGGTACTACGCCCGTCCCGGCCCGCCGGACCGGCTCCACGAGCTGGCCCTCGCGGACGCCACGGGGTGAGCGGCCCGTGATCCGCTGGACGTACGCGTTCGTCGACCGGCCGCTGGAACGGTTCGCCGTCGCCCACGACTTCTGGGCCCGCGTGAGCGAGGCGACGGTGTCCGAGCCGCGGGGCGAGCGGGGGGAGTTCGTGACCCTGCTCCCCGAGGCCTCCGGAGCGGACGCGTGCGTCAAGGTGCAGGGCGTCCTCGACGGGCCGGGCGGCGCCCACCTCGACCTCGCCGTGGACGACGTGTCCGGGACGGGGGAGCGGGCCCGCGCCCTCGGCGCGGCCGGCGTCCACACCGAACCGGGCCTGGAGGTCCTCTGCTCGCCGGCCGGGCACCTGTTCTGCCTGGTGTCGTGGTCGGGGGAGAGTGCGGTGCCGCCGCCCGTCGGCACCGGCGAGCGCGTCGACCAGGTGTGTCTGGACACCCCGCCGCAGGTGTACGACCGCGAGTGCACGTTCTGGTCCGCGCTCACCGAGTGGCCCGAAGTCCCGTGCTCCCGGCCGGAGTTCAGGCTGGTGTCCGGCGTGCCGGTGCAGCTGCTGCTGCAGCGGCTCGACGCGAACGGTCCCGCGGGCGCCCACCTCGATCTCGCGTGCCGCGACACCGCGGCGGCCCGCGCCCGGCACGAGAAGCTCGGCGCGACGCACGTGAGCGACGGTGCGTCATGGATCGTGATGCGCGATCCGGCGGGCGCCGTGTACTGCCTCACCGAGCGGACACCGTGAGCCCGTCCGCCCCGTCGCGGGACCACGGGAGCCACCCCATCGCCTCCACCTACGCCTACCCCCACCCGGCCGTCCCGGACGACGCGGACCCCTGCGTCCACGCGGGGATCGACCCGGCGACCGGCAAGGTCACCCGGGTCAGGCCGGCGGGTACAGCACCACGCTGTGCGTGATCGCGGGCGACTCCTGCGTGGCGTAGTAGTGCGGCGACAGACCCGAGAAGCGCGCCGCGTCGCCCTCGCCGAGCAGGTGCGGCACGTCGTCGACGACCAGCGTGACCGCCCCCGACACCACGAGCACGTACTCCACCGAGTCGATGCCGTGCGTACTGACCTGGCTCTGCGCGTGCGGGTGCAGCCGGGAGCGGTAGAACTCCGAGCGCCCGGCGGCCGATCCGGTGAACAGCAGACTGACGGTGGTCTCCTCGGCGGCCTCCGTCAGATCGGCGGCGCGCACGATCTCGGGCTCCAGCAGCGGTCGCCGCAGCAACTCCGTGCACGTGGTGTCGAGCACGTCGGCGATCCGGGAGAGCACGTCGAGCGTCGGGTTGGCCTCGGCCCGCTCTATCTGCGACAGCAGCGCCTTGCTGACGCCCGTGTGTGCGGACAGCTCCCGCAGACTCCAACCACGGGACAGACGACGGCGGTTGAGGTTGCCCGCGAGGGCGGAGCGCGCGCTGCCAGGCCCCGGTTCCTTGCCGTCCTCGGTCATCGTCATGCTCGGCGGCCTCGCTGTCGTGGGGAAGTGCAGGTGGGCGGCATATTACTGCCCGCGCGGCGCGGGCCGGCGGGGTGTCAGGCGTCCGCGGCCCCCGAGGCTGTTCCGGCCCCCGCCGACTGCGGCAGCCCGTCCAGCATCCGCCGTGTCCACGGGTGCGCCGGCGCGTCCAACACCCGTGCCGTGGAACCCTGTTCGACGATCTCTCCGCGGTACATCACCGCCACCCGGTCGGCGATCTGACGCACCACGCCCAGATCGTGGGTGATGAACAGCACCGCGAAGCCCTCCTCCCGCTGAAGGCGCGTCAGCAGGTTGAGCAGCTGGGCCTGGACCGAGACGTCGAGTGCGGCGACCGCCTCGTCGCAGATGAGCAGCCGGGGCCGGGCGGCCAGCGCGCGGGCGACGGCGACACGTTGGCGCTCACCGCCGGACAGCGCGGCCGGGCGGCGCCGCGCGTAGGCGGCGGGCAGGCCCACCTGGGCGAGCAGCTTCTCGACGGCGGCGTCCGCCCGGGCGCGCGGCTGCTTGCCGGATGCCGCGACGAGCGCCTCGCGCAGCGTCGCGCCCACCGTGCGCAGCGGGTTGAGCGACGCATAGGGGTCCTGGAAGACGATCTGGGCGCGTTCGGCGAGGGCGCGGCGGTCCGCCACGTCGGGGCGGGCGCCCGCCGGCAGCGCCAGCCCGCCCACGGTGACCTCACCGCGGTCGAACGTCTCCAGGCCCATCGCGATCCTGGCCAGCGTCGTCTTGCCCGAGCCGGACTCGCCGACCAGTGCCAGCACGGTGCCCCGCGGCACCGACAGGGAGACGTCCCGCAGCGCCCGGTGGTCGCCCGCCGCCGAGCGGAAGACCCGGTCCGCGCCGCGCACGTCCAGCGCCGGCGCCTCCTCGGGAGCCGTCTCCTCGGCGACCTCGGGGGTGGGTTCGGGGACGCGTTCGGCGGTCAGGTCGCCGCGGATCGCGGGCAGACGCAGGCAGGCGGAGGAGCGGTCCTCCCCGGGCAGCGGACGCAGCGTCAGGTCCGTGGTCCGGCACTCCGGTGCCACGTGCGCACAGCGGTCCGCGAACGGGCAGCCGGTGCCGCGCTCCCCGGGCGCCGGGACGAAGCCGGGGACGGCGGGCAGCGCGGCGTACCGTTCACGGACCGACGGCTCGGAGGCGAGCAGCCCCGCCGTGTACGGGTGGCGCGGGTCGGACTCCAGCGCGGCGGAGGCCCCGTGCTCCAGGACCCGGCCCGCGTACAGGACGTAGACCCGGTCGCAGGCGGAGAAGGCGACGCGCAGGTCGTGCGTGATGAGGACCAGGCCCATGCCCCGGCCGCGCTGGAGTCCGCGCAGCAGATCGAGCACGGCCCGCTGGTTCGCCGCGTCCAGGGCGGTGGTCGGCTCGTCGGCGATGAGCAGTTCGGGGTCGCCCGCGAGCGCGGCGGCCGCCGCGACGCGCTGCCGCATGCCGCCGGACAGCTCGTGCGGGTAGCGGTCGGCGGTCTCCGGCTCCAGGCCGACCTCGGTGAGCCGGCGGACGATCTCGGCGCGGCGCTCGGCCCGGGCGGCCCGGCCCCGGGGGCGCGCGGTGCGCAGCCCGTCGGCGATCTGGCGGCCGACGGTGAGCTGCGGGTGGAGCATCGTGAACGGGTCCTGCATGAGCAGCGTGACGCGACGGCCGCGCAGCGCGTGGCGTGCGGCCGGGCCGAGGGCCAGGGCGTCCGTGCCGCCGATCCGGACGTCGCCGCCGGTGACGCGGGTGCCCGGGGGCAGCAGGCCGACGACGGCGCGCACGGCGAGCGACTTGCCGCTGCCGGACTCGCCGACGATGCCGACGCTCTCGCCGGGGGCGACGGTGAGCGAGACGCCGTCGAGCAGCGGCAGCGGGCGCTCGCCGCCGACGGACGCGACCCGCAGGCCGTCGACGGTGAGCAGAGGGGTGGCCGGCGCGGACATCAGGACCTCCCGCGGTCGGTGAACGCCTCGAAGAGCCGGTCGCCGAGCAGGTTGAGGGCGACCGCCGCCACGATGATCAGCAGTGCGGGGACGAGGGCCGCGGACGGGTTGTCGTAGAGCAGGGTGCGGTTCTCGGAGAGCATCCGGCCCCAGTCGGGGGCGCCGGGCGGCACGCCGAGCCCCAGGAAGGACAGCGAGCTGAGGGCGACGACGGCCCCGGCGAAGTTCAGCAGGGTGTTGGCGACCACGACCGGCAGCACGTTGGGCCAGATGTGCCGGAGCATCACGGTGGTCCGGGACAGCCCCAGCGTCTGCGCCGCCTCCACGTAGGAGCGGTGGCGCTGTTCCAGCACGGCCGAGCGCACGAGGCGGATGTCGGCGGGGGAGGTCAGCACGACGAGGGCGCCGACCGCGAGCGCGTAGCCGCCGCCCCCGATGCCGGCCACGACGATGGTGACCAGCAGCGCGGGCAGCGCGAGGAGCAGGTCGGCCCAGCGGCGCACCAGCAGGTCGGCCAAGCCGCCGTGGTACCCGGCGATCAACCCGAGGACGTTGCCGACGAGCATCGAGCCGACGGCGACGAGCGCGGCGCCGAGCAGGGTCGAGCGGGCGCCGGCCACGACCATCTGCGCAATGTCCCGGCCGAGTTCGTCGGTGCCGAACCAGTGGGCGGCGCTCGGCATGGAGACGCCGGTGGCGAGGTCCTGGTCGGCCCAGCCGGGCAGCAGCCACTGGCCCGCCACCGCCGCGACGGCCAGCAGGGCCACGACGGCCGTGCACACGACGGCGAGCGGGGAGCGGGAGCGTCGCCTGTGCGGGGCGGGCGGTGCGACGGCCTCGGGTGTCATCGGTCCTCCCCCTCGGCGGCGGGCGTGGCGGCGGGCGCGGTGCGCAGCCGCGGGTCGAGCAGCGGCGGGGCCAGGTCGACGGCCAGATTGGCGAGGCAGACCACGGTCGCGACGAGCAGCGCCTCCGCCTGGACGACGGGCAGGTCGCGGAAGGTCACCGAGTCGACGAGCAGAGAGCCGAGGCCCGGCAGCGCGAACACCTGTTCCACCATCACCGTCCCGGCCAGCAGGTACGCGACGACCAGACCGGCGCCGGTGAGCACGGGCACGAGCGTGCCGCGCAGCACGTACCGGACGAGGACGGTGCGCGGGGCGACCCCGCGGGCGCGGGCGAACACCACGTGCTCGCGCTCCAGTTCGCGCACGACGGCGGCCCGGGTCAGTTTGAGGAGCACGGCGGTCACCGACAGGCCGAGCGCGAGCGCGGGCAGGACCAGATGCCGCAGCCGGTCGCCCGCGCCGCCGTCGCCCGGCCCGTAGGCGGGGAACCAGCCGAGCAGCAGTGCGAAGACGTAGATCAGCAGGAGGCCGCCCGCGAAGGCCGGGGTGGACAGCGCGATCACGCCGAGGCTCTGCACGGCCCGGTCGGTGGGGCGCCGGTGCCGCAGGCCGGCCAGCACTCCGGCGGGGATCCCGAGGAGCACGGCGACGGCGAAGCCCAGGCCGACGAGCTGACCGGTCAGGGCGAGCCGGTCGCCGATCGCGCCGGCCACCTCGTCCCCCGTCCGCAGCGACGTGCCGAGGTCCAGGCGGAGCGCGTCGCCGAGCCAGTGCGCGTACTGGACGGCGAACGGGTCGTCGAGGTGGAACCGGGCGCGCACCGCGGCCAGCGCCTCGGGCGTGGCGCTGCGGTTGCCGAGGAGCGTGTGCGCGGGATCGCCCGGCGCCAACTGGAGCAGCGCGAACACCGCGACGGAGAGCACGAACAGCAGGGCGACGGTGCCGGCGAGTCGGCGCAGCACGAACACCGGGGACAGCACGGCCCTGCGCCGGACGG
>NZ_JAMOLN010000294.1 GCF_024448165.1 Streptomyces longispororuber
GTCCCGATCCGCCGTACCCGCCGTGGCCGAGCCACAGAGCGACACCGTCAAAGATGTCCCCACCAGGCGCAGAGCCGCGTTCGTCGTGGGACTGCTGTTCTGCTTCATGCTCATCAACTACGCCGACAAGGTCGTCATCGGTCTCGCCGGTGTCGACCTGATCCACGAACTCGGCCTCGGCAAGAAGCAGTTCGGGCTCGTGCAGAGCAGCTTCTACTGGCTGCTCGCCGTCGGATCCGTGCTCGGCGGCCTGCTGATGGGGCGCGTGAAGGCGCGCTGGCTGCTCGCGGGCGCCGGACTGCTGTGGGCCGTCAGTCTCGCGCCCATGACGGGCAGCATCGGCTTCGGCCTGCTCATCGCCTGCCGCGTGCTGCTCGGCTTCGCCGAAGGGCCCGCGACGGCCATGGCCACCGCCGTCACGCACAGCTGGTACGCGCCCGAGAAGCGGGCCCTGCCGACGTCGATCGTCGTGGCCGGCGCCGGGTTCGGGCCGCTGATCGCGTCCCCCGCACTGACCTGGGTGATGCTGCGCTTCGACTGGCACGCGCCGTTCACGGTGCTCTGTGTGGTCGGCATCGCCTGGGTGCTGACCTGGGTGTTCAGCGGCGGCGACGGACCGATGGGCGCCGCGCGCGCGACGGCCTCCGAGGCCGGCACGATCCTGCCCGAGCAGGTTCCGCTGCGGGCGCTGCTCGGCACCCGCACGGTCATCGGGCTGCTGGTGCTGTTCTTCACCTCGTACTGGAGCATCGCGGTCAAGGTCACCTGGCTGCCGCTCTACCTGCGCGAGGGCCTCGGCTACACCGCCGGCCGGTCCGGCACGCTCGTCGCACTGCCGTACGCGGCCGCCGCGCTCTTCCAGGTCCTGGTCGGGCTCGTCTCGGCGGCGCTGTCGCGGCGCGGGACCTCCAGCCGGGTGGCCCGCTGCCTGTTCGCGGCGGTGCTCGCGGGCGTCGGCGGGCTGAGCACGGTCGGGTTCGCGCTGCTCGACCGCGGCATCGCCCAGTTGCTGCTCCTGGTGGTCGGGGCGTCGCTCACGAGCGCCGGTTACGGCATCGCGTTCGCCGCGATATCCGACGTCGTACCGGCCAGGCGGCGCGGCGCGATCATGGGCGTGGTCGTCGCCCTGTACAGCCTCGGCGGGATCATCGCGCCGCTCGTCCTCGGCGGCCTGGTCGAATCGGCGTCGAGCGCGGCGGCCGGTTACTCCCACGGGTTCCTGGTGATCGGTGTCCTGGTCGTGGTGGGCGCGGTCGTCTCGGCGCTGCTCACCGACCCCGAGCGGGACGCGGCACGGCTGGCTGCCGCGCACTGACACCCGCTCGGCACGGTGGCCCGGCTCCGCGTCCCCAGGAGCCGGGCCAACCGTGCCCTGTCAGTCGGCGCACTCCGTCAGGCGAGCCTTCTGCACCTTCGCCGACGTCGTGCAGGGCGTTCTCGTGGCCCAGCGCGGTCGTCAGGGCGAGATCGCGCCGCTTCACCTCCGGGTACCCGCACAGGACCTGCCACTGGGCGGGGACGAGGAAGCAGCCGTTGATGCGTTCGCGCTCGCGATCAGGTTGAGATGGGTGAGAACGGCGCCTTTGGGACGTCCGGTCGTGCCGGAGGTGTGCATGATGAGGGCGGGCTCGGACTCCGGGACGGCGACGACGACCGGGGTGTCCGCCGCCGCGAGGGCCTGCTCGTAGGACTCGGTGCCGTCGGGACCGGCCGCGTCACCGCAGACGAGCCGGGCCGGAAGCGTCGAGCGCCGCGAGGACGACGGGTACGAGCCGCTCGTCGGTGAGCACGGCACTCGCGCCGCAGTCCGCCAGCACGAACGCGATCTCGGCGGCCGCACCCCCCGCCCGGGGTGCGGCCGCCGTGTCGTGTCATGTCGTGTCGGTACGGGATCCGGGTCAGCGCGTCACGATCGGGAACCCGCGGCGCGGTGCCTGCAGCAGACCGAAGAACATGGCGAGTGCGGAGGCGTCACCCTCGATCCGCGCACCCGCCTCGGTGAGCGTGGTCCGGCCCGCCAGCACCCCGCCGAGGGCGGCGAGTTCGGTGCGGACCGTCACCGAGGGCCGTTCGCCGGCGGGGGCCTCGCCGTGGATCGGCGTGAGGACGCCGTTGGCGAGCAGCAGCGTCCAGGCGTCGTCGGCGGGGCCGTCCCCGCCGGTACCGAACTCCCAGCGCATGACGAGGCGGTGGGCGGCGGCGCGCGGCCCGTCCAGGCGTACCGCGAGCGCCTTGAACAGCTGATCGGCGGGGAGTCCCCATGCCATGCCCCCGCCGCTGCCGGAACCGGAGCCGCGCGCGTCCTCGCCGCGGTGGTCGCGCAGGTCGCGGGCGCCGGAGAGGTAGAAGTTGCGCCAGGTCCCGTTCTCGCAGGCGTGCGCGAGGCGCTCGAAGGCGTCCGCCTGCAGCTCGCGAGCCTCCTCGTGGCCGGGCTCCGCGAACACGACGTGGCCGAGGACCTCGGCGGCGAACCGCAGGTCACCCGCCTCCACCGTCTCCCGCGCCTTCTTCACGACCGCGTCCGCGCCGCCCATGAACGCGACGTACCGCTTGGCCTGCTCGACGGGCGGGTGCTGCCACAGGTGGGCGGGGTTGCCGTCGAACCAGCCCATGTACCGCTGGTAGACGGCCTTGGAGTTGTGGCTGAGCGAGCCGTAGTAGCCGCGGGCGTGCCAGGCGGCCGCCAGCTGTGGCGGGAACTCGGCCAGTTCCTCGGCGATCTCGGGTCCGGTCAGGCCCTGGTTCATGAGCCGGACCGACTGGTCGTGGAGGTAGGCGTAGGCGTCGCGCTGCTCGGAGAGCAGGGTGAGGAGTTCGGCGCGGCCCCAGGTGGGCCAGTGGTGCGAGCCGATGAGGACGTCGGACCGGTCGGCGTAGAGGCTGATGGTCTCGGTGAGGTAGCCGGCCCAGGCGGAGGCGTCGCGGACCTGGGCGCCGCGCAGCGTGAGGACGTTGTGGAGGGTGTGGTTGGCGTTCTCGGCGACGAGCAGGACCCGGTGGCCGGGAAGATGGAAGTTCATCTCGGCCGGGGCCTCGGTGCCCGGGGTGAGCTGGAACTCCAGCCGGACGCCGCCCAGTTCGAGCTCCTGGCCGGTGCGGGTGATCAGGTCGGTCGGCGGGATCAGACCGACGCTGCCGCTGGAGGTGCCCTGGCCGAGGCCGAAGCCGATGGCGCCGTCGGGGGCGGCGGGCAGGCCGACCCCGTACATGTACTGGGCGCGGCGCAGCATCGCGGGCCCGGCGACGACGTTCTCGCTGATCACCTCTTCCATGAAACCGTCGGGAGCGACGATCCTGACCCGGCCGGCCGCCACGTCGGCATCGGTGGTGACGCCGCGGACGCCGCCGAAGTGGTCGGTGTGACTGTGGGAGTAGACGACGGCCGCAACGGGGAGCGCGTCGCCCCGGTGGCAGCGGTAGAGGGCGAGGGCCGCCGCCGCGCACTCCTCGCTGATCAGCGGGTCGATGACGACGAGACCGTCCCGGCCCTCGATGACGGTCATGTTGGAGACGTCGAAGCCGCGGATCTGATAGACGCCCTCGACGACCTCGAACAGGCCGTGCAGGGAGTTCAGTCGCCCCTGTCGCCAGAGGCTCGGGGCGGCGGTGTCGGGGCAGTCGCCGCCGAGGAACGACCAGCGCTCGTTGTCCCAGACCACCCGCCCCTCCGCGTTCTTGATCACGCACGGCTCCAGGGAGCCCATGCGGCCGCGGCGGGCGTTCGCGAGATCGGTCGGATCGTCCCAGTCGAGCGGGGGCGTGGCCGAGGACGTGGCCGGGGGCGTGGCGGCGGACGGGACGGACATGCTGTCTCGATTCGTCGTGCGGAGTTCGGCGTGCGGGGTTCTGCATGTGGAGTTCGGCGTGCGTTCGTCGTGCGCGACGCGGCGTGCGGCCTTCGTCACGCACGGGGGCATGGTGAGCGCGGCCCTCATCTGTTAGCTTAACGATCGTTCAAGTCAGATGTGGCCTGCACGTAACCATGGCCGCACGGCACTGTCAACCGGCCCGCAGCGCCTCAACTGACCTACTGCACAGACAAGTTGACCGGAGACCGTGCAGCACCACCGATCCCCCTCCAGGGAGAGCCGCATGCCGTACTTCGCCGAGGAGCTGGCCGCCTGGGCCCAGTCCCTCGATCCCTCCCCCGCCGATCTGCGGCTGGCCGAGCACGCGCTCGAGGACACCCTCGCCGTGTCCCTTGCGGCGCGCGGCCACCGCATGGCGGACTTGGCCGCCGCACTGCCGGAGGCCGCCCGCTGGGCCGCCGTCGGACACGTCCTGGACTTCGACGACCTGCACCTCCCCTCCACCGCGCACATCTCCGTGGTGTGCGTGCCCGCCGTGCTCGCCGCGGGCGGCGGGCCCAGGGAGTACCTGGCCGCGGCCGGCGTGATGGCCCGGCTCGGCGTGGCGCTGGGCTGGCGGCACTACACCGGCGGCTGGCACGCCACCTGCACGTCCGGCGCCCCGGCCGCCGCCGTCGGGGCGGGCCTGGCCCTGGGGCTCGACGCCGAGGGCCTGGCGCGGGCGATCGCCCTGGCGCTGCCCGCGGCGGGCGGGGTGCAGCGCGCGTTCGGCACGGACACCAAGTCGCTCCAGGTGGGCTTCGCGGCCGAGGCCGGGGTGCGGGCGGCGCGTCTCGCGGCAGCCGGTGCGGGTGCGGACCCGTCGGCCCTGGACGCCTGGCTGCCGCTGGTCGGCGGCGACCGCGCGCTGCTCCCCGCCGACACCTTCGCGCCCGGCGCCCCGGCCGTACCCGGCGGCCTGGCCACCAAGATCTTCCCGTGCTGCTACGCCATGCAGCGCCCCATCGGCGCGGTCCGCGCACTCCTGGCTGAACGGGCGATCAGTTCCGCCGATGTCGTACGGATCGTCGTCCGCACCCCCGAGGCGGCCGTGCACCCCCTGATCCACGCCCGCCCCGACACCGGCCTGCAGGGCAAGTTCAGCCTGGAGTACGCGATCGCCGCGGCGCTGCTGGACGGGCACCCCGGGTTCGCCTCGTTCACCGACGAGCAGGTCCGCCGGCCGGACGCCCGCCGTCTGGTGGAGCTGGTCGAGGTCGTCACGTCGCCCGCCGGGGCCGGCCTGCTGACCGGCGCGACGACGGTGGAGATCACCACGATCGACGGCAGCACGCACACCGCGACGCTCGCCCTGCCGCCCGGATCGTCCGAACTCCCCGCCACGGAGACCGAGTTCGCGGGCAAGCTCGCCGACTGCGGCGCCGACGTCCCGGACCTTCTCCACCTCCCCGGCCTCCTCGACGGCCCGGACTGGAAGAGCGCCGCCGAGCTGCTGCGCGCCGCCTTCCCCGCCGCCCCGCACCCCCTGGAGCACGCATGAGTCCCCTGCCGCTGGAAGGCATCACCGTCGTCAGCCTGGAGCAGGCGGTGGCGGCCCCGTTCGCGACCCGGCAGCTCGCCGACCTCGGCGCCCGGGTCATCAAGGTCGAACGGCCCGGCGCCGGCGACTTCGCCCGCGGGTACGACGAGTCGGTGCACGGCCAGTCCAGCTACTTCGTGTGGCTGAACCGCTCGAAGGAGTCGGTGGCCCTCGACATCAAGTCGTCCGGCGGACGTGCCGTCCTGGAGCGGCTGCTCGGCGAGGCGGACGTCTTCGTGCAGAACCTGGCGCCCGGCGCGGCCCGCCGGCTCGGCCTCGGCGCGGCCGAACTCGCCGAGCGGCACCCGTCGTTGGTGGTGTGCGACATCTCCGGGTACGGGAACACCGGGCCATGGGCGGACCGCAAGGCGTACGACCTGCTCGTGCAGTGCGAGACCGGCGTCGTGTCCCTGACCGGCACCCCCGACGACCCCGCGAAGGTGGGCATCTCCATCGCCGACATCGCGGCGGGCATGTACGCGTACTCGGGCATCCTCGCGGCGCTGTACGAACGCCGGGCCTCGGGCGTCGCCCGCCCGGTCGAGGTGTCGCTGTTCGAGGCACTGGCGGAGTGGATGGGCTCGCCCGCCTACTACACGGCGTACTCGGGAACGCAGCCCGCGCGCGTGGGCGCGCAGCACGCGACGATCGCGCCCTACGGTCCGTACGACGCGGCCGACGGAAGAACGGTGCTGCTCGCGATCCAGAACGAGCGCGAATGGGCCTCCTTCTGCGCTGTGTTCCTGGACGACGCGGCACTCGCCACCGACGACCGGTTCCGCAAGGGGTCGTCGCGGGTGGCACGCCGCGCCGAGCTCAACGCGATCGTCGCCGCCCGCTTCCGCGAGCTGACGGCGGCCGACGCGGTGAAGCTCCTCGACGAGGCGAAGGTCGCCAACGCGCGCCTCAACTCGGTCGCCGAGTTCTGGGACCACCCGGTCCTCGCGGGCCGCGACCGCTGGCGCGACGTCGGCACACCGGGCGGCACCGTCCGGGCGCTGCTGCCGCCCGGCACGCCCGGCGGTCTGACGCCGCGCATGGACCCCGTGCCCGCCGTCGGCGAGCACACCGAGTCCGTCCTGCGCTCACTCGGCTACGACACCGACGCCCTCGCCGCGCTGCACGCAGGCGGCGCGCTGTGACCGATCCACGGACCAGGAGCGACTCCATGACCCAGGACACCAAGGACGTGCAGGCCGGGCAGGCCGGGCAGATCGGGCAGATCAGGCAGGTGGGGCACGACGGCGGGTACGAGCAGATCGCGTACGCCGTCGCCGACCGCGTCGCCACGATCACCCTCGACCGGCCGGCGGCCCGCAACGGCTACACGCGGCAGATGGCCGACGAACTCGCCGCCGCGCTGCGTGCCGCCGACGCCGACCACGCGGTGCGCGTCGTCGTGCTGACCGGTGCGGGCAAGGACTTCTGCGTCGGCGCCGATCTGTCGGCCGGTTCCGGCGAGGGGCAGGGCTTCACGCAGGACGTCGACGACGAGACGGCCCGGCAGATCGAGGAGGGCACCTACCAGGAGCCCGCCGGTCTGGTCACGCGGGTGCTGTACGGCATGAACAAGCCGGTGATCGCCGCCGTGCGCGGCGCCGCGGTGGGCGTCGGTTCGACGATGCTGCTGCCCGCCGACTACCGCCTCGCCGCGCACGGGACGAAGTTCGGCTTCCCGTTCACCCGGCGCGGCATCGTGCCCGAGGGCGCGTCGGCCTGGTTCCTGCCCCGTCTGGTGGGTCTGGCGAAGGCGATGGACTGGCTGGTGTCCGGGCGCATCGTGCCGGCCGACGAGGCGCTCGACGCGGGGCTCGTGCACAGCCTGCACGAGCCGGACGACGTGCTCGACGCGGCGTACGCGCTCGCCCGGGAGCTGGTCGAGCACACGGCGCCGGTCTCGGTGGCCGTCACCCGGCAGCTCGTGTACCGCATGGCCTGGGCCGACAGCCCCGACGCGGTGCACCGGCTCGACTCGCGCCTGGTCTTCGACACGGTGCGCGGCGCGGACGCGCGGGAGGGCGTGCGGTCGTTCTTCGAGCGGCGGGCGCCGCAGTTCCCCGGGCGGGTGCCCGAGGACCTTCCGCCGTACCTGCCGTGGCGGGACGGGGCGGCGGGGTCGTCCGGGAAGCGGTCCGCGGACGACGGGTGACCGCTCGGCCGCCGGCCGCTCAGGCAGGCACCGGCCCGAACCCGGCGTACAGGCATGACGCCAACTCCCGTACGTGCGAACGCAGTTCGTCGTGCGGGAGTCCGTACAGCGGTACCGGCCCCTCGAAGCCCGGCTCGAAGGGGGCCACGGCGAGGTGCGGCAGTTGCACGCTCACGAGCGCCGCGAACACGTCGGGGTTGGCGTCGGCCCGGAAGTCGCCGCGCTCGACCGCCTGCCGGGCCAGCGAGGCGACCTCGGCCGCGTACAGCCGGCGGGCCGGCTCGTGGACGGCGGTGCGGACCTCCGGGTCGATCTCCAGGTGGGTGGCGGCGATGACGCCCCGCTCCAGCGGGTGCGTGGCGAAGTAGTCGACCCAGGCGAGGACGCCGCCGCAGAAGAAGGCGTGGTACGTGGTGTCGGGCGGCAGGGTGCCGAGCCAGGGCGCGAGGGCGTCGCGGACCCGGCCGGCCGCGGTCTCGGCGACGTACCGGAACAGGTCGAGCTTGTCGTCGAAGTACTGGAACAGGGATCCCTTGGCGACGCCCGCCTCGCGCGCGACCGTGTTGAGGCTGCCCGCGGAGTAGCCGTGGCGGCCGAACTCGGTCATCGCCGCGGTGGTGATCCGCTCGCGGCGCGCGGGGTCGAGGCGCTGCCAGGTGGTCGTGGGCACGGGTCCTCCGATGGGGCGTCGCACCGGCCGGGTGCGCGCCCCATCATCGCAGGTGGGCCCGGCGTCCCGGTCAGGCGTCCGGGCTCAGCTCGCGGCGCAGCACCCGCTTGAGGATCTTGCCGCTGGGGTTGCGCGGCAGCTCGTCCACGAAGTGCACCAGGCGCGGCTTCTTGTACGAGGCGATGCGCTCGCGGGTGAAGGCGATGAGGTCGTCGGCCGTGACGGGGTCGGCGTCGGCGGCCGGGCGCAGCACCACGGCGGCGGTGACGGCCTCGCCCCACGTCTCGTCGGGCGTGCCGAAGACGGCGACGTCGAGGACGGCCGGGTGCTCGGCGAGCGCGGACTCGACCTCGATGGGGTACACGTTCTCGCCGCCGGTGATCACCATGTCCTTGATGCGATCGGTGATGAAGAGGTAGCCGTCTTCGTCGAGGTAGCCCGCGTCGCCGGTGCGCAGCCAGCCGTCGTCGGTGAACAGGGCGGCGTTCTCGTCGGGCCGCTGCCAGTAGCCGGGGGTGACGTGGTGGGAGCGGGTGAGGATCTCGCCGACCACGCCGGGCGCCACCGGCTCTCCGGTCACCGGGTCGGCGATGGTCACGTGCACGTCGGGCCGGGTGTTGCCCGCCGAGCGCAGCAGCGCCGAGCGCGGGCCGTCGGCGACGTGGTCCTCGGGGAGCAGCCGGGTCGCGGAGCCGGTCGTCTCGGTCTGGCCGTACTTCTGGTAGAAGCCGCAGCCGAAGACCTCCATGGAGCGGCGCAGCAGGGCCGGGGTGATCGGGGAGGCGCCGTAGACGATGAGTTCGAGCGCGGAGAAGTCGCGCTCGCGCACGCCGGGCAGTTGGGTCAGGAGGTGGAGCACGGCGGGCACGAAGAACGCGTGGGTGACGTGGTGGCGTTCCATGAGCTCGACGACCCGGCCCGGGACGAGGTCGGGGAGCGTCACGGTGTGCGCGCCCGCGCTCAGGGCGGTCGCCAGCCAGCCTGTGCCGGCGATGTGGAAGACGGGCATGGCGTTGAGGCCGACCGACGTGGGCCGCCAGCCCATCTCCCTGAGCTGGAAGTCGCCCGCGCTGACGTTGCGCAGGGTGAGCTGGACGCCCTTGGGCAGGCCCGTGGTGCCGGAGGTGTAGAGCTGGAGGAAGACCGCCCCGCCGTCGGCGCCGTGGCCCGGGTCGGCCGCGACGGCGCTGCCGATCAGGCTCTCGTACGTCGCCTCGTCCTCCTCCGCGCCGGACTCGGTGACCAGGGGGACGCCGGGCAGGGCGGCGCGCACGGCGCGGGCCTGCGGCAGGAACTCCGTCTGGGTGAGGACGGCGCCGAGTTCGGCGTCGTGGGCGACGGCGGCCAGCTCGGGGTCGGCCAGGCGCCAGTTCAGGGGCGTGGCGACGAGGCCCGCCTTCGCGCAGGCCACGAGGAGCTCGGCGGCGAGCAGGCCGGGGCGGACCAGGTAGCCGACGTGGGTGCCGGACGGCAGGCCGAGGGCGAGCAGGGCCTGGGCGGCACGGTTGCTGCGGGCGTCCAGCTCCGCGTAGCTGCGGGTCTCGGTGCCTTCGGTGACGGCGGGCGCGTGCGGGCGGTCGGCGGCGTGACGGCGTACTGCATCGGGCAGGAA
>NZ_JAMOLN010000295.1 GCF_024448165.1 Streptomyces longispororuber
GCCACCGCGTCACCCCGCGCCTGGCGCCGGTCGGCACGGGCCACACCGCCGCCTGCCACGTCACCGCCCCCGGACCGGCCGCATGACCACGCCGCCCTGGAACCGGCAGCGGCTGCGCAGCAACAACGAATGGCTCCTCCTGGAGCGATTACGGCTCGAAGGCCCCGCCTCCCGGGCCCAGCTCGCCCGCGCCAGCGGCCTGTCCAAGCCCACCGTCTCCTCGGCCCTCGCCGCCCTGGAACGCGCCGGCCTGGTCCGCGAGGCGGGCACCCACGCCCAGAGCCGCGGCCGCATCGCCGTCCTCTACGAGCCCGACCCGCGCGCCGGACACGTCCTCGGCCTCGACATCGGGCGCGCCCGGCTGCGCACCGCCGTCGCCGACCTGTCCGGCACCATCGTGTCCCGCACCGAGGTGCGCAACCGCGGCCGGGCCGCCACCACGGTCGCCGACGCCGCTGTGGCCTGTGCCGAACAGGCCCTCGCCGAGGCCGGGTTGACGCCCGCCGACATCGTGCACACCGCCGTCGGCACCCCGGGCGTCTTCGACCGCCACACCGGCCGGGTCCGCTACGCCGTCAACCTGCCGGGCTGGGGCCGCGCCGGACTCGTCGAGCGGATGCGCGAGAGCCTCGGCACCCCGCTCTCCGTCCACAACGACGCCAACCTGGCCGCGCTCGGCGAGTACACCTTCGGCGCGGGCGCGGGCAGCCGCCTCTTCGTCTACGTCCTGATCGGCACCGGCCTCGGCATGGGCGTCGTCGCCGACGGCGAACTCTTCCTCGGCGCGCACGGAGCGGCCGGCGAGATCGGCTTCCTGCCCCTCGACGGCGTCCCCGTCTCCGGCAGCGCGCCCCGCCGCGGCATGCTGGAGGACGCCGTGTCCGCCGACGCCGTGGTCCGCACCGCCCGCGCGCTCGGCATGACCGGACCCCTCACCGCCAAGCGCATCTTCGACGCCGCCCGCACCGGCGACCCGGCCGCCGGCACCGCCGTGCGCCAGGAGGGCGAACGCCTCGCCCTCGCCGTCGCCTCCGTCACCGCCGTCCTCGACCCCGACCTGGTGGTGCTCGGCGGGGGAGTGGGCCGGGGGGCCGACCTGCTGCTGACCACGGTGGCCGGAACCCTGCACCGCCTCACCCCGCTGCGACCCCGCGTCGAGGCCAGCACGGCCGGCGACGACGCGGTCCTCCTCGGCGCCCTCACGACGGCCCTGCGAGCCGCCCGGCCCCTGGTCTTCGACCGGCGCACGGCGTCCTCGTGACGGGCTGCCCTTCGCTGGGACCGGGAAGCACAACGCCGAAGGCCGGTCGGGATCTCTCCCGACCGGCCTCCGGTCTCTGTGTCCGAGGGGGGACTTGAACCCCCACGCCCGATAAAGGGCACTAGCACCTCAAGCTAGCGCGTCTGCCATTCCGCCACCCGGACAAGGTGTCTGCCGCCTTGTTGCGGGGTGTTTCCCGCGGCGACACGGAGAACATTACCAGGGTTTCCGAGTGGTCCGATCACGCGGTCTTTCCCCAGGTCGGGCCTGTGAACGGCGCGTGACGGGGGGTGCCCGCCCTTGGGTGCGGGCGCCCGGAGGGGGAGGATGAGAGGGATCCACAGGGAGAGAGGAACAAGCGTGAGTGAGTCGAGCGCGGGCAGGGCCGTCTCCGGACAGGACGAGGTCGTCGACCTCTGCCGCGAACTGATCCAGATCGACACCAGCAACTACGGTGACCACTCGGGCCCGGGCGAGCGCAAGGCCGCTGAGTACGTGGCGGAGAAGCTCGCCGAGGTCGGCCTCGAACCGAAGATCTTCGAGTCCCACCCCGGCCGCGCCTCCACGGTCGCCCGCATCGAGGGCGAGGACCCGTCGCGGCCCGCGCTCCTCATCCACGGCCACACCGACGTCGTCCCCGCCAACGCGGCGGACTGGACCCACCACCCGTTCTCCGGCGAGGTCGCCGACGGGTGCGTGTGGGGCCGCGGCGCCGTCGACATGAAGGACATGGACGCGATGACCCTCGCGGTCGTCCGCGACCGGCTGCGCACCGGGCGCAAGCCTCCGCGCGACATCGTGCTCGCCTTCCTCGCCGACGAGGAGGCCGGCGGCACCTGGGGCGCGCGCCACCTCGTCGACAACCACCCGGACCTCTTCGAAGGGGTCACCGAGGCGATCAGCGAGGTCGGCGGCTTCTCGTTCACGGTGAACGAGCAGCGGCGGCTCTACCTCGTGCAGACCGCAGAGAAGGGCATGCACTGGATGAAGCTGACCGTGGCCGGCACCGCCGGGCACGGTTCGATGATCCACCGGGACAACGCGATCACCGAGCTGTCCGAGGCCGTCGCCCGGCTCGGCCGGCACCAGTTCCCGATCCGGGTCACCAAGACGCTGCGCCACTTCCTCGACGAACTCGGCGATGCGTACGGGGTGGAGCTCGACCCCGAGGACATGGAGAAGACCGTCGCCAAGCTCGGCGGCATCGCCAAGCTGATCGGCGCCACCTTCAGCAACACGGCCAACCCCACGCAGCTGGGCGCCGGTTACAAGGTGAACGTGATCCCCGGCGAGGCCACCGCGCACGTCGACGGGCGCTTCCTGCCCGGGTTCGAGGACGAGTTCCTCGCCGACCTCGACCGCATCCTCGGCCCCAAGGTCAGGCGCGAGGACGTGCACGCGGACAAGGCCGTGGAGACCACCTTCGACGGGGCGCTGGTCGACGCCATGAAGTCCTCGATCGAGGCCGAGGACCCGATCGGCAAGGCCATCCCGTACATGCTCTCCGGCGGCACCGACGCCAAGTCCTTCGTCGAACTGGGCATCCGCAACTTCGGCTTCGCGCCGCTGCAGCTGCCCCCGGAGCTCGACTTCGCCGGCATGTTCCACGGCGTGGACGAGCGGGTGCCGGTGGACGGCCTCAAGTTCGGCGTGCGGGTGCTCGACCGGTTCATCGACGCGTCCTGACGTCCGCCCGGCGTCAACCCGGCGTGTTCGCCAACAATCGGCCGCACGTGCGCACTTGACTGAAAAGAGTGAAAGGAACCATACGCTCGTAGCCCCATTACCTCCTCCTCGTTACAGGGAGTGCAGTCCGCGGCTGGGACTGCATTGCCAACAAGGAGGAATAATGATCAAGAAGGTCGTCGCTGCTGCGGCTGCCACTGGCGGTCTCGTGCTCGCGGGTGCGGGCATCGCCGCTGCCGACGCCGGTGCCCAGGGCGCCGCCGTGAAGTCCCCCGGTGTGCTGTCGGGCAACGTCATCCAGGCGCCCATCCACGTGCCGGTGAACGTCTGCGGCAACACGGTCTCCGTGATCGGGCTGCTGAACCCCGCCTTCGGCAACACCTGCACCAACAGCTGACGTTGTTGTGCCTCGCCCCTTGAGGGGCTGAGCCCGTCGGCCTCGGAGTGCGCGCCATGCGCTCCGGGGCCGATTGGGCATTCGGCGCGGAGACACTCGCGTCCCCGCGCCTTTCCAGCAGGCGCTCAGGCAAAGTTCTAAGGCAGGGAAAGCTATGCGACAGGTCATGCGCAAGGGCCTGATCACCGTGGCGGCCGCGTCCGGTGTGCTGGCCGTCACCGGTGGTTACGCACACGCCGACTCGGGTGCGGAAGGGAGCGCGTCGGGTTCCCCCGGCGTCGCCTCCGGCAACTCGGTCCAGGTTCCCGTGAACGTCCCGGTCAATGTGTGCGGCAACACGGTCAACGTCATCGGGCTGCTCAACCCGGCGGCGGGCAACGACTGTGCCAACACCTCGGACGGCAGCGGCGGTGGCTACGGCGACGAGCAGCCGTCCGGCGGCGGCTCGCACGCCGGGGGGCACACCAGCGATTCGCCCGGTGTCGGCTCCGGCAACCACGTACAGGTACCGGTGGACGTCCCGGTGAACGTGTGCGGCAATTCGGTCGACGTCGTCGGCATCGGCAACCCCGCGTCCGGCAACGACTGCGGCAACGGCGGCTCGCACACCACGACGCCGCCCGGTGGCCCGGAGCAGCCGCCGACGCCGCCCGGTGGCCCCGGGCACCCGGGCACGCCACACACCCCGCCGGGTACGGACCGGAACATTCCGCCCACACCCCGGCAGCCGGGCACGGACACCCCGAACAAGCCGGGGACACAGACCGTCGCCCAGCCCAAGGGCGAGTCCCAGCTCGCGCAGACCGGCAGCTCACTGCCGCTCGGCGCGGTCATCCCGGTGGGCGCGGGTGCGCTGCTCGCCGGCGCGGTGCTCTACCGGCGTGCCAAGGCGGCCGCGTGACGGTCTGAGCCGAGCAGTCGGTACCAACGGAGCGGGCCCCGCATCGGCGGGGCCCGCTCCGTTTTGCTCGTCCCGCCCGTCAGGTTCAGGTCACCACGTGGCCCGCAGCTGGCGGATGATCCGTCGCCGCAGACGCACCCGGCGACTCCCGTCGCGGTGCAGGCTCAGTCGGTACAACTCCCAGTGTCCGTACTCTGCATGGTCCGTCAGCAGACGTGTCGCCTCCTTGCGGGACACCCCGCGCGGTACGTACACGTCGACAAATTCGTATTCCGGCATCGCATCTATTGTGCGGGCAGTGGCCCGGTACGGATAGCGTCTGCACTATGTCTGATGCTGCGCAGCCCACCGCTGCCGAGGTACGCGCCGCCGCTGAGGCGGTCAAGGCTGCGCTCGACCGCCACCTGGCGGCTGTCGAGCGCAGGTCGGGAGAGGACGACCCGGCCGTCTACGAAGCGTTCAACGAACTCGCCGCGGCGGCCGAGGAGTACGACGAACTCCTCTACGACCGCTACGACGAGGTCACCCCCTTCGAGATCCCCGGCGGCGAGGACTCGCTGCCGCCGTACACCGGGCCGGAGGAGCCGAACGCGCTGAGCGTGCTGATCCGACGCGACTACGCCGTGGTGGAGCCGCAGCGCCTTCTCGCCCAGGCCGGGCGGGTCGCCGACATCGAGGCGGGCCCGGAGCCGGACCCCGAGGGCGCGAACGGCGCGGGCAACAGCGTCCATGCCGCCCTCGGCGTTCTCTTCGGGGAGTACGAGCCCGACGAGATCGCCTCCCGGCACAAGGAGTTCGGTCTGGAGGAGGGCGACTCCACGCTCTGGGTCACGGCGTCGGACGACCTCGCCGAGCCGGGGGAGTGGCTGGAGGCCCCGTTCGACCAGGCCGATCCCCAGCGCGTGGTGTGCCGCTTCGACATGAGCGCGGTCTTCGACGACGACCTCGACGAGGACGACCTCGAAGGCGACGGTGCGGAACTCGACGAGGCCCTCGAGGACGCCGACCGCTAGCGCCGCCCCGCTCCTCGAAGGTGCAGAACCGTCCCGCCGGGTCCGACCCGGCGGGACGGCTGCCTACGCCCCCGGAACCTGGGCCGCGACCAGCGACCGCAACCGGGTCGTCCGCGGCTTCGCCGCGACCTCGGCGACCGCCCGCGGCAGGGCCGAGTCGACCCCGTGCACCACGGACAGGTGCCGCTCGCCGCGCCCGAACGCCGTGTACACCCACGGGCGGCTCAGCGCCTGCGTCGCGTCCCCGGGCAGCACCACCACGGCCGCCGGCCAGCGCAGCCCCACGGCCTGGTGCCCGGTCACCGCCCAGCCGTGCCGCACGGCCCGCTCCACCTGCTCCTTGGGTACGACGACGGGCTCGCCGTCACACTCCAGGCGCAGGCCCTCCGCGTCGGCGCCGACCACCCGGCCCGGCCGGATCCGCCCGGGCCCGGCCACGTGGACCACCCGGTCCCCGGGGTCGAAGCCGCCGAACCGGCCGGGGCCGGGGTTCAGCCGCTCCTTCAGCGCCGCGTTCAACGCGCGCGTCCCCGCCGCGCCGGCGTGCCCCGGTGTGATGACCTGGGTCTCCTCCGTGGGCACCCCGATGGCGCGCGGCACCGAGTCGGCGACCAGCTGCACGGTGCGGTGGATCGCCTCGGCGCCGTCCCGCACCGGCACGATCACGACTTCCTTGCCGGGCGCCTCCACCTGGTTCAGCTCACCGATGCCGATGCCGGAGACCAGCTCGCCGATCGGGCCGAAGTCAGGGGTGCGGGAGGCGATCCGCGGGCAGATCCCGGCGGCCAGCAGGTCGGCGAAGACCCGGCCGGGGCCCGCCGACCACAGCGTGCCCGGGTCGCCGCTCAGCACCAGGCCGGTGCCGTCGGCCAGCAGCTCCACGAGCATCGCGGCGCCGTCCACGTCCAGCTGCGGGGCGTCCAGGACGACCAGGAGGTCGAGGGCCAGGGCCCCGTCCGCGTCCCGGCCCGGACCCTGCGCCTGGGTGAGCAGCCCTTCGACGGTGGCCGTCGCGGTCTCCGGGGCGTCGGGGCCCAGGAGCGCGGCGGCCCGGCGCCGCCCGTCCGCGCTGTGCGCGGCGACGCAGACGCGCCGGCCCAGCCGGGCCGCGGCGGCGGCGGTGGCCACCGGCTCCGCGCGGGAGGCCTCGCCGCCGGTGTGCAGCACGAGCCGGTGGGTGTCGAGGGCCCGGATCAGCTCGGCCGTCGTCCCGCCCGCGGCGACGGCGGCCTCCTCTCCGGCCTCACCGAACGAACCGCCCTCCTTGGGCGCCGAGTTGATCAGCCGGGCGAGGCCGTCGGCGAGACTCTCCTCCGCGAGCGCGTACCGCTCCAGGCCGACGAGGACCCGGACCGGGCGCTCGGCCTCCTCGTCGTCCCCGTCCTCGGCCCCGTCCTCGGCCCCGTCCGGGACCGGCTCGCGGGCGGGCGCGGGTGCGTCGTCGAGCGCGTCCTGGAAGAGGATGGCGTCGCCCTCCGCGGCGGCGCTCTGCACGGCCGCCTCGGGATCGGGCACGCCCCGCTTGCCGAGGGCGTCGGCCAGCACGGGCAGGTCGAGGGCCGTGTGACCCGCGACGGCGGCCTGCTCCAGGAGCCAGACGGTGACGGCGCGGCCCCTGCGCTCGTCCTCGGGACCGCACTCGGCGCCGAGGAGCGCCCGGGCGAACCCGTCCGCCTGCTCCGGCCGCACACCGCTCACCCGCAGCAACTGCCACGGATCCGCGCGCAGTTGCTCGTCCGCGTCCTCGCCCAGGGCCGAGGCGGCCCCCGCGGCGAGGGAGTCGGGCGCCCCGCCGGCCACGAGCACGGCCCGCACCGCCGCCACGACCCCCGCGTCCGGGCCCGCGTCGACGACGGGTGCGGGCCTGCGCACCGGCTCGGGCGCGACGGTCCTGCGCGGCTCGGGCACCGGCTCCGCGACCACGGCGGCGACGGGCTTCTCGCCGCTCTCCACGGCGCGCACGGCGGCCAGCAGATCCGCCGCCTTCCCGCTCAGCTTCGCCCCGGCGTCGATCGGCCCTTCCTTGGCGGCCTTGCGCTGCGCGATCCGCTCCCGCAACTCCCGCTGAGCGGCGATCTCGGCCTCGGCCTCGGACACCCGGGCGGCACCATCGCCCTCGGTGTCGCCCCCGGTCGCCTCCGTTGCACCTTCGGCATCGGTTTCGGCTTCGGTCTCGGCCGCCTCGTCGGCGGCGACGGCTCCGGCGTCGGCCTCCGAAGCCCCGCCTGCCTCGCCTGCCCCGCCCACCGGCTCCCCGGCCTCGTCCGCACCGGCGGCTTCGGGCGACGGGCCCTCACCGGCCGGTGTCTCCGTGTCCGGCCCGGCGTCGGGGCGGGCCCCCGGCTCGTTCTCCGCGGCAGCGGACTCCGTACTCACAACGTGCTCCAGTCCTGATCGGGATAGCGGTGCACGGGCGCCGACACGTCGTCGAGCGCCTGGCAGATCTCGTCAGGAAGACTAAGGGCCTCCACTGACAATGCCGCCGTGAGCTGCTGCGCGTTGCGCGCGCCGACGATCGGCGCGGCCACCCCGGGCCGGTCCCGCACCCACGCGAGAGCGACCTGCAGCGGTGTCACGGCGAGCCCGTCCGCGGCTATCGCGACCGCGTCCACGATGTGCCCCGCCGCCTCGTCCAGGTACGGCGCGACGAACGGCGCCATGTGGTCGGAGCCGCCCCGCGAGTCCGCCGGGGTGCCCGCGCGGTACTTGCCGGTGAGCACGCCCCGGCCCAGCGGCGAGGACGGCAGCAGACCGATGCCCAGGTCCAGCGCGGCGGGCAGCACCTCCCGCTCCACCCCGCGCTGCAGCAGCGAGTACTCCATCTGCGTACTGGCGAGCCGGGTGCGCACGCCCGGCACCGCGAGCTGCCAGGTCCCGGCCTTGGCCAGCTGCCAGCCGCAGAAGTTCGAGACGCCCGCGTAGCGCGCCCGGCCGCTGCTCACCGCGATGTCGAGGGCCTGCAACGTCTCCTCGAGCGGAGTCTCCGTGTCGTACGCGTGGACCTGCCACAGGTCCACGTAGTCCGTGCCGAGCCGGGCCAGCGAGGCGTCGAGCGCGGCGAGCAGATGGCCGCGCGAGCCGTCGAAGCGCCGGTCCGGGTCGGGCACGCTGCCCGCCTTGGTGGAGATGACCAGATCCCGCCGTGGGACCAGGCCCTCGACGAGCCGGCCGAGCAGGTACTCCGACTCCCCGTCCCCGTACACGTCCGCCGTGTCGACGAGCGTGCCGCCCGCCTCCCAGAACGCCTTCAACAGATCGGCGGCGTCGTGCTCGTCGGTGTCCCGGCCCCACGTCAGGGTGCCGAGCCCGATCCGGGACACGCGCAGGCCGGTACGGCCGAGATGCCTCTGCTCCATGGGCGCTGAGATTACTGGCCGAAGGTCAGGATGGGGGCCCCTGTGGATATCTCTCGCCCGGGCCGCCGCGTTAAGGTGCCCGGCAAGAGACATTACCGGTGGGTAATCCAGCGGTCCCGCACGCCGTCTAAGGGGATGTGGCAATGAAGCTCGGCATCAATCTCGGGTACTGGGGCCTGGGAATGGACACCGACAACCTGGCCGTCGCGAAGGAGGCAGACCGACTCGGATACGCGGTGTGCTGGGCGGCCGAGGCCTACGGTTCCGACACCGTCACCGTCCTCTCGTTCGTCGCCGCGCAGACCGAGCGGATCGACGTCGGCTCGGCCATCATGCAGATCCCGGCCCGCCAGCCCACGATGACGGCGATGACCGCCTCGACCCTCGACACCCTGTCCGGCGGCCGCTTCCGGCTCGGCCTCGGCGTCTCGGGCCCGCAGGTCTCCGAGGGCTGGTACGGCGTCAAGTTCGACAAGCCGCTGGCCCGCACGCGTGAGTACGTCGACATCGTGCGCAAGGCCATGAGCCGCGAGCGGGTCGCGTACGACGGCGCGCACTGGACGCTGCCGCTGCCGGACGGTCCCGGCAAGTCCCTCAAGCTGACCGTGCACCCGACGCGGGAGCACATCCCGCTGTACATCGCCGCGATCGGCCCGAAGAACCTGGAGCAGACCGGCGAGATCGCCGACGGCGCCCTGCTGATCTTCCCGTCCGCCGAGCACCTGGAGGAGACGGCGATCGCGCCCCTGCGCGCGGGCCGCGAGAAGGCCGGCAAGACGATGGAGGGCTTCGACGTCTGTCCGACCGTGCCGATCGCCGTCGGTGACGACAAGGACGTGACCGCGCTCGCCGACACGTTCCGCCCCTACACCGCCCTGTACGTCGGCGGCATGGGCAGCGCCAAGCAGAACTTCTACAACCAGCTCGCGCAGCGCATGGGGTACGAGAAGGAGGCCGCAGAAGTGCAGGGCAAGTACCTCGCGGGCGACAAGGACGGCGCCGCGGCGGCCATCCCGCACCAGCTCATCGACTCCACCACGCTGCTCGGTTCCGTGGACCGGATCGCGGACGGGATGCGGGCCTACGCGGCCGCCGGCGTCACCACGCTGACGCTGTCCCCGGCCGGCTTCACGCTCGACGAGCGGCTCGCCTCGCTGCGGGCGGGCGTGGAGGCCCTGGAGCGCG
>NZ_JAMOLN010000296.1 GCF_024448165.1 Streptomyces longispororuber
GGCCCTGGCCTGGGCGATCTGCCGGCCGAGGCGCGGCGCGAGGACGGAGATCACGAGCAGCACGCCGGTGACGAGGATCTGCGACTGGGCGGAGACGTTGACGAGGCTCATCACGTTCTGCAGCGTGCCGAGCAGGAACACACCGGCGATCGCCCCGCCGAGGGTGCCCTTGCCGCCGTCGAAGTCGATGCCGCCGAGCAGCACGGCCGCGATGACGGAGAGTTCGAGGCCGGTGGCGTTGTCGTAGCGGGCGCTGGCGTAGTGCAGGGCCCAGAAGACACCGGTGAGGGCGGACAGCAGTCCGGTCGTCACGAACATCGACAGCCTGAGCCGCTTGACGCGGACGCCGGAGAACCGGGCGGCCTCCTCGCTGGCGCCGATCGCGAACAGCGAGCGGCCGAGCCGGGTGGCGTGCAGCACGACCACGGCGACGGCGAGCAGGATCACGAAGGGCAGCGCCGCGTACGGGACGAAGGTGTCGCCGAACCGGCCGGCCCCGAAGTCCAGGTACTGGGAGGGGAAGTCGGTGACGGAGTCGGAACCGAGGACGATCTGCGCGATGCCGCGGTAGGCGGCCATGGTGCCGATGGTGACGGCGAGGGAGGGCAGGCCGAGCCGGGTCACGAGGAGGCCGTTGACGAGACCGCAGACGAGGCCGAGGACGAGACAGATCGGGATGATCGTCTCGATGGCCATGCCGTTGTTCCACAGGGCGCCCATGACCGCGCCGGACAGGCCGGCCGTGGAGCCCACCGACAGGTCGACCTCGCCGGAGACGACGAGCATCGTCATCGGCAGCGCGATGAGCGCGATCGGCAGGGTGTTGCCGATCAGGAACGACAGGTTCAGGGCATTGCCGAAGTTGTCGACGAACGAGAACGAGCAGAGCAGCAGCACGATCAGCAGCGCGCCGACGGCGGTGTCCCAGCGGACCGCGTTCCTGAGGGATTCGGCCTTGCGGGAATCGGCCTTGAAGGTGTCAGGCATGGCGGGCGCTCCTCATCTGTGCGGCCTGCTTGCGCAGCACTGCGGCGACCCGCAGGGCCAGGATCCGGTCGACGGCGATGGCGAGCAGCAGCAGGATCCCGTTGATGGCGGTGACCCAGACGGAGCTGACGCCGATGGCGGGCAGCACGCTGTTGATGGAGGTCAGCAGCAGCGCGCCGAGCGCGGCGCCGTAGACGGTGCCGGAGCCGCCGGTGAAGGCGACGCCGCCGACGACGACGGCGCTGACGACGGTGAGTTCGTAGCCGTTGCCGGTGGCCGAGTCGACGTTGCCGAAGCGGGCCAGGTACAGGGCGCCGGCGAGTCCGGCGAGCGCGCCGCACAGCACGTAGGCGGTCATGATGCGCTTGCGGACCGGGACGCCGGCGAGATTGGCGGCCTCGGGGCTGGAGCCGAGCGCGTACATGTCGCGGCCGCTGCGGTAGCTGCGCAGGTAGTAGCCGACGCAGAGCAGGACGGCGACGGCGAGCAGGGCCAGGTAGGGGACGACCCAGAGGCCGTCGTGGCCGAAGTCGACGAAGCCGTCGGGCAGGTCGGCGGCGACGATCTGGTCCGAGCCGACCCAGATGGAGTCGATGCCGCGCACCACGTACAGGGTGCCGAGGGTGACGACGAGGGCGGGCACCTTGCCGAGGCTGACGAGCGCGCCGTTCAGCACGCCGAAGACAGCGCCGACGGCGACCGCGTACAGCACGGCGAGCACCGAACTGCCGCCGCCCTGGAGGTAGTTGCCCGCGGCGAAGGCGGAGATGCCGAGGACGGAGCCGACGGACAGGTCGACGTTGCGGGTGATGACGACGACGGCCTGGCCGGTGGCGACGAGTGCCAGGATGGTGGCGTTCAGGAGGAGGTCCTTGACGCCCTGCTCGGACAGGAACTCGGTGTTGGACAGCTCGGTGGCGAGCAGCATCACCACGAGCACGCCGGCCACGGCGAGCTCGCGCACCTTGAACACCTTGTCGAGCAGCCGCCGGCCTGCGGTGGGCTCGGGGACCGTGTCCTCGTGCACGGGTCGGGCGGTCACAGCCATGGAACCCTCGTTTCGGTGCGGGTGTTCAGGGGCGCGGGTCGGTGTCCGTCACGCATCACGCCACCCGCCCCGTGGCCGCGGCCATCACGGACTCCTCGGTCACCTCGGACCGGGGCAGCTCCGCCGTCACCCGCCCCTCGTGCATGACGAGGACCCGGTCGGCCATGCCGAGGATCTCCGGCAGGTCGGACGAGATCATCAGCACGGCGACCCCTTCGGCGGCCAGCGACGACAGCAACCGGTGCACCTCCGCCTTCGTCCCGACGTCGATGCCGCGCGTCGGCTCGTCGACGATGAGGACCTGCGGGCCCGTGGCGAGCCACTTGGCGAGCACGACCTTCTGCTGGTTGCCGCCGGACAGCGTGCCGACGACGTCGGCCAGCCGCGCGTACTTCACCTGGAGCTTCACGGACCAGTCGAGCGACCGGCTGCGCTCCGCCCTGCGGTTCATGAGCCCGGCGCGGGACGTGTCGGCGAACCCGGTCAAACCGATGTTCCGCTCGATAGACATGTCCATCACCAGGCCCTGGGCGCGCCGGTCCTCCGGTACGAGGGCCAGACCCGCGTGCATCGCGAGGCTCGGCGCGCCGGGCTTCAGCGTCCGGCCGAGCACCTCGACCTCACCGCCGTCGAACCGGTCGACCCCGAACACGGCCCGGGCGACCTCGCTGCGGCCCGCGCCCACGAGCCCCGCGAGGCCGACGATCTCGCCGCGCCGCACCTCGAAGGAGACGTCGGTGAAGACGCCTTCGCGGGTCAGCCTCCGTACGCTGAGGGCTACTTCACCGATCTCGGCGGCCTGCTTCGGGTAGAGCTCGTCCAGATCGCGGCCGACCATGCGGCGCACGAGGTCGTCCTCGGTCAGTCCGTCGAGCGGCTCGCTGGCCACCCAGGCGCCGTCGCGCAGCGTGGTGACGCGCTGGCACAGCCCGAAGATCTCCTCCAGGCGGTGCGAGATGAACAGGACGGCGGCGCCCTGCTCGCGCAGCGTCGTGACGACGCCGAAGAGGCGGGCCACCTCGCTGCCGGTCAGCGCGGCGGTCGGCTCGTCCATGATGAGGACGCGGGCGTCGAAGGAGAGCGCCTTGGCGATCTCGACGAGCTGCTGGTCGGCGATGGACAGGCCGCGGGCCGGCTGGTCCGGGTCGAGGTCGACGCCGAGCCGTGCGAACAGCGCGGCCGTGGCCTCCTTGACCGCGCGGTGGTCGACGCGGCCGAGCGAGCGGCGGGGCTGGCGGCCCATGAAGATGTTCTCGGCGATCGACAGGTCGGGGAAGAGCGTCGGCTCCTGGTAGATGACGGCGACGCCCGCGTCCCTGGCGTCGGCGGGTCCGTGGAACTCCACCGGCGCGCCGTCGAGGAGGACCGTCCCGGTGTCCGGCCTGTGCACCCCGGCGAGGGCCTTGATCAGGGTCGACTTGCCCGCGCCGTTCTCGCCGGCGAGAGCGTGCGCCTCGCCCGCGTACAGCCGCAGGGACACTCCGCGCAGGGCGCGCACGGCACCGAAGGACTTGCTCACCCCCTCCAGCGCGAGCACCGGAGTCGTCTCCGGTTCTGGATGCGTCATTGCATGTCTCCGTGAGTGTGCGGGGGTGGGCGGGGGCCGTGCGATACGCACAAATGCCGCTGCGGACGCCAGATGGATCATCCGGCGTGAAATGTTTCAGTGAAGTTGCCCGGAAGCTAGCCCTGCCGCTCGGGGGAGGTCAAGGGGCCGGAGTGGGCCCGATCCACCGAGGTGCTCCGGTTTGCGCGGTTCGCTCCGTCGATTCCTCACGTGAACTGCGAGGAAGGAGCCGGAAAGTGGGGCCCGGAGCAGGCAACAGCACGATTGCGTAACGCAGCCGTCCGCTGTCGCCCTCTGTCGGGCCCCTTGACTGCCCGATCGCCCGGGGTTAACTTCCCCAGCGAAGTGAATCGATTCACGCACGACTCGCGCACGACGCATTCAGAGGTGGACATGCCTGACATCGCTGCCGTGAAGGCCGCACTCGCCGACCAGCGGATCGAGACGCCGTCCTGGGGCTACGGCAACTCCGGCACCCGGTTCAAGGTGTTCGCCCAGGCCGGCGTGCCGCGCACGCCCCGGGAGAAGCTGGACGACGCGGCGAAGGTGCACGAGTTCACCGGCATCGCCCCGAAGGTGGCCCTGCACATCCCGTGGGACCGGCTCGACGCCTCCGACAGCTACGCGGACCTCGGCGCGTACGCGAAGGAGCGCGGCCTGGAGCTCGGCGCCATCAACTCCAACACCTTCCAGGACGACGACTACAAGCTCGGCAGCGTCTGTCACCCCGACCCGAAGGTGCGCCGCAAGGCCGTCGAGCACCTCCTCGAATGCGTCGACATCATGGACGCCACGGGGTCGAAGGACCTCAAGCTGTGGTTCGCCGACGGCACGAACTACCCGGGCCAGGACGACATCGTGGCCCGCCAGGACCGGCTGGCCGAGTCCCTCGCCACGGTCTACGAGCGGCTCGCCGACGACCAGCGGCTGCTCCTGGAGTACAAGTTCTTCGAGCCCGCCTTCTACTCGACGGACGTGCCGGACTGGGGCACCTCGTACCTGCAGTGCATGAAGCTGGGCGACAAGGCGCAGGTCGTGGTGGACACCGGGCACCACGCGCCGGGCACCAACATCGAGTTCATCGTGGCGCTGCTGCTGCGCGAGGGGAAGCTCGGCGGCTTCGACTTCAACTCCCGCTTCTACGCGGACGACGACCTGATGGTGGGCGCCGCCGATCCGTTCCAGCTGTTCCGGATCCTGCACGAGGTCGCCAAGAACGGCGGCTTCGCGCCGGAGACGAACGTGGCGTTCATGCTCGACCAGTGCCACAACATCGAGGCGAAGATCCCGGCCGTCATCCGCTCCGTGATGAACGTGCAGGAGGCCACGGCGAAGGCGCTGCTCGTCGACCGCGCGGCGCTGGCCGCCGCGCAGGCGGCGGGCGACGTGCTCACCGCGAACGCCGTGGTGATGGACGCCTACAACACCGATGTGCGGCCGCTGCTGGCCGACTGGCGCGAGGAGCGGGGGCTCGCGCCCGACCCGGTCGCGGCGTACGCGGCGTCGGGGTGGCAGGAGCGCATCGTGGCCGAGCGGGTGGGCGGGGAGCAGGCGGGGTGGGGCGCGTAGGCGGCTGCCCCGAACCCACCCCCGTCCCCGTACCCGTCATATCGAAGGACTGATTCTTCCCATGGCTACGCATCCCGAGGTCGACGCGCTGCTCGCGCGGTCCAACCGGCTCGGCGCCGACCCCCGCAACACCAACTACGCCGGCGGCAACACCTCCGCCAAGGGCTCCGCGACCGACCCGGTCACCGGCGGCGACGTCGAGCTGATGTGGGTGAAGGGGTCGGGCGGCGACCTCGGCACGCTGACGGAGGCCGGGCTCGCCGTGCTGCGGCTCGACCGGCTGCGCGCGCTCACCGACGTCTACCCGGGCGTGGAGCGCGAGGACGAGATGGTCGCCGCGTTCGACTACTGCCTGCACGGCAAGGGCGGCGCCGCGCCGTCCATCGACACGGCCATGCACGGCCTGGTGGACGCCGCGCACGTCGACCACCTGCACCCCGACTCGGGGATCGCGCTCGCCTGCGCCGCCGACGGGGAGAAGCTGACCGCCGAGTGCTTCGGCGAGCAGGTCGTGTGGGTGCCGTGGCGCCGTCCCGGTTTCCAGCTGGGCCTGGACATCGCCGCGATCAAGGCCGCGCACCCGGCGGCGGTCGGCTGCGTCCTGGGCGGCCACGGCATCACCGCGTGGGGCGACACCGCCGAGGAGTGCGAGCGCAACAGCCTCTTCATCATCCGCACGGCCGAGACGTTCCTCGCCGAGCGCGGCAGGGCCGAGCCGTTCGGCCCGGTCATCGAGGGGTACGCGGCCCTGGGCGAGGCCGAGCGCCGCGACCGCGCCGCCCGACTGGCGCCGCTGGTACGGGGGTTGGCCTCCGCCGACCGCCCGCAGGTCGGCCACTTCACCGACTCCGACGTCGTCCTCGACTTCCTGGCCCGGGCCGAGCACCCGCGCCTGGCCGCGCTCGGCACGTCCTGCCCGGACCACTTCCTGCGCACGAAGGTCCGCCCGCTCGTCCTGGACCTGCCGCCCACGGCCGAACTCGACGCCGTCGAGGCCCGGCTGAAGGAGCTGCACGCCGCCTACCGCGAGGAGTACGCGGCCTACTACGACCGGCACGCGGGCCCCGACTCCCCCGCGATGCGCGGCGCCGACCCTGCGATCGTGCTCGTCCCGGGCGTCGGCATGTTCTCGTTCGGCAAGGACAAGCAGACGGCACGCGTGGCGGGCGAGTTCTACGTCAACGCGATCAACGTGATGCGCGGCGCCGAGGCCGTCTCCACGTATGCGCCGATCGAGGAGTCGGAGAAGTTCCGCATCGAGTACTGGTCCCTGGAGGAGGCCAAGCTCCAGCGGATGCCGAGGCCGAAGCCGCTCGCCACCCGGGTGGCGCTGGTGACGGGAGCGGGCAGCGGCATCGGCAAGGCCATCGCCCACCGGCTGGTGGCGGAGGGCGCGTGCGTCGTCGTCGCCGACCTGAACGCGGAGAACGCCGCGGCCGTCGCCGAGGACCTGGGCGGCTCCGACAAGGCCGTCGCGGTGCCGGTCGACGTCACGTCGGAGGAGCAGATCGCCGCGGCGTTCCAGGCCGCCGCGCTCGCCTTCGGCGGTGTCGACCTGGTCGTCAACAACGCGGGCATCTCCATCTCGAAGCCGCTCCTGGAGACCACGGCCAGGGACTGGGACCTGCAGCACGACATCATGGCGCGCGGCTCCTTCCTCGTGTCCCGCGAGGCGGCCCGGGTGATGCGGGCGCAGGCCATGGGCGGCGACATCGTCTACATCGCGTCGAAGAACGCGGTGTTCGCCGGCCCCAACAATGTCGCCTACTCCGCGACCAAGGCCGACCAGGCCCACCAAGTACGGCTGCTCGCCGCCGAGTTGGGCGCCGACGGCATCCGCGTCAACGGCGTCAACCCGGACGGCGTGGTGCGCGGCTCGGGCATCTTCGCGGGCGGCTGGGGAGCGCAGCGCGCGGCGACGTACGGCATCGAGGAGGAGAAGCTCGGCGAGTTCTACGCCCAGCGCACCCTGCTCAAGCGCGAGGTGCTCCCCGAGCACGTCGCCAACGCCGTGTTCGCCCTGACCGGCGGCGACCTCACCCACACGACGGGCCTGCACGTCCCGGTGGACGCGGGCGTCGCGGCGGCGTTCCTGCGCTGACGACTCCCGGCGGGGTGCCGGGATCCACGGCACCCCGCCAGGAGCGATCGGCCGTGTCCCCCCGTGCGGCCCCGCCCCGCGAGCGCGACCAGCCACAACGAACGAGCACCCGCCGACGAACGAGCAACGGCCCACGGCGAGGAGGCACCCCGGCCGACCGAGGACCCATCCATGCCCACCACCCCGTACGCCGCCGTCGACCTGGGCGCCTCCAGCGGCCGGGTCATGACGGCCCACGTCACCCCGGCCGCGCTGACCCTCACGGAGTGCCACCGCTTCCCGAACCGCCCCGTCCGCACCCCCGACGGCCTCCACTGGGACATCCTCGCGCTGTACGCGGGGGTCCTGGACGGGCTGCGCAAGGCGGGCCAGGTCCGCTCCGTCGGCATCGACAGCTGGGCCGTCGACCACGGCCTCCTCGACACGGACGGCATCCTCCTCGGCAACCCGTACCACTACCGCGACGCCCGCACCGACCACGTCGCCGAGCAGGTCTGGGCCACCGTCCCGCAGGACGAGCTGTACGCGGCCACCGGCATCCAGTACGCCCCGTTCAACACCCTCTACCAGCTGGCGGCGGCCCGCGGCTCGGCCCAACTCGCCGCGGCGAAGACCCTGTTGCTCGTCCCCGACCTGCTCACCTACTGGCTGACGGGACGGCGCGGCACCGAACTGACCAACGCCTCCACCACCCAGCTCATCGACCCGGGCACCGGCGACTGGGCCCAGGACGTCGCGGCGCGCGCGGGCATCGACCTGACGCTCTTCCCGCCGCTGCGCCGCCCCGGCGACCCGGCCGGTGACCTGCTTCCGCACGTCCTCGACGAGACGGGGCTCACCGGTCCGGTCCCGGTGACGACGGTCGCCTCGCACGACACCGCGTCCGCCGTCGCCGCGGTCCCGGCCACCGAGGCGAACTTCGCGTACATCTGCACCGGCACCTGGTCCCTCGCGGGTCTAGAACTCGACGCCCCGGTCCGCTCGGCGGAGAGCCGCGCGGCGAACTTCACGAACGAGCTCGGCATCGACGGCACCGTCCGCTACCTGCGCAACATCATGGGTCTCTGGCTGCTCCAGGAGTGCCAACGAGCGTGGGGGGAGCCGGACGTGACCGCCCTGCTCGCCGGAGCGGCGGCGGCGCGGCCGCTGCGCAGCGTCGTCGACGCGGGCCACAGCGGTTTCCTGGCCCCCGGCGGCATGCCGGACCGGATCGCCGCCGCCTGCCGCGCCACCGGCCAGCCGGAGCCCCGCACCCGCGCCGAGACGACCCGCTGCATCCTGGACTCGCTCGCCCTGGCCCACCGCCGGGCGATCGCCGACGCGGCGCGCCTCGCGGACCGTCCGGTCGACGTCGTGCACGTCGTCGGCGGCGGCGCGCGCAACGCGCTGCTGTGCCAGCTCACCGCGGACGCCTGCGGTCTGCCGGTGGTGGCGGGCCCCGCGGAGGCCGCGGCGCTGGGCAACGTGCTCGTGCAGGCCCGCGCCGACGGCGTCGTCGGCGACCGGCGGGCGATGCGCCGACTGGTCTCCGACACCCAGCCGTTGACGCGCTACGAGCCGCGCGGCGACGCGTCGGCGTGGTCGGCCGCGGCCGATCGTGCCGCCACCCCGTGACCAGGACCGTTGTACGACGTACCCTGCACCCATCCGATGACCGAACCGTACCGACCAACGAAGGGGCCACGATGCGTGTCGCGCTCTTCCTGACGTGTGTCAACGACACGCTGTACCCGGACACGGGCCGTGCCGTGGTGAAACTCCTGACCAGACTGGGCGTGGAGGTGGACTTCCCCGCGGCCCAGACGTGTTGCGGGCAGGCCCACTACAACACCGGCTATCGGCACGAGGCCGAGCCGCTCGCCCGGCACTACTCCGATGTATTCGGTCCGGGGCTCGCCTCGGGTGAGTACGACGCCGTCATCACGCCGTCCGGTTCGTGCGCCGCGATGGTGCGCGAGCTGTATCCCAGGATGGGCGAGCGGGCCCGCGCCGAGGGCCGCGGCGACGGGCTCGCGACGACCCTCGCGCCGGTCGTCCCGAAGACGTACGAGCTGACCGAGTTCCTGGTCGACGTCCTGGGTGTGACCGATGTCGGCGCGTACTACCCGCACAAGGTCACCTACCACCCGACGTGTCACGGCCTGCGTTCCCTGGGGCTCGGCGACCGCCCCACCCAACTCCTCAGGGCGGTCAAGGGACTTGAGCTGGCCGAGCTGCCGGGGGCGCAGGAGTGCTGCGGCTTCGGCGGCACCTTCGCGGTGAAGAACTCCGACGTCTCGGCGGCGATGGGCACCGACAAGGTCCGCAACGCGGAGTCGACGGGCGCCGACACGCTCTGCGCCGCCGACAACTCGTGCCTCATGCACATCGGCGGCACCATGAGCCGGCTGCGGGTCGGCATGCGGCCCGTCCACATCGCGGAGATCCTGGCGAGCAC
>NZ_JAMOLN010000297.1 GCF_024448165.1 Streptomyces longispororuber
TGTGACACCGCGAAGAGCCGTGCGGACGGGCGCGCGGCAAGCGCGCCCGTCCGCACGGGATCCGTCTCGTAGAGGCGTCAGCGCACCGCGTGGGCCGCGTCCTCGATGACCTCGGTGACCTTCCCGGGCTTCGAGACGCTCACCGCGTGGGAGGCCTTCACCTTCGAGGTGTGGGCGTGGGCCCGCTTCGCCATGAACTCCTGGGCGGCGGGCGGGATGTTGAGGTCCTGCGTGGCGACCAGGACCCAGGAGGGGATGGTCTTCCAGGCGGGCTCGGCCGCGCCCTCGGCGAGGGCGGCGTCGGTGACGGGGCGCTGGGTGACGGCCATCAGGTCCGTCTCGTTGCGGGGCACGTCCGCCGCGAACTGGTGGTGGAACTTGTCGTTCTGGATGTAGAGGTCGTTGACCTGGGAGCCGTCGGCGTTCGTGGTCGGCACCGGACGCAGCGCGTCGCCGAGGGTGCTGCCGGGGAACTTGCCCGACAGGTCGACGGCGCTCTCGCCCTTGTCCGGGAGGAAGGCCGCGAGGTAGACGAGCGCCTTGACGTTGTCGTTGCCGGTGGCGGCGTTGCTGATCACCGAGCCGCCGTACGAGTGTCCGGCCAGGACGATGGGTCCGTCGATGCCGGCCAGGACCTCCTTGAGGTAGGTGGCGTCGCCGGTCAGGGAACGCAGCGGGTTGGCGACGGTGACCACCGGGTACCGGTCGTGCCGCAGCTTGCGGATGACGTCGTTCCAGCTCGTGGAGTCGGCGAACGCGCCGTGGACCAGGACGACGGTGGGCTTGGGCGCCTGGGTGGCGGCTCCCTTGTCGGCAACTCCCTTGTCGGCGGCGGCCGGGCCGGTCGTGGTGACGAGCAGGCCGGCGAAGATGCTGGCCGTGGCGAGGGCGGTGAGTCCGGTGCGGGTCCGGTTGGTGCGCGAGGTACGGGTAGTACGCGCGGTACGGGCAGTACGGTCCATGTCGGTTGCCTTTCGGGCGGGGTCGGGGCCCGCGTCTCCCGGGCGGGAAGCGGGTGGGGTGTCGGCGGACGGCCACTCGGCCGGCGCCGGGCAGGTCAGGGGTGGTGCCGGCCGGTGAGTTGCTTGCGCTCGGCCGGCGAGGGCTTGGGGATCTGGGTGCCCGGGCCGTACAGGGCGCGGCTGAGCGCGACGCGCAGGCGGCGGGTGCGGGCGGGCGCGGGGCCGTCGGGGTTCCGATCGGGCCCGTAGTCCAGGGGCCGGTACTGCTCGTGGGCGGTGAGGGTGTGCAACCGCGCCTGGTCGAGGGGCTCGTGGACCTCGACGTACTCGCCGTGCGGCAGGCGCTTGATGACGCCGGTCTCGCGCCCGTGCAGCACCTTGTCGCGGTCGCTGCGCTGGAGGGCCAGGGCGAGGCGCTTGGTGATCACGAAGGCCAGGACCGGGGCGACGAACAGGCCGATGCGCACGGTCCAGGTCACGGAGTTGACGTTGACGTGCAGTTGGGTGGCGATCACGTCGTTGGCGGCGCCGACGAGTGCCACCGCGTAGACGCTGAGCCAGGCCACCCCCAGCGCGGTGCGCACCGGGCGGTTGCGGGGACGGTCCAGGAGGTGGTGGTCACGGTCGTCGTCCGTGACCCAGGCTTCGAGGAAGGGGTAGGCGCCCATCGCCAGGAAGAGCAGCATTCCGGCCAGCAGGGGCAGGAAGTTGTCCAGGGCCAGGGTGTGGCCCCACAGGTCGATCTCCCAGCCGGGCATGACGCGCAGCAGGCCGTCCGCGACGCCCATGTACCAGTCCGGCTGGGATCCGGCGGAGACCTGGTCGGGGCGGAAAGGCCCGTAGTCCCACACGGGGTTGATCTGGGCCACGGCGGCCATGAAGAAGATCACGCCGGACACGAAGCAGAAGTAGCCGGCGGACTTGACGGCATGCACCGCGAACGGCAGGCCGACGACGTTGTTCTCGGTCCGGCCCGGCCCGGGGTACTGGGTGTGCCGGTGCCGTACGGCCAGCGCCAGGTGACCGACCAGCACGGCGACGATCAGGGCGGGGATGACCAGTGTGTGGAGGGTGTTGAAGCGGGCGATCAGGTCCTCGCCGGGGAACTCGCCGCCGAAGAGGAAGAACGACAGGTAGGTCCCGACGACCGGGATCGACAGGAGCGTGCCGTTGACCACCTGGAGGCCGGTTCCCGACAGCAGGTCGCCGGGCAGGTCGTAGCCGGTCAGGCCCGCGAACATGGCCAGGACGAGGAGCAGGAACCCCAGCACCCAGTTCAGCTCGCGCGGCTTGCGGAACGCGCCGGTGAAGAACACCCGCAGCAGGTGCGCGAAGACCGCGGCGACGAAGACCAGGGCCGCCCAGTGGTGGGCCTGGCGGACGAGCAGGCCGCCGCGGACGTCGAAGGAGAGGTGCAGGGTCGAGTCGAAGGCCTGGGACACCAACTGCCCCCGCAGCGGCACGTACCGGCCGTCGTAGACCACGAGGTCGGCGGACGGGTGGAAGTAGAGACTGAGGTAGACACCCGTGATCAGCAGGACGACGAGGCTGTAGAGCGCGATCTCGCCGAGCAGGAACGACCAGTGGTCGGGGAAGACGAGGCGGCGCGCGGAGCGGGTCAGCCCCCGCAGGCCCGTCCGGCCGTCCACCCACGTGGCGAGTCGCTCCCCGCCGCGCCCCCGCTCCGGCTCCGGCTCGGCCGGCCCGCTCTCGTTGCCCATCTCGTCACCATTCGTTTCCGCGTCGCACCCGGGGGAGCCGATTCATCCAGAACTGCGCTGCCCGCACCGTCTGTACTGACTGCACCGACTGCACTGTTCCGGTGCATTCATGAACTGCTGTCCCAATCAAGACCGATGAGGCGGCAAAGGTGTGACACCGTCGTGCGGCCCGACGTCAGCGTGTGACCACGTTCTCCAGCTCCTCACCTGCGGCGAACCGGGCCAACTGCCGTCGCACGAGCGCTTCGAGACGGGGCCACAGGTCGGGGGTGAAGGCGCCGACGTGCGGGGTGATCAGTACGCCCGGCGTGGTCCACAGCGGATGCCCCGGCGGGAGCGGCTCGGGGTCGGTGACGTCGAGGGCGGCCCGCAGCCGGCCGCCGTGCACCTCCTTCAGCAGCGCGTCGGTGTCGACGACCGCGCCCCGGGACACGTTGACGAGCAGGGCGCCGTCCTTGACGCGGGACAGGAGTCCGGCGTCGAAGAGGTGGCGGGTCGCCGGGGTCAGCGGAGTGCACAGCACGATCACGTCGGCGTCCGCGATGAGCCGGGGCAGGTGCGCGACGGAGTGCACCGGCCCTTGCCGCGCGGCCCTGTCCGCGCGCCCGACGCGGGTGACGACGCAGCCGAAGGGCGCCAGGAGTTCCTCCAGCGCGGAGCCGACGGCGCCGTGGCCGACGATGAGCACGGACCGCTCGTACAGGGTCGAGTGGGTCCGGGTGTCCCAGTCCTCCCGGTCCTGGGCGCGGAGCGATTCCGGTATGCCCCGCAGGCCGGCGAGGATCAGTGTCAGGGCCAGTTCCGCCGTGCCGGCGGCGGGGACTCCGCGCGCGCTGCACAAGGTCACCTCGCGGGGCAGCCGGTCGAGTGCCGCCCTCAGTTCGTCGGTGCCGGAGCTGAGCGCCTGCACCGCCCGCAGCCGTGTCATCCGGGCGAGCGGTTCGGCGATGACGTCGATGTCCTTGGTGAGGGGCGGCACGTAGAACTCCACTTCCGCCGGGTCCGTCGGGAAGGCCGAACGGCCGTCCCAGCGGGCGTAGTCGAGGCCCGGGGGCAGTTCGGTGAGACGGCCGAACTGTGCGGGCAGCCATACCTGGGGGGATCGCGCGGTCATGACGACGTACTCCGCTCTGACGACGGTTTCGGGGCCGGTGCGCTCGGCCGGCCGGCGGGTCGGTGATCGGCCATGGGGCCACTGACCTGGGGCGCGGCGGGGTCGCCGGCGGGAAAGGGGGACCGGTCCGGTCACGCGGGCCGGGGACGGCCCGAGGAGGGGCCGACGACGGGTCCGGAGACGGGTCCACCAAACGGGTCCGGAGATCTGACTGCGCACCGTCCGCATCTGTGACAGCGGTGCGCGACTGCCATCCCCGTGTCACACACTATGCCCAGACGTTGTCATGTGGGACATGCACACTGTCATGACCAGAACGCCGAACATCCGACAGGAATCCGACTCCTACGCGGTGACCGCCGAGTTCTACGACATCCTGCAGGCCGACGAGGACGAGGCGCGGGTCCGCCGCCTGTACGGCCGTGAGATCGCCGGGGCCCGCAGCGGCGTGCTGGACATCGGGGCCGGTACCGGGCGGGTGACGATGCTGGCGCTGGCCGATTCCTGGGCCGACGTGCACGCCGTGGAGCCGGCCAGGGCGATGCGCACGTCGCTGCTGACCCGGCTCGCCACCCTGCCCGCCGAGCAGCGGGACCGGGTGACCGTGCACCCGCACCCCCTGGACGAGACGGCGCTGCACGCAGTCGCGGACGTGGCCGTCTGCCACAACATGATCGGTTGCCTGCCACCCGCCGTACGCGGGAGGTTGTGGTCCGCGATCAGCAGGGCCCTCACCCCGGGCGGTTCGCTGTTCGTGCAGCTGCCGCCGGCCCGGCTTCCGGTCCGCACGGTCGTGCGCCTGCTGACGGACAAGCGGGTCGGCGCGCACGTCTACGGCGGGCGCATGACGATGTCGGCCGCCGGCTACCGCATCCGCACCCGCGCCGACTACTGGGTCAGGACCGCGGACGACATGCTGCGGGAGCACACCGAGACGTTCTGGATGTGGCCCGCGACGCGCGCCCGACTCGTCGGCGAACTGGCCCCGCACGGGTTCGTCCCCCTCCCGGGCCGCGCCGACTCGGAGCTGCTGGCCGTGGCGCTCCGGGGCCGTCGGTGAGATGCCGGCCGGAAGGTGTGAGGCCCGCACACCCACGGTGTGCACCATGCTGACACGCGTGTCACAAACCGGCGCCCGCCCTGGTCACTTGTCCGTTACCCACCCAGAACGACGGGAGTGATCGTGGCCATGACCGAGAAACGGCTGTCCACCACGGTGCTGGTGATCGGCACCGGCGGAGCCGGCCTGCGGGCGTCGATCGAGCTGGCCGAGGCCGGCGTCGACGTCATCGCCGTCGGCAAACGTGCCAAGGAGGACACCCACACCTCACTGGCCGCCGGCGGGATCAACGCGGCGCTGGCCACGATGGATCCCGAGGACAGCTGGCAGCAGCACGCGGCCGACACGCTCAAGGAGAGCTATCTGCTGGGTGATCCGCGCACCGCCGAGATCGTCACCCAGGGCGCGGCCCTGGGGATCGACGACCTGGAGCGGTACGGGATGGCGTTCGCCCGCGAGGAGGACGGCCGCATCTCCCAGCGGTTCTTCGGCGCGCACAAGTTCCGGCGCACCGCCTTCGCCGGCGACTACACGGGCCTGGAGATCCAGCGCACGCTCGTCCGGCGGGCGAGCCAGCTGGACATCCCGCTGCTCGACAGCGTGTACATCACGCGGCTGCTGACCCACGACGGCGCGGTGTTCGGCGCGTACGGCTTCGACCTCGACAACGGCACCCGCCACCTCATCCACGCGGACGCCGTCATCCTGGCGGCCGGCGGTCACACGCGCATCTGGCGCCGCACGTCGTCGCGCCGCGACGAGAACACCGGCGACTCCTTCCGGCTGGCGGTGGAGGCCGGGGCCAGGTTGCGCGACCCGGAGTTGGTGCAGTTCCACCCCTCCGGCATCATCGAGCCGGAGAACGCCGCCGGCACCCTGGTCAGCGAGGCGGCCCGGGGCGAAGGCGGCATCCTGCGCAACGCGCTCGGCGAGCGGTACATGAGCCGCTACGACCCCGAGCGCATGGAACTGTCGACGCGCGACCGCGTGGCGCTGGCCTCGTACACGGAGATCAAGGAGGGGCGCGGCACGCCCAACGGCGGTGTCTGGCTGGACGTCTCGCACCTCCCCCGCCAGACGATCATGCAGCGGCTCCCCCGGGTCTACCAGACGCTCCTCGAACTGCAGATGCTCGACATCACGCGTGATCCCATCGAGGTGGCGCCCACCGCCCACTACTCGATGGGCGGGGTCTGGGTCCGCCCCGAGGACCACAGCACCGACGTGCGCGGCCTGTACGCGATCGGTGAGGCGTCCAGCGGACTGCACGGCGCCAACCGCCTCGGCGGCAACAGCCTCATCGAGCTCCTGGTCTACGGTCGCATCACCGGTCAGGCCGCCGCCGCCTACTCGGAGTCGCTCACGGCACAGCCCCGCAGCGCCTCCGCCGTGGCCGGGGCTCGCGCCGAGGTCGACGAGCTGCTCGCGGCGGACGGGCCGGAGAACGTGCGCGCCCTGCAGCGCGCCATCCGCAACACGATGACGGAGCACGCGGGCGTCGTCCGGGACGAGCAGGGTCTGCGCGCCGGTCTGGCGGAGCTGGACCTCATCGAGAAGCGCATGGAGAACGTCGGGGTCCACCCCGACATCGCCGGCTTCCAGGACCTCGCCCACGCCTTCGACCTGAAGTCGGCCGCCCTGGCGGCCCGCGCCACGCTCGAAGCGGCACTGGAGCGCCGGGAGACCCGCGGCTGCCACAACCGCAGCGACTTCCCCGACATGGACCCCGCGTTCCGCGTCAACCTCGTCTGGTCGCCGACGACCGGTGTCAGCCACGAGAGCATTCCCCCCGTCCCCGAAGAGATCGCCGCGCTCATGGCGGAGGTCTCCACCGAAGGAAAGCTCGTCGAGTAAGCGATGACACAAGGTGTGTCCCGCAACCTGCCCCACTACCTCTCCCACAACCTGTCCCACAACCTGTAACGAAGCATCCGTGTGCGCGGTCTCTTGGAACGGAGGTGCCCCGCGGGACCACGCACCGGAGCCCGGGCAGTCCCGGCCTGCGCATCGCCTCCGCCAAGAACCCGGCAACAGGAAACGGAGGCCGAAGGACATGCATCCAGAGGCGATCCCCATGGAAGGCGACCTGCACGAGGCCGTGTCCGTCTTCGTGCAGCTCCGGCCGCGTCTCTTCGGCATCGCCTATCGCGTGCTGGGCAGTGCGGCGGAGGCCGAGGACGTCGTCCAGGAGGTGTGGCTGCGGTGGCAGCGCACCGACAGGACGGTGGTGGTCAGCCCCGCCGCCTTCCTGTCGAGCGCCACCACCCGACTGGCCATCAACGTGGCCCAGTCGGCCCGGGTCCGCCGCGAGACCTACATCGGTCCGTGGCTGCCCGAACCCATCGACACCAGCAACGACCCGCAGGCCGGCGCCGAACGGGCGGAAGCACTGGAACTCGCCCTGCTCCTGGTGCTGGAGAAGCTCCCCCCGACCGAGCGCGCCGCCTACGTCCTGCGGGAGGCCTTCGACTACTCCTATCCGGACATCGCGCGGATCCTGGGGCTCAGCCCCGTCAACGTGCGCAAGATCGTGAGCCGGGCCCGCAAGCACCTCACCGAGGACCAGCGGGACAGTGTCGACGCCGTCGAGCACCGGAGGCTGCTCGACGCGTTCGTCACCGCCGCCCGGCACGGTGACATCGCCTCGTTGGAAGCGCTGCTCACCTCGGACGCGGTCAGTCTGTCCGACGGGAACGGCAGGCGCGGGGCGGCCCGCGTTCCGGTCATCGGCCGGGCCCGCGTGGCGAACCTGTCGACCGCCTTCCCGCGGTTCTGGCCGACGGTCGAGGTCGAGACGGTCGAGGCCAACGGCCGCGGTGGAGTCGTCCTGTACCGCGACGGCCGGCCCGCCACGTTCATGACCGTCGCGGCCACGCGCCGGGGCATCCATCAGGTGATGTGGGTCTTCAGCCCGGACAAGATCGCCGCGCTCCTCCGCTCCCGTGCGGGCTCCCGCTCGGGCTCGGGCTTGCGTGAGGTGGCCTTCAGCACTGTCTGACAAATCGTCAATTGCGTTTGGTGACAGGCCTGTTCCACGAGCGCAGCTTGTCCGGGTTGAGGACGGCCCAGATCTGGGCGACGCGGTTCCGGACCAGGTCGAGGGTGATCACTGCCGCCACCCGCTCGTCGTGGCGGGCGACCAGACCGGTGCGTCCGTTGACCGGCCACGTGTCCACGGTGGTGCGCGGCTGGGCGGAGAGCAGAGTGAGCAGGCTCCGGGCCACGGGGGCGGCGCCGGTGACGGGCCTGGTCTGCGTACGGACCTTGCCGCCGCCGTCGAAGTACACGGTGACGTCGTCGGCCAGCAGCGCCACGAGACCCTCGTGGTCCCCGTCGGCGCACGCCTGCCGTACGGCCCGCGCGGTCTCCTCCTGCCGACGCGGTGATGCGGGCCGGCCGCTCCGGGCACGCAGACCGCGCAGGGCTGTGTCCGCCGGGTCCGCCGGGTCGGCCGCGGGCGGCTGGGATCGCACCGCGCCGCCCGGAGCCGTGGGCGTCGGCGTCGGCGCTCCGAAGACACCGTCGAGTACGAACGCGGCGCGCTGCGCCGGTGACAACGTGTTCACCGCGCGCAGCAGCACTTCGCTGACCTCGCCCGCCAACCCGTCGCCGTACGGTCCCCGGCGGCGTGCGGAACCCTCCGTGTCAGCGGCCTCACGGTCCCCGCGGTCCTCTCGGTCCTCGCCGTCCGGACCGAGCGGGGCCAGCCGGGCCAGCGAGAGGCCGCCCACGACGTGGGTGAGCCAGGTGCGCGGCGTCCGTATGCGCGACCGCTCACCGTCGGACAGTCCGTACCACTCCCGGTACGCCTCGTCGGTGACGCGCTCGGCCGTGACCCGGCTGCCCAGCATCCAGCGCGCGACCTCCACCAGGTGCCGCCGCTCGTCGAGCAGTTCCGCGAGCGGCACGGTGTCACCGATGTGCTCCATACCGGCTCCCCCTTCCGCACGGAACGTTACCCGCCGCGAACTGCCGTGACGCAGCAGCCGTACGACAGTTGTCACAGCTTCCGCCGCTACCCGGTCAATGCGGTATCGACGGTTCGCGGTGGTCTCTCTGACCAGGGCGCCGCCGCGACGAAGGAGGAGCATGGCCGGGACACACTTCAGGGGAGGGGCACGAGGATGACACGCAGCGCCGACCGTCCGACCGACTCCGACGCCCACACCGACACCGACGCCGACACCCACCCCCGCACCGACACCGCTGCCGTCACCGCTGCCGACACTGCTGCCGTCACCGTCTCGCTCGCCGCGGAGGCCGCCGTCCTCGAGGGACGGCTGAGTGTGCTTCGAGAGGCGATCGACGAGGTGGACGCCCAGATCCGCGCGGTGTCCGAGAAGATCCGACGGCTGCCGCGGTCCGTGGCCGGGCCCGGTGCCACCGGGATACCGGTGTGTGAAGGGAGCGACGGGGGGCTCGCCCCCTCACACACGGGCTGTCGCTGACGGTCCGCGAGAAACGGTGTGCTCTCCGTGGGCCCGCCCACTCTGTTCCCGCACCGGTGGGACCGCTGCCTATGATGTTCGGCAGCATCCCCCCGGTGCCGCGCCGGGTGGCGGGCCAGGACATCGAGCGGTCCCGCCAGGACAAGGGGTTGAGGACGAGAGGAACCCATGGTCTCCGTGACCCCGACGGCCCGGAACATCGAGAGCACGGCCGAGAGCCTCCAGGAGGACCTGGCCCGGCTGGAGATCCAGAAGCAGGCGCTGGAGAGGGAACTGGCCGCGGTCACCGCCCACCTCGGTTCCGTGCAGCTGGCGCTCGACGCGCTTCAGGCCCTCATGCCCGGATCCGGC
>NZ_JAMOLN010000298.1 GCF_024448165.1 Streptomyces longispororuber
CAGCGGACACCGTCGAGCCGATCACCTCCGCGGGCCACGCCCAGCTCGGGATCGCCGTACTCGCGGGCATCGCCGTCATCGTCCTGCTCATCACGAAGTTCAAGCTCCACGCCTTCCTGGCGCTCACCATCGGCTCGCTCGCGCTCGGCGCGTTCGCCGGGGCGCCGCTCGACAAGGTGATCACCAGCTTCTCCGCGGGCCTCGGCTCCACGGTCGCCGGTGTGGGCGTCCTGATCGCGCTGGGCGCGATCCTCGGCAAGCTGCTCGCCGACTCCGGCGGCGCCGACCAGATCGTCGACACGATCCTCGCCAGGGCGGGCAAGTCCGGCGGCAGGGCGATGCCCTGGGCGATGGTCCTGATCGCCTCGATCATCGGACTGCCGCTGTTCTTCGAGGTCGGCATCGTGCTGCTGATCCCGGTCGTCCTGATGGTCGCCAAGCGCGGCAACTACTCGCTGATGCGCATCGGCATCCCGGCCCTCGCCGGCCTGTCGGTCATGCACGGTCTGATCCCGCCGCACCCCGGCCCGCTCGTCGCGATCGACGCGGTCAAGGCCAACCTCGGCATCACGCTCGCGCTCGGCGTCCTGGTCGCCATCCCGACGGTGATCATCGCCGGTCCGGTGTTCTCGAAGTACGCCGCCAAGTGGGTGGACGTCCCGGCCCCCGAGAAGATGATCCCGGCGCGCGCCTCGGACGAGCTGGAGAAGCGCCCGAGCTTCGGCGCCTCCGTCGCGACCATCATGCTCCCGGTCGTGATGATGCTGTCCAAGGCCCTCGTCGACATCATCGTGGACAACCCCGAGCACACCGTCCAGCGCGTCTTCGACGTGATCGGCTCGCCGCTGATCGCGCTGCTCGCCGCCGTCATCGTGGGCATGTTCACCCTCGGCGGCGCGGCCGGCTTCACCAAGGGCAAGCTGCAGGCCACCACCGAGCGGTCGCTCGCCCCGATCGCGGGCGTGCTCCTCATCGTCGGCGCGGGCGGCGGCTTCAAGCAGACCCTCATCGACTCCGGCGTCGGCCAGATGGTCCTGGACATCTCCAAGGACTGGTCGATCCCGACGCTGCTGCTCGCCTGGCTGATCGCGGTCGTGATCCGGCTGGCCACGGGATCGGCGACGGTCGCCACCGTCTCGGCGGCCGGTCTGGTCGCGCCCCTCGCGGCCGGCATGACCGACACGCACACGGCGCTCCTGGTCCTCGCGATCGGTGCGGGCTCGCTGTTCTTCAGCCATGTGAACGACGCCGGCTTCTGGCTGGTCAAGGAGTACTTCGGACTCAGCGTCGGGCAGACGGTGAAGACCTGGTCGGTCATGGAGACGCTCATCTCCGTGGTCGCGGGAGCCATCGTCCTGCTGTTGTCCGTGATCATCTAGAACTGCTGTCCCCACCCGGCGGACCACGAGGAGGAGCACGCCGATGAGCCACCCCCTGTTCGACATCGGCGGCCGCACCGCCCTCGTGACCGGATCGAGCCGCGGGATCGGGTTCGCCCTGGCCCGCGGCCTCCTGGAGGCCGGCTGCACGGTGGTGCTCAACGGCCGGGACACCGGCCGTCTGGAGGAGGCCGCCCGGGAACTGGGCGGCGCCCCCGGCGCCGTGCACACCGCGGCGTTCGACGTCACGGACGGGCCCTCCGTGGCCGCCGGGATCGCGGACGTCGAGGAACGGGTCGGCCCGCTCGACATCCTCGTCAACAACGCGGGCGTGCAACTGCGCGCCCCGCTCCTGGAGTTCACCGACGCCGACTGGCACCGGATCCTGAACACCAATCTGACGAGCGCGTTCCTGGTGGCCCGGGAGGCCGCGCGCGGCATGGTCGCGCGCGGCCACGGCAAGATCGTCAACATCTGCTCGCTGCAGAGCGAGGTGGTCCGCCCGGGCATCGCCCCGTACGCGGCCACCAAGGGCGCCCTGAAGATGCTCACCAAGGGCATGTGCGCCGACTGGGGCCCGTCGGGCGTCCAGGTCAACGGGCTCGGCCCCGGCTACATCGAGACCGAGCTCACCCGGCCCCTCGTCGAGGACGAGGAGTTCAGCGCCTGGGTGCGCCGCCGCACCCCGGCCGGACGCTGGGGCCGCACCGAGGACCTGGTGGGCGGGGTGCTGTTCCTGGCGTCGCCCGCGGCGGACTTCGTGAGCGGGCAGGTGCTGTACGTCGACGGCGGCATGACCAGCGTTCTGTAGTCGTCCGTGGTCGTCTGTAGTCGTCTGTAGTCGTCTGTCTGTGGTCGGTGGAGGAGTTCCCGTGCTCGGTTGTGTGATCCACGGCGCCGGTGATCTGCGCGTCGACGACCTGCCCTCCCCCGAGCCCGGCCCCGGCGAGGCCCTGGTCGCGGTCCGGTACGGCGGGGTGTGCGGCTCCGATCTGCACTACTGGCGGCACGGCGGCGTCGGCGACTTCCGGCTGACGGAGCCGATGGTGCTGGGCCACGAGGTCGTCGGCACGGTCGCCGGCCACGGACCCGGCACCGAAGGACCGGCCCCCGGCACCCCGGTCGCCGTGCACCCGGCGACCCCCTGCGACACCTGCCCGGAGTGCCGGGCCGGACGGCGCTCCATCTGCCGCGACACCCGCTATCTGGGCAGCGCAGCCCGCACCCCGCACGTCCAGGGCGGCTTCGCGGCCGAACTCGTCGTCCCCGCCGCCCAGTTGAGGGCGTTGCCGGACGGTCTCCCGCTGGACCGCGCCGCCCTCGCCGAACCCCTGTCGGTGGCGCTGCACGCGGTGCGCCGGGCCGGGGACGTCGCGGGGCGGCACGTCCTGGTGACCGGGGCGGGACCGATCGGCTGTCTGGTCGTCGCCGCGGCGAAGGCGGCCGGGGCGGCCCGGGTGACCGTGACGGACCTGCTGCCGAAGGCCCTCTCGTACGCCGCCGTCGCGGGCGCCGACACGCTCGTACGGGCCGACGACCCGGCCGATCCCGGGTGGCCGGACGAGGCGGACGCGCCGGACCTCGCGATCGAGGCGTCCGGGGTCGCGGCCGGGCTCGACACCTGTCTGCACCGGGTGCGGCGGGGCGCCGTGGTGGTGCAGCTGGGGATGCTGCCGCCGGGGCAGAGCCCGTTCGCCGGGAACCTGCTGGTGAGCCGGGAGATCGAACTGCGCGGCGCGTTCCGCTTCGACACCGAGTTCGACGACGCGATCGCGCTGCTCGCGCGGGAGCCGGCGCTCGCCGGACTCGTCAGCGCGGTGGTGCCGGTGGCCGACGCGGCGCGGGCGTTCGCGCTCGCCGCGGACCGCTCCGCGGCGTGCAAAGTGCTGCTGGACTTCGGGAGTTGAGCGCTCCGCCCCCGCCGGAAGGGTCTTGACTTCGAGAGCGCTCCAGCACGTTTACTACCGGCCATGCGATACACCCAACTCGGACGCACCGGACTCAAGGTCAGCAGGCTCGTGCTCGGCACGATGAACTTCGGCGGCCAGACCGACGAGAAGGGCAGCCACGCCCTCATGGACGCCGCGCTCGACGCGGGTCTCAACTTCTTCGACACCGCGAACATCTACGGCACGGCCGACGACCGGGGCGCCACCGAGCGCATCCTCGGCTCCTGGTTCGCGCAGGGCGGGGACCGCCGCGACAAGGTGGTCCTCGCCACCAAGGTCTACGGCAACATGGCGGGCGGCCCCATCAACGAGGAGCCGTGGCCGAACCACTACAAGCTCAGCGCGGTCAGCATCCGCCGCGCCGTGGACGCCTCGCTCAAGCGCCTGGGCACGGACCACATCGACGTCTACCAGTTCCACCACGTCGACCGGGACACCCCGTTCGACGAGATCTGGCAGGCGATGGACGTCCTGATCCAGCAGGGCAAGATCCTCTACGCGGGCTCGTCGAACTTCCCCGGCTACAAGATCGCGCAGGCCAACGAGACGGCCGCCCGGCACGGCCGGGTCGGTCTCGTCAGCGAGCAGTGCCTCTACAACCTCTTCGAGCGGCGGGCCGAGATGGAGGTCATCCCGGCGGCCCAGGAGTACGGCCTCGGGGTCATCCCCTGGTCGCCGCTCCACCAGGGCCTGCTCGGCGGCGCCCTGCGCAAGCAGCGCGAGGGCGTCGGCTCCCGCACCCTGATGGGCCGGTCCGCCGACGGCATCGCCGACGCGAAGGTGCGGGCGCAGATCGAGGCGTATGAGAACGTCGTCGACGAGCACGGCCTCGAACCCGGCGAGGTGGCCCTCGCCTGGCTGCTCGGCCGTCCCGGGGTGACCGGGCCGATCGTCGGCCCGCGCACCGGGGAGCAGCTGGACTCGGCGCTGCGGGCGGTCGAACTCGACCTGCCGGAGAGCCTGTTGACGGCGCTCGACGAGATCTTCCCCGGTCCGGGTCCGGCGCCGGAGGCGTTCGCCTGGTGACCTCCGGGTGACCTGCGGGAGCACGGCGTACTGCCGTCGTCACGGCAGCCACTCGCCGTGCTCCCGCCGCGCCCAGTCGCGTCGTACGAGGCCGGTGCGCATGCCCCGGCGGGCCTCCGGGTCACCGGCCGCCATGCCGACGTGCCCGGCGATCACGATGCCGAGGGCGAGCGCCAGCCAGTCGTGCACGAAGGTGCTGCCGGTACGCCAGGCCAGCGGGGCGAGGTGCGTGAACCACATCAGCAGACCCGTGCCGAGCATGACGAGGACGGCGCCCGCGAGCCAGGCCGCCCACAGCTTCTGCCCGGCGTTGAACTTGCCCGCGGGCCGGCCAGGCCGGCGCCGGAGCACGGCGCGCAGCCACGCCCGGTCGTGCGGGCCGAACCGGTTGAGACGGCCCAGGTCGGCCCGGAAGGCCCGGGAGACGAGACCGGCCAGGAACGGGACGGGCAGCAGCAGTCCCGACCACTCGTGCAGCGTGACGACGAGGGCGCGGCGCCCGACGAGTTCGGCGAGCTGCGGAAGGTACAGACAGGCCGCGGTCGCCACGCAGACACCCATGAGGACGGCGGTGCTGCGGTGCACCCAGCGCTCGGCGGGCGTGAACCGCCGTACGCGGTCCGCGAGTTCAGTCGGTGGGTGCATCGCCGCGCCCGTTCGACCGGCCGACCCAGGCGTCGACGTCGTAGCCCCGGTGCTCCCAGTAGCCCGGCTGCACGTGGTCGGTGACGGTGATTCCGGAGAGCCACTTGGCCGACTTGTAGAAGTACATGGGAGCCACGTAGAGGCGCACCGGTCCGCCGTGCGCGTGCGCGAGGTCCTTGTCCCGCATCTTCAGCGCCACCAGTACGTCGGGACGGCGGGCCTGGTCGAGGGTGAGGCTCTCGCTGTACGTGCCGTCGAAGCAGGTCAGCCGGACCGCCCGGGCGGAGGGGCGGACGCCGGCGGCGTCCAGGAGCCGGGAGAGCCGCACGCCCTGGAACGGGGTGGCCGGGACGCGCCAGCCGGTCACGCACTGGACGTCGCGGACGAGGCGGGTCTGCGGCAGGGCCCGCAGTTCGGGGAGCGTGTAGCCGGCGGGGCGGTCGACGAGGCCGTCGACGGTGAGGCGGTAGTCGGCGGCGCTCTTGTGGGGCACGGAGGCGGCGACGGAGTAGTAGCGGAAGCCGCCGCCGTTGGGCAGGAGGTCGCTGACGCCGGTGGGGTCCTTCGCGGCGAACGACTCCAGGACGCGCTGCAGGGCGGGGGCGGCCGCGACGCCGAGTGCGCCCGCGCCGGCCATGCCCAGGATCAGGCGGCGCCCCACGGGGGCGCCGCCCTCTGTGTCGGGCCGGGGCCCGGGTTTCGGTGTCACCCCTCGATTCGAGCATCAGGGGGTGGCCGCGAACCAGTCCTGGGCCCCGACCGTCAGCTTTCCGTCACTTTTTCCCCTGGGTCACCCGACTCAAGCCCCCCCCGGTCGCCGGAGGCTAGTTCGCCTTCTTCTCCAGTTGGAACGCCTCGTTGCCCAGGCCGATGCGGGCGTGGGCCTGGGGGTTGCGGCTGCGGAGGATCAGGCTGTAGGCGACACCCACGAGTGCGGCCAGGACGATGATGCCGGGGAGCAGCCAGTTCAGGGCGGAGTCGGGGCCGGAGCCGACGAGGACGTCGAAGTCCTTGACCGTGTAGCCCGCGATGACCAGCAGGGCGAGCCCGGCCACGCCGGAGGCGACGAGCCGCCACGCCTGCGCACCCGCCGCACCGCGCTTGGCGAAGAAGACGATGACCGCGAGGGACGCCGTGGCCATGAGCAGGATGACGCCGAGCGCGCCCACGTTGCCGCCCCACGTGAACAGGTGGAGGACCGGCGCCGTCGGGTCCCCGGCCGGGCCGTCGTCCGCGACGGCGAACCCGATGACGACGAGCAGCGAGATCACCGACTGGAGCACCGAACCGGTGCCCGGCGCCCCGCTCCCGCTGTGGGTGCGGCCGAACGTGGCGGGCAGCAGCCCCTCGCGGCCCATCGCGAACGCGTACCGTGCGACGACGTTGTGGAAGCTGAGCAGCGCCGCGAACATGCCGGTCACGAAGAGCACGTGGACGACATCGGTGAAGGTGCCGCCGAGCCGGTCCTCGGTGAGGCCGAACAGCAGGCCGGCTGACTGCTTCTGGGCGGCGCCGACGATCCCGGCGGGCCCGGTGGCCACGGTCAGTGCCCACGAGCTGATCGCGAAGAAGACGGCGACGCCGCCGACCGCGAGGAACATGACGCGCGGGACGAGGATGTGCGGGCGGCTGGTCTCCTCCGCGTAGACCGGCGCCTGCTCGAAGCCGGTGAAGGCGGCGATGCAGAAGCACAGGGCCGTGCCGAGGCCGACCCCGGAGAGCGTCTCGGGGTTGAAGGCGTGCAGGGACAGGCCCTGGCTGCCCGGGTCGCCGATCGCCGCGATGTCGAAGACGACCACGACGGCGACCTCGATGAGCAGCAGCACGCCGAGGACCTTGGCGTTCACGTCGATCTTCAGCAGGGCGAGCACTCCGACGGCGACGACGGCCAGCAACGCCGGGATCCACCAGGCGAGTTCGACGTCCAGGTACTGCTGGGCGAGTCCGGCGACCTCGAAGCCGAACATGCCGTAGATGCCGACCTGGAGGGCGCTGTAGGCGACGAGCGCGACGAGGGCCGCGGCGGCGCCGGTGGTCGGGCCGAGGCCCCGGGATATGTAGGCGTAGAACGCGCCGGCGTTGTGCACGTGCCGGCTCATCTCCGCGTAGCCGACGCTGAACAGGGTGAGCACGACGCCGAGGATGAGGAAGAGCAGCGGCTGGCCGACCACGCCCATCACCGCGAACGTCGTCGGCATCACCCCGGCCACGACCATCAGGGGCCCGGTCGCGGCGAGCACGGACAGGAGCAGCCCCGTCGTGCCCAGGCGCCCGGCGCGCAGCGCGCTCTCCTCCCCCACATAGGTGTTGATGCCCGGCTCCGCCGTGGCCGGTCTGCTCTCGCTCGTGGTCATGGAGCTTGATCCCCTCATGTGGTCTAGGCAGAGCCGAGCGCGGCACTGCGCGCGGCGCGGAAGGCTTCGTACGGGTCCCGGTCGGGGTACGACCAGGGCGCCGCCGTGACGTAGGTGCCGATGCGGTGGAACAGGGCGGCCGCCTCGGCGGGGCGGCCCTCGCAGTACTTGGCATGGGCGAGGAAGTTGAGGTCGATGCGGCCGCGCGGGTGGGTGACCCCGGCCCGGTCGTGCGGGTCGCCCCACTCCAGCCACCAGTCGAACGCGGCCTTCATGACGAGGCGGGCGCGCCGCCCGGTCCAGTGCCCGGACGCCTTGGGGTCGTCCGGTTCGCTGCCCGCCCTGGCGAGGACGCGGTAGCGCTCGGCGTGCGCGACGACCGGGAGGACCGCCAACGGCGAGCCGGGCGGCGCCTGTTCGGCAGCCCAGGCCGCGAAGTCGTACACCTCGTGCAGCGGGTCCTGGCCCGCGCCGGGGCGCCGCTCGGCGAGCCTGGCCACCATCAGGTGGTGGGCGTGGTGGTGTCCCGGATGCCGGTGCCGTACCTCGTCGAAGAGCCGGACGACGTCCTCCTCGCGCCCCAACTCCCGCTCCAGGAGCAGCAGTCCGAGCCAGGGGGTCGGGTCGTCGGGCACCAGGGCGGTGGCGTCGAGGCAGGCGTCGCGGGCCTTGTCGGGGCGCATCTTGCCGGCCACGGCGCGGTGCACGGAGGCGCAGGCGAGCAGCACGACGGCGTCCGTGGACTCGGGTTCGACGAGGCGCCAGTCGCGGACCCAGGCACTCGCGGTGGGTTCCTGCGCGAGCCCCATGACGCGGTGGCCGCGGCGGTCCCAGTCGTCCCCGGTGGCGGCGAGCAGTTCCCTGGCCTCGGTCCAGCGGCCCTGGGCAAGGGCGGCCCTGGCGGCGACGAGGTCGGTGTCGTCGAGTGCGGGGTCGCCGAAGTTCGAGGAGAGTGCGGCCTTCTTGCGGGGGCGCCCGAGCGGAGGCGGGGGTGGGGACACCGCGGCGGTTCCTCTACGACTTTTCAGAGACGAAGGTGCACGTGCGTGCGGCGACGGCGCGACACTGCGGCCGGGGCGCGAATGATCACGCACAGCAAAGCGGTACGGGGTGCTCCGCGTCAAGGGTGATCAGGTGACGGACTTCACCAACTCGACCCCGAATCCTTCGAGTTCATCCAGATGTCACCTCACCCGCCGCCGCCACCAGCGGCGTTGCCCGTGTGACACGAGTACATTGCGGTCCCGTCTCGGCCGTACGGGTCCGGTCGCCCGTGGAGCGGGGTGTGCCGCGGGGCGCTATCGTCGGCGGTACCCACCCTCTGCAAGTCCAGCAGCCGTCCGAGGTGCGCAGCGTGTCGGTTCTCGTTCTCGTCCTCGCCGTGAGCGCGGCGTTCTGTCTGGGCGTCGGATTCGTCCTCCAGCAGAACGCGGCGGCCCGTGCCCCGCTCGGCGACTTCCTCTCCCCGCGACTGCTGCTCGATCTGGTGCGGGTGCCGCGCTGGCTCGCCGGGATAGGGCTCATGGTGTGCGGCATGATCCTCGGCGCGATCGCGCTCGGCGGGGGCGAGGTGACCCTCGTCGAACCGCTCCTCGCCACGAACCTGCTCTTCGCCCTCGCCCTGTCCCGCCGCCAGACGAGACAGCCGCTCGGCCGCCAGGGCTGGGGCGGACTGCTGCTGCTCGCGGGCGGCGTGACGGCGTTCATCGTGGCCGGTCAGCCGCGCGGCGGCAGCGCGGTCGCCGATCCGCTGCGGCACTGGCTGATCATCGGCGTGATGGTCGGCACCGCCCTGCTGCTCGCCGGTTTCGCGAAGCGCTCGCGGCTGATCGCGGGCCCGGTGCTGCTCGCGGTGGCGGCGGGCCTGCTGTACGGGGTGCAGGACGCGCTGACCCGGGTGAGCGGGCAGCGGCTGTCGGCCGGGGGCTGGACGACGCTGTTCACCGGGTGGCAGCCGTACGCGGTGGTCGTGCTCGGGGTGACCGGTCTGGTCCTGGTGCAGAGCGCGTTCGAGACGGCGCCGCTGCGGATGTCGCTGCCCGCGCTCACCGCCGCGCAGCCCCTCGCGGGGATCGCGTGCGGTGTGGGGTTCCTCGGGGACCGGTTGCGTACGGATGTGGGGGCGTTGGCGTGGGAGGCGGCGGGGCTGGCCGGGATCGTGGCCGGCGTCATCCTGCTGGGCCTGCATCCCGCGATGCCGGGCGCGGCCGCGCGGGGGCGGGACCGGGCCGGGGTGGGCGTCTGAGGAACGG
>NZ_JAMOLN010000299.1 GCF_024448165.1 Streptomyces longispororuber
GGCTGCTCGGCCTGCGCCACCGGATCACGGCGCTCGGCGGGGCCTTCGACGCGGGCCCGCACGAGGGCGGCTTCCGGGTGAGCGCCCGGCTGCCCGCGCCCGGCCTCGTGCCCGGCACCCCGGCGGGCGGCCCCGCCGACGCCGGGTTCGTGCACGCCCGGCGCACCGCCAGACGCCGGGTGGGCCTGGCCTTCGGGGCGGCCGCGGTCGCGGGAACCGTCCTGATCGGCGGGGCGTTCACCTGGTACGCGTACACGAAGACCCACGCCGTCCTCACCCCGCGGGTGTTCGCCCAGCTGCGCCTCGGGACGCCACTGGCCGAGGTGGAGCCCCGGCTGCCCGGCCGCACCATCACCGACCCGCCCGTCGAGCGCGCGCCCACCCCGCCGCCGGCGCCCGCGGACTGCCGCTACTACCGGGCGAGCGGTGAACTCTTCGTGCCCGTCGAGCACTTCAGACTCTGCTTCGACGACGACGCCGCGCACACCCTCATCGACAAGACGGTGATCCCCAGGGCGGGCACCGCCGACCAGGTACAGGAAGAGGAGCGCGAATGGGCCCGCTGACCGCAGGAAGGATCCGTGTCCTGCTCGCCGACGACGAGGCGATGATCAGGGCCGGGGTGAGCGCGATCCTCGCCGCGGGCGGCGACTTCGACGTGGTCGCGGAGGCCGCCGACGGCCGGGAGGCCGTCCGCCTCGCCCAGGCCCACCGCCCGGACGTGGTGCTCCTCGACATCCGCATGCCCCGCCTGGACGGCCTCGCGGCGGCGGAGGAGATCACGGCGACGGTGCCCGGCACGGCGGTGGCGATGCTGACCACGTTCTCCGAGGACGCGTACGTGGCCCGCGCCCTCGGCGGCGGCGCGACCGGCTTCCTGCTCAAGTCCGGCGACCCGCACGAACTGATGGCGGGCGTACGGGCGGTGGCGGACGGCGCCGCGTTCCTGTCGCCGAAGGTCGCCCGGCACGTCATCGACGGCCTCGGCGGCGGCCGCCTGACCCGCGAGGCCGCCGCCCGGCAGCGCGTCGCGGCGCTCACGCCGCGCGAGCGCGAGGTGCTCGGCCTGGTCGGCGCGGGCCTGTCGAACCCGGAGATCGCCGAGCGCCTGCACCTCGTGGAGGGCACGGTGAAGGCGTACGTCAGCGCGGTCCTGGACCGCCTGGAGGTCAGGAACCGCGTCCAGGCGGCCATCGTGGCGTACGAGGCGGGACTGCTGACGTAGGGACAGGTGGCATAGGCGCAGCTGTCGTAGGGACTGCTGTCGTAGGGGCTGCTGACGTAAAGACAGATGACGTCACGTCAGCAACCCTGTCACCCCCGCCGGTTCAGCGGCGGTGCGCGGCGTGCCGCGGCTGCTGCCCCTGGGCGTGGACGGAGGCGTAACCGCCGCCGGCCGGACCGGGGCCCGCGAACCACCGCACCAGCCCGTTCCCCGACCCCCGCATCGCCTCGGTCACCCGCGCCCCCGGCCGGGTCAGCAGCCGGACGACGAGCAGCGCGACCAGGGTGCCGAGCAGCAGGCCCGCCGCGACGTCGTGCGGGTAGTGCACGCCCACGAAGACCCGGGAGAACGCCATGAGGATCGCCATCGGCACCGTCAGCCACCCGACCTTCGGCCAGGCGAGCGCCAGGCCCACGGCCGCGGCGGCGGCGATGGTGGCGTGGTTGGACGGGAACGACCAGTCCCCGTAGACGGGACAGTCGACCAGGGAGGGCAGCGCCCCGGCGACCGCCCGGCACGGCCGTTCCTCGTCGATCCCCGACTTGATCAACTCGCTGCACACGTACGCCACCGCGGTCGCCAGCGGTGCGAGCACCGCGACGGCGAGGGCCCGCGGATCGCCGCGCCGCGCCCGCCACCAGGCGACGACGAACAGCACGGCGAACAACAGCAGACCCAGTTCCGTCCACACCTCCATCAGATGCTGAAACCACGAAGGAGTGTCGTGGGCGAATTCGGTGATGTCGCGATAGAGATCGGAGTCGATGGTTCCCATGGTCACGGACAGTACGCAATGACCGGGCCGCGTCACATCCTGCGATGGTCGCGCACCTCACCTGACGATCGACAGGGGTCCCGGAGCGCCCGCGGAAGGCCCCGCGTGATGATGATCCGGAAAACTTGCGGGACGAGGCGGCGGGTGGGCGCCGGACAACGGCCCGATCTCTCGTAAGGTTTGAGCCGTGGGATCTCTGCGCAATCCGATCGGGCCGCTTCCCTCCTCCATCTACTGGCGACGGAGGGCCGTTCTGCTGTCCGTGTTCGCGCTGCTCGCGTTGCTGGTCCTCTGGGTCGTCAACCTGGGTGGCGGGGGCGGGAACAACGGCGCCGACGGGTCCAACGGCAAGCACCCGACGGAGTCGATCACGCCCGGGCCTTCGGGCACCGGCCCCGCGATCAGCCAACACCCGGGCGGGCGGGACGAGTCGAGCGGCTCCGGTTCCGGTTCCGGTGACGGCTCGGGCGACGGGTCGGGCGACGGCTCCGGTGGCTCCGGCGGGTCGGACGACTCGGCGGGCGGTGACGCGGGCGACGGCGGTGGCGGCGGTTCGTCCGCGGGCGACCAGGTCCCGGCCGGCTCCAGCCTGCCCGACTGCACGGCGGGCGGCGTCGCCCTGTCCGTGCGCAGCGTCCACAACGCGTACACCCCCGGCGAGAAGCCGAAGCTCGAACTGATCGCCAAGAACTCGACGGACAAGTCCTGCAAGGTCGATCTGGGCCCGAAGAGCGCCGTCGTGACGATCACCAAGGCGGACGGCGACAAGAAGTTCTGGTCGTCCGAGGACTGCCCGGCGGGCTCCGGCAGCCTGCTGCTGCGCGTGCCGGCGGGCGGCAAGGTCACGCACACGCTGACCTGGGACCGCCGGCCGAGCGCCCCGCAGTGCGCGACGCCCGCCGCGGGAGCGGCCGGGACCGGCACGTACCTGGTCGAGGTGAAGGCGGCCCAACTGGCCGGGGCGCAGGCGTCGTTCGTGCTGAAGGCCGACTGAGCCGACCACGTGGTCCCGGACGGTTCGGTCCGGGCTGCGCGGCTAGACGGCCAGGCGGCTACACGTAGCGTTCGAGGATCGACGACTCGGCCAGCCGGGACAGGCCCTCGCGGACGCTGCGCGCCCGGGCCTCGCCGACCCCGTCGACCGTCTGCAGGTCGTCCACGCTGGCGGCGAGCAGCTTCTGCAGCCCGCCGAAGTGCTCGACGAGACGGTCGATGATCGCCCCCGGCAGCCGCGGCACCTTCGCCAGCAGCCGGAAGCCGCGCGGCGACACCGCCGAGTCCAGCGCCTCGGGCGAGCCCGTGTACCCCAACGCCCGCGCCACGATGGGCAGTTCGAGCAGCTCGCCGTGGTGCAGCGCGTCCAGCTCGGTCAGTGCCTCGTCCACCGTGCGGGAGCGCTTGGCCGTCGGCTCGGGCACGTAGTCCCGCACGACGAGCTCGCGCTCGGGCTCGACGCCCGCGATCAGCTCGTCGAGCTGCAGGGCGAGCAGCCGGCCGTCCGTGCCCAACTCGACGACGTACTCGGCGATCTCGGTGGCGATGCGGCGCACCATCTCCAGGCGCTGGGCGACCGCCGTGACGTCCCGAACGGTGACCAGGTCCTCGATCTCCAGGGCGGACAGCGTGCCCGCGACCTCGTCGAGCCGCAGCTTGTAGCGCTCCAGGGTCGCCAGCGCCTGGTTCGCCCGGGACAGGATCGCCGCCGAGTCCTCCAGGACGCGGCGCTGTCCGTCCACGTACAGGGCGATCAGCCGCATCGACTGCGAGACCGAGACGACCGGGAAGCCGACCTGCTTGCTGACGCGGTCCGCCGTGCGGTGCCGGGTACCGGTCTCCTCGGTCGGGATCGTCGGATCCGGGACCAGCTGCACACCGGCCCGCAGGATCTTGTCGAGGTTCGAGGAGACGACGATGCCGCCGTCGAGCTTGCACAGCTCGCGCAGGCGCGTGGCCGTGAACTCGACGTCGAGGATGAAGCCACCGGTGCACATCGTCTCGACCGTCTTGTCGGAGCCGAGGACGATGAGCCCGCCGGTGTTGCCACGGAGGATGCGCTCCAGGCCGTCGCGGAGGCCGGTGCCGGGCGCGACCGCGCTCAGCGCGGCGCGCATCAGACCGTCCACGCTGGAGCTCCCGCCGGACTTGCCGGGAGCTGACGCCCGGTCGTTGGCTGCCACTGCACTCCTCCGGATCGCAGACTGTGGGGTGCCCTGGAGTTCGTCACGTTCGTACGCACGGGCGAGACCAGGGCAAAGTCTACCGGCGCTCCTCCGTCTCCCGTGGGGCCTCTCGGCGACGGCTCTTCGGCAGCACCCGCAGCGCGTCCCCTATATCGGCGACTTCCAGGACCTTCATACCGGGCGGGACCTTGCCGGGATCGGCCGGTACGAGGGCGTGCGTGAACCCGAGCCGGTGCGCCTCGGCCAGCCGGCGCTGCACGCCCGTGACCCGCCTGACCTCGCCCGCAAGGCCCACTTCTCCGATCGCCACCAGGTTCTTGGGCAGCGGGGTGTCGCTCGCGGCGGAGGCGAGCGCGAGCGCGATGGCCAGGTCGGCCGCGGGCTCGGAGAGCTTCACGCCGCCGACCGTCGCGGAGTAGATGTCCCGCTTGCCCAGGGCGCTGATCCGGCCGCGCTGCTCCAGCACGGCCAGCATCATCGAGACGCGGGACGTCTCCAGGCCGGAGGTGGTGCGCCGGGGGGAGGGGATCTGGGAGTCGACCGTGAGGGCCTGGACCTCGGCGACCAGGGGGCGGCGGCCCTCCAGGGTGACGGTCAGACAGGTGCCGGGGACCGGCTCGGCGCGCCGGGTCAGGAAGAGGCCGCTGGGGTCGGCGAGGCCCGTGATGCCCTCGTCGTGCAGCTCGAAGCAGCCGACCTCGTCCGTCGTCCCGTACCTGTTCTTGACGCCGCGGACCAGGCGCAGCCGCGCGTGCCGGTCGCCCTCGAAGTTCAGCACCACGTCGACCAGGTGCTCCAGGAGGCGCGGGCCGGCGATCGCGCCCTCCTTCGTGACGTGGCCGACGAGCAGGGTGGACATGCCGCGCTCCTTGGAGGCGCGGATCAACGCCCCGGCCACCTCGCGCACCTGCGCCATGCCGCCGGGCGCCCCGTCGATCTCGGGCGAGGCCACCGTCTGCACGGAGTCCATGATCAGCAGCGACGGCTTCACCGCGTCCAAGTGGCCGAGGACCGCGGAGAGATCGGTCTCCGCCGCCAGGTACAGGTGGTCGTCGATCGCCTTGATGCGGTCGGCGCGCAGCCGCACCTGGGAGGCCGACTCCTCACCCGTCACGTAGAGGGTCTTGTGCTCCGCGCTCGCCGACTTGGCCGCGACGTCGAGCAGCAGCGTGGACTTGCCGACGCCGGGCTCGCCCGCGAGCAGCACCACCGCGCCGGGGACCAGACCGCCGCCGAGCACCCGGTCCAGCTCGGGCACCCCGGTGGAGCGGGCCGTGGCCTGTCTGCCGTCCACCTCGCCGATGGGCACGGCGGACGTCGTGACGCGGCCGGGCGCGGTGGTGCGCACCGCGGGCGCGCCGTACTCCTCGATCGTCCCCCACGCCTGGCACTCGGCGCAGCGGCCCAGCCACTTGGCCGTCTGCCAGCCGCACTCGGTGCAGCGGTACGACGGACGGTCCTTCGCGGATTTGGTACGGGCAGCCATGGAGGGAACCGTAGCGGGCCCCACTGACAACGCGGCCGACGACCGCTGTCCGACGGCCATCGCCCCTGCCATGTGCCGCTGTCGGTTGCCCCGCGTAGCCGCACTGGCCACGGAATACGCGGTTCCTGTCCCCTTTTGAGGGATCGTTTCACCCGTAAGGATTAAATGTGCTCAAGGGGGCGGAAGGGACTCCACCCGCCCCCTACGGTCGCACGGGTGATGAGCAGCAGGCCGGAACCCCCCACGCACACCACCGGCGCACACCGGGCGCACCGCGCCGGGGCGAGGCGGCCGGTGCCGCGCGCTGTTCCCCAGCGCCCGCCCGTCCGTTACGAGCCGTATCTGGACGGCCTGTTCACGTACTGTCTCTCCGTCCTGTGCGACCACGACGAGGCGATCGGCGCCCTCGGGGACGCCCTCGCGCTCGCCGAGCGGCGCGGCGGCCGCGCCCCGTCCGCCGGGTCCGACGCCGACCGCAGGGCCTGGCTGTACGCGCTGGCCCGCTGGTCCTGCCTGCGCCGCCTCGCGGAGGCCAAGCGCAGGCGGCAGGGCAGCCACGCCACGGGCCGGACCGACCGGCGGCCGCCGGCCGAGCAGCAGCCGGACCCGGCCCCGGACGCGCTCCGCCAGGAGGAGCGCCGCCGCCAACTCGCCCAGCTCGCCTGGCCGGAGGCCGCCGGCACGACCCCGGAGCAGCGCGAGGCCCTCGAACTGGCCGTGCGCCACCAGCTCTCCCCGCGCGAGGTCGCCGCCGCCCTCGGCACCGACCCCGGCGTCACCCGCGAGCTGCTCTCCGCCGCCGCCTGCGAGGTCGAGCGGACCCGGGCCGCGCTCGCCGTCGTCGAGACCGGCACCTGCCCCAGCGTCGCCCGCCTCACCGGGGACAACCAGCTGCTGCTGTCCGCCGCCCTGCGCCGCGAGCTCGTCCGGCACGTCGACGACTGCCCGCGCTGCCGCCGCACCGCCGAGCGCGCCGCCCCCGGCAGCTGGCCCGGCACCTCCGTGACCCCCGCCGCGCTGCCCCTCGTGGAGGCGCCCCGCGCGGCCCTGCACCAGGCGATGCACGCCCCGCACCCGGGCGCCCCGCGCTTCGACCGGCGCGGCTTCCCGATGGACCCGAAGGACCGGGCCGCCCGGCGCGACCGGCTGCGCGCGCGAGCCGTCACGACGACCGTCGTCGCCACCGTGGTGGCCGCGCCCGTCCTCGCCCTGTGGGCCGCCTACCGGGGAGCGCCGCAGACCGGCGAGGGCACCGACGGGCGTTCGGTGAGCGCCAGTGAGCTGGGCGAGGCCGACGAGCTGGGCGGAGAGCGGACCGGGGACGCGTACGAGAACGCGGGCAACGCGCGCACCACCCCCGACCCCCGCTTCACCAACGGCAGCCGCTCGCCCGACGTCTCCGTGGAGGTCATCTCGCCCCCCACGCGCGCGGGCACGGGCCCCGGCCGGCTCACCGTCGAGGCCCAGCCCAGCGGCGACACGACGCTCATCACGCTGACCGCGTCCGGCAGTTCGGCCGTGCACTGGTCCGCGTACACCCGGGCGTCCTGGCTGTACCTGAGCCAGGCGTCGGGCACGCTGCGGCCCGGCGAGTCGGTCACCGTCCGGGTCTACGTCGACCACCTCCGGGAGCCGGAGGGGCACTGGAGCGCGCGCGTCGGGATCGATCCGTCCGGGGCCGTCATCTCCATCGAGGGCTACGGGAGCTCCGGCACGGGGGCACCGGGTCCCGGCCCCGGGACCGGCGGTCCCGACCCGGACCCGACGCCGAACGATCCGACGCCGTCCGATCCGGACCCGACCCCCAGTGATCCGACGCCCTCGGACCCGGACCCCACACCGAGCGACCCGTCACCGTCCGAACCGGACCCCACCCCCACCGACTCCTCGCCCGCGCCGACCGACCCGTCGGGCCCGGGGGACTCGACGTCGCCGACGCAGTCCCCCTGAGCCCGCCGAGTACGCGGTGTTACGCCGGGGCCGCCGGGTCCGCCGGGTGGGGAGCGACGAGCGGCAGCCCCTTGGGCAGGACCGCGAGGCGCTCCTCGCACAGCTCGACCAGCTTGTCGTAGCCGGCCTTGCCCATCAGCTCCGTCAGCTCGGGGCGGTACGAGACGTACACCGGGTCGCCCGCGCCGTGCGCCGAGGTCGCCGACGTGCACCACCAGTGCAGGTCATGGCCGCCGGGACCCCAGCCCCGGCGGTCGTACTCGCCGATCGAGACCTGGAGCACCCGGGTGTCGTCGGGCCGGTCGATCCACTCGTAGGTGCGCCGGATCGGCAGCTGCCAGCAGACGTCCGGCTTGGTCTCCAGCGGCTCGCGGCCCTCCTTGATCGCCAGGATGTGCAGCGAGCAGCCCGCGCCGCCCTTGAACCCCGGGCGGTTCTGGAAGATGCACGAGCCGTTGTACGGACGGGTCTGGCGCTCGCCGTCCTCGTCCTTGGACACCCAGCCAGTCTCCGTGCCCACGTCGTGGTGCTGCCAGATGTCGGGGGTGAGGCGTGCCACGTACCCGGCGACGCGCTTCTCGTCGTCCTCGTCCGAGAAGTGCGCGCCCAGCGTGCAGCAGCCGTCGTCCGCGCGCCCCGCCTGGATGCCCTGGCAGCCGCTGCCGAAGATGCACGTCCAACGAGAGGTCAGCCATGTCAGATCGCAGCGGAAGACCTGCTCGTCGTCCGCCGGATCCGGGAACTCGACCCAGGCCCGCGGGAAGTCGATGGACTTCTCGTCCGGGCTCCCCTGGGACCCTGCTGTCGTCGGGGCCTGCTTCTGCTTCTGCTTTGCCGACTTGGCCTTCTTGTCGCTCTTGTCGGCCTTGGCCTTTTTCGTCTTTGGCACGGTTCCAGAGTAAGCGCGTCACGGAGTCCGTACCGACCTTGCCGGACGGCAACGCCCGTACGCGCAGTAGCGTTCCGTATATGAGACTCGGTGTCCTCGACGTGGGTTCGAATACGGTTCATCTGCTCGTGGTGGACGCGCACCCCGGCGCCCGCCCGCTGCCCGCGCACTCGCACAAGGCGGATCTTCGCCTTGCCCAACTCCTCGACGAGCGCGGGGCGATCGGGCCCGACGGGGTGGAGCGGCTCGTCGACACGATCCGGGGCGCCCTGGAGGCCGCGGAGGACAAGGGCGTCGAGGACCTGCTGCCGTTCGCCACGTCCGCGGTTCGCGAGGCGAGCAACGCCGACGAGGTGCTCGCGCGCGTGAAGGACGAGACCGGCGTCGAGCTGCGGGTGCTCAGTGGGGCCGAGGAGGCCCGGCTCACGTTCCTGGCCGCCCGGCGCTGGTTCGGCTGGTCCGCGGGACGGCTGCTCGTGCTCGACATCGGCGGCGGATCGCTGGAGATCGCGTACGGGATCGACGAGGAGCCCGACGCGGCGGCGTCGCTGCCGCTGGGCGCGGGCCGGCTGACCGCCGGCTGGCTGCCCGGGGACCCGGCGGACCCGGCGGACGTGAAGGCGCTGCGGCGGCACGTGCGGGCGCAGATCGCCCGGACGGTGGGGGAGTTCAGCCGGTTCGGGGCGCCGGACCACGTGGTCGCCACGTCGAAGACGTTCAAGCAGCTGGCGCGGCTGGCCGGGGCGGCGAGATCGGCCGAAGGGCTCTACGTCCAGCGGGAGTTGAAGCGCAAGTCGCTGGAGGACTGGGTCCCGCAGCTGGCCGCGATGACGGAGGCGGAGCGGTCCGAGCTCCCCGGGGTCTCGGAGGGCAGGGCCGGCCAGCTGCTGGCCGGGGCGCTGGTGGCGGAGGGGGCGATGGACCTCTTCGGCGTCGAATCGGTCGAGATCTGCCCGTGGGCACTACGAGAAGGCGTCATTCTGCGCCGCCTGGACCACTTGCCCGGGGTGTGAGACGGGTCGCACAGTTCCCCGCACCCACTGGAGGCGCACGGAGTGTGCCTTCCAGGGGCGCGGGGCTGCGTCATGAGCGGCTCCGC
>NZ_JAMOLN010000003.1 GCF_024448165.1 Streptomyces longispororuber
AGGTGACGCCATGACCGACAGGGTGCCCCCGCGACGCCGTGTGCCCGGCCCCGCGCGCCCCGCCAGAACCGGCAGGCCCGACGCCCAGCGGCGCCCGGCTCCCGGCGCGCGCCCCGCCGCACGGCGCCCGCGCCCCGCGCCGCCGAAGGCCTCCACCCCACTGCGCCTGGGCAGCCCGCGGCCCCGGCTGCGAATGGTGAGCCTGGGCCTCACGCTCGTCCTCATGGTCTTCGTCGTGCGGCTCTTCCAGGTGCAGGGTGTCGACGCGAGCGCGTACGCCGCGAAAGCCGAGCTGAATCGGTACGTCAGCCACACCATCGCCGCCGAGCGCGGCGGCATCACCGACCGCAGCGGCGTCGCCCTGGCGACCAGCGTGGACGCGTACGACATCACCGCCGACCCGACGATGTTCACCGAGAAGATCACCGAGGTGAAGGACGCGCCCGAGCAGGCCGCGGCGCTCCTCTCGCCGATCATCGGGGTCGACGCGGACACGGTGGCCAAGAAGCTCAGGACCAAGAAGACCCGGTACGTGCGGCTCGCCGCGCGGCAGACGCCGCAGGTCTGGAAGCAGATCAAGGACCTCAGGTCCACCCTGAACGACAAGGCCAACGCCGAGGGCCGCGAGGCCAGCGTGCTCTCCGGCGTCCTCGCCGACCCGAGCAGCAAGCGCGTGTACCCGAACGGCGACCTGGCCGCCGGGATACTGGGCTGGGTCAACGCCGACGGCAAGGGCGGCGGCGGGGTCGAGCAGCAGCTGAACAAGGACCTCGCCGGCAAGTCCGGAAAGATCCGCTACGCCCAGTCCGGTGGGCAGCAGGTGCCGACGGCGGGCAGCACCGAGCAGCCCGCGGTGGCCGGCTCCGACATCGAGCTGACCATCGACCGCGACATCCAGTGGGCCGCGCAGAACGCGATCAGCGAGCAGGTCAGGAAGTCCGGCGCCGACCGCGGCTACGTGATGGTGCAGGACACGCAGACCGGCGAGGTCCTGGCCATGGCGAACGCGCCCGGCTTCGACCCGAACGACCTGTCGCAGGCCAATGCCGCGGCCCTGGGCAACGCCGCGCTCCAGGACGCCTACGAGCCCGGCTCCACCGCCAAGGTCATGTCGATGGCGGCGGTCCTGGAGGAGAACGCGGCCACGCCGATGACCCATGTCACCGTGCCCAACCGGCTGCACCGCGGCGACCGGCTCTTCCAGGACGACATCGACCACAAGACCTGGCACCTCACGCTCAACGGCGTGCTCGCCAAGTCCAGCAACATCGGCACCATCCTGGCGACGGGACAGCTCGGGAAGACGCAGCCGGAGGCCAACCGGACCCTGGCCTCCTACCTGCGCAAGTTCGGCATCGGCAAGCAGAGCGGCCTCGGCTTCCCCGGGGAGACCGCGGGCATCCTCGCGGCCCCCGACACCTGGTCGACGTCGCAGCAGTACACGATCCCGTTCGGGCAGGGCTTCTCCATCAACGCCATGCAGGCGGCCTCCGTGTACTCGACCATCGCCAACGGGGGCGTCCGGATCGAGCCGACGCTGGTGCGCGGCACCACGGGCCCCGACGGCAAGTTCACGCCCGCGCCCAAGCCCAAGCAGACCCGGGTCGTCAGCGAGAAGACGGCGAAGACCGTCGCGCAGATGCTGGAGTCCGTGGTCGACGACGAGGAGGGCACCGGCACGAAGGCCCGGATCCCGGGCTACCGCGTCGCCGGCAAGACGGGCACGGCCAACCGCGTGGATCCGGCCACCGGCCGCTACAAGGGGTACACGTCGTCCTTCGCCGGGTTCGCGCCCGCCGACAAGCCGCGCATCACCGTCTACTGCGCCATCCAGAACGCCACGAAGGGGAGCTATTTCGGCGGCCAGATCTGCGGCCCCATCTACAAGCAGGTCATGGAGTTCGCCCTGAAGACCCTTCAAGTGCCGCCCACCGGCGCCGAGCCCGCGCGGCTGCCCGTCTATTTCCAGCCGTGACGGTCGTGACGCACGTGATCATGATCATCCGCACACAGTGACGACACCTTTGAAGAGCTCGTGACAACCATCACCCCCGATCCAGGGAACCAGCCCGCGCCACGCCCCTCGCTTCGCCCAGGGCGGGGTGCGCCCGGTACGCTCACCGCCGTGCCACACGCTGATCAGTCCCAAACCACCCAGAAGGGCGCACCCGTGACATATCCCGGGCCGCCGCGGCCGGTCGAGGTCTCCGCCACACCCCTCGCGGAGCTGGCCGATCAGCTGGGTGTCCCGACACCCGCGACGGCCACGGACGTCACCGGCATCACCCATGACTCCCGTGCCGTGCGCCCCGGTGACCTGTACGCCGCGCTGCCCGGCGCCCGCGCGCACGGCGCCGACTTCGCGGCGCAGGCCGCGACGCTCGGCGCGGTCGCCGCGCTGACCGACCCGGCAGGCGCCGAACGCGTCGCGGCCGCCGGACTCGTACCGCTGGTCGTGGAGAACCCGCGCGGCCGCATGGGCGAGTTGGCCGCCACCATCTACGGCCGGCCCGGCAAGGACCTGCTGCAGCTCGGCATCACCGGCACGTCCGGCAAGACCACCACCGCGTACCTCGTCGAGGGCGGTCTGAAGTCGGTCCGCAGCACCGGCCTGATCGGCACGGTCGAGATGCGCATCGGCGACGAGCGCATCAAGTCCGAGCGGACCACCCCCGAAGCCACCGACCTCCAGGCGCTGTTCGCGGTCATGCGCGAGCGCGGCGTGGAGGCCGTCGCCATGGAGGTCTCCAGCCACGCCCTCGTGCTCGGCCGGGTCGACGGCTGCGTCTTCGACGTCGCCGTCTTCAACAACCTCAGCCCGGAGCACATGGAGTTCCACTCCGACATGGAGGACTACTTCCGGGCGAAGGCGCAGCTGTTCACCAAGGCGCGCAGCAAACAGGGCGTGGTGAACTTCGACGACGAGTACGGCCGTCGGCTCGTCGACGAGAGCGAGGTCCCGGTCGTCACCTTCTCGGCCGAGGGCCACCCGGACGCCGACTGGCGCGCCGAGGGCGTCGAAGTCGGGCCGCTGGGCTCGACGTTGACCGTCGTCGGCCCCGAGGGCGAGCGGATCAGCGCCCGCGCGCCGCTGCCGGGCCCCTTCAACGTCGCGAACACCCTCGCCGCGATCGTCACCCTCGCCGTCGCCGGGATCGACCCGCAGACCGCGGCGGACGGCGTCGCCGCCGTGCCCGGTGTGCCGGGCCGCCTGGAGCGCGTCGACGTCGGCCAGAAGTACCTCGCCGTCGTCGACTACGCGCACAAGACCGACGCCGTCGAGTCCGTGCTCAAGGCGCTGCGCAAGGTCACCGAGAACAAGCTGCACATCGTGCTCGGCTGCGGCGGGGACCGGGACAGGACCAAGCGGATGCCGATGGGCGCCGCGGCCGCGCGGTTCGCCGACACGGCCATCCTCACCTCCGACAACCCCCGCTCCGAGGATCCCCTCGCGATCCTCGCCACCATGCTGGCGGGCGCCGCCGACGTCCCGGCGCACGAGCGGGGCGACGTCGCCGTCTTCGAGGACCGGGCCGCGGCCATCGCCGCCGCCGTCGCGCGCGCCGAGCCCGGCGACACGGTGCTCGTCGCGGGCAAGGGCCATGAGCAGGGCCAGGACATCGCCGGGGTGGTGCGTCCCTTCGACGACCGCCTGGTGCTTCGCGAAGCCATCGAGCAAACCCAGGGATGAAGTTGTGATCGCCCTCTCCCTCGCCGAGATCGCCTCAGTCGTCGGCGGGCAGACGTACGACATACCGGATGAACAGGCCCGGGTCACCGGGCCGGTCGTCATCGACTCGCGCAAGGTCGAGGCGGGAAGCCTGTTCGCCGCGTTCGCGGGCGAGCGCGTGGACGGCCACGACTACGCCGCCGACGTGATCGCCGCGGGCGCCGTCGCCGTGCTGGCCGCCCGCCCGGTCGGGGTGCCCGCCATCGTCGTCGAGGACGTGCAGGCCGCGCTCGGTGCGCTGGCCCGGCACGTCGTCGCCCGGCTCGGCGCCACGCTCGTCGCGCTGACCGGCTCGGCGGGCAAGACCAGCACGAAGGACCTGATCGCCCAGGTGCTGCGGCGCAGCGCCCCGACGATCTTCACGCCGGGCTCGTTCAACAACGAGATCGGGCTGCCGCTGACCGCCCTGTCCGCCACCGACGAGACGAAGTTCCTCGTCCTGGAGATGGGCGCGCGCGGCAAGGGCCACATCAGGTACCTGACGGGCCTCACGCCCCCGAAGGTCGGTCTCGTCCTGAACGTCGGCACCGCGCACATCGGCGAGTTCGGCGGCCGCGAGCAGATCGCCGAGGCGAAGGGCGAGCTCGTCGAGGCCCTGCCCGCCGACGGCACCGCGATCCTCAATGCGGACGATCCGCTCGTACGGGCCATGTCCTCCCGCACGAAGGCGAAGGTGCTGCTCTTCGGAGAGGCCGCCGAAGCCGACGTACGTGCCGAGAATGTCCGGCTCACGGAGAACGGACAGCCCGCCTTCAGCCTTCACACACCCACCGGGTGCAGCGAAGTGACCTTGCGCCTGTACGGTGAGCACCACGTGTCGAACGCGCTCGCCGCGGCCGCCGTCGCCCATGACCTTGGCATGTCCGTGGAGGAGATCGCCCTCGCGCTCTCCGAGGCGGGCACCCTGTCCCGCTGGCGCATGGAGGTCACCGAGCGCTCGGACGGCGTCACGATCGTCAACGACGCCTACAACGCGAACCCCGAGTCCATGCGAGCCGCCCTGCGCGCGCTCGTGGCCATGGGCAGGGGGCGCCGTACGTGGGCGGTGCTCGGGCACATGGCCGAGCTCGGTGACGAATCGCTGGCCGAGCACGACGCGGTCGGACGGCTCGCCGTCCGGCTCAACGTCAGCAAGCTCGTGGCAGTCGGGGGCAGGGAAGCGTCCTGGTTGCAACTGGGCGCCTATAACGAGGGTTCGTGGGGTGAGGAGTCGGTGCACGTGTCCGACGCACAGGCGGCGGTCGACCTGTTGCGCAGTGAGCTGCGCCCGGGTGACGTCGTGCTCGTGAAGGCCTCCAGGTCGGTGGGCCTGGAGAGCGTGGCACAGGCGCTGCTCGAGGGCTTCGAGAGCGGGGTCGATGCCCGATGATGAAGCAGATCCTCTTCGCGGGCGTCATCGGGCTGTTCCTGACCCTGGTCGGAACGCCCCTGCTCATCAAGCTGCTGGCCCGCAAGGGCTACGGCCAGTACATCCGTGACGACGGCCCGCGCGAGCACCACGCCAAGCGCGGTACGCCGACGATGGGTGGCATCGCCTTCATCCTGGCGACCCTCATCGCGTACTTCCTCAGCAAGCTGATCACCGGCGCGGCGCCGACCCTGTCGGGTCTGCTCGTGCTCGGCCTGATGGCGGGCATGGGTCTGGTCGGCTTCCTCGACGACTACATCAAGATCGTCAAGCGCCGTTCGCTCGGTCTGCGGGCCAAGGCGAAGATGGCCGGCCAGCTCACCGTCGGCATCGCCTTCGCGGTGCTCTCGCTGCAGTTCGCGGACGCCCGCGGCCAGACCCCGGCCTCCACCCGGCTCTCCTTCGTGGAGGACTTCGGCTGGACGATCGGCCCGGTGCTGTTCTGCGTCTGGGCGCTGTTCATGATCCTCGCGATGTCGAACGGCGTGAACCTGACCGACGGCCTCGACGGCCTCGCCACCGGCGCCTCCGTGATGGTCTTCGGCGCGTACACCTTCATCGGTGTCTGGCAGTTCCAGGAGTCCTGCGCCAACGCGCAGACCCTGACCAACCCGGGCGCGTGTTTCGAGGTCAGAGACCCGCTCGACCTGGCCGTCGTCGCATCGGCGCTGATGGGTGCCTGCTTCGGCTTCCTGTGGTGGAACACCTCGCCCGCCAAGATCTTCATGGGTGACACGGGCTCGCTCGCCCTCGGCGGCGCCCTCGCCGGCCTCGCGATCTGCTCCCGCACGGAGCTGCTCCTCGCGCTCCTCGGCGGCCTGTTCGTGCTCATCACGATGTCCGTCGTCATCCAGGTCGGCTCCTTCCGGATGACCGGGAAGCGCGTCTTCCGGATGGCGCCGTTGCAGCACCACTTCGAACTCAAGGGGTGGTCCGAAGTCCTTGTCGTGGTCCGGTTCTGGATCATCCAGGGCATGTGCGTGATCGTCGGACTCGGCCTCTTCTACGCAGGATGGGCAGCCAAGAAGTGACCTCCACCTGGCAGGGGTTGAACATCACCGTCGCCGGTCTCGGCGTGAGCGGCCTCAGCGCCGCCCGCGCCCTGGCCGGCCTCGGCGCGTCCGTCACCGTCGTGGACGGCGGCGACAGCGCGGCGCACCGCGAAAAGGCGGCCCTTCTTAAAGAAGAGGGGATCGCCGTCCGTCTCGCGGACGCGGCCACCCTGCCGGAGGGCACGGACCTGGTCGTCACGTCGCCGGGCTGGAAGCCCTCGTCCCCGCTCTTCGAGGCGGCCCGCGAGGCCGGCGTCGACGTCGTCGGCGACGTCGAGATCGCCTGGCGGCTGCGCGGCCCGGACGCCGCGCCCTGGCTCGCCATCACCGGCACCAACGGCAAGACCACGACGACGCAGATGCTCGCGTCGATCCTGAAGGCAGCGGGCCTGCGCACGGCCGCCGTCGGCAACATCGGCACGCCGATCGTCGACGTCGTCCTCGAAGGCGACGACGCCTACGACGTGTTCGCCGTCGAGCTCTCCTCGTACCAGCTGCACTGGGCGCCCTCGCTGCGCGCCCACTCCGGCGCCGTCCTGAACCTCGCGCCCGACCACCTCGACTGGCACGGCTCCATGGAGGCGTACGCCGCCGACAAGGGCCGCATCTACGAGGGCAACCAGGTCGCCTGCGTCTACAACGTCGCGGACAAGGCCACCGAGGACCTGGTCGTCGAGGCCGACGTCGAGGAGGGCTGCCGCGCCATCGGCTTCACCCTCGGCACGCCCGGCCCCTCCGAACTCGGCGTCGTCGACGGCATCCTGGTCGACCGCGCCTTCGTCGAGAACCGGCAGAAGAACGCGCAGGAGCTCGCCGAGGTCTCCGACGTCGACCCGCCGGCCCCGCACAACATCGCCAACGCCCTCGCCGCCGCCGCCCTCGCCCGCGCCTTCGGCGTCGAGCCCCAGGCCGTACGCGACGGACTGCGCAACTTCCGGCCCGACGCGCACCGCATCGCGCACGTCGCCGACGTGGCCGGGGTCGCGTACATCGACGACTCCAAGGCCACCAACACCCATGCCGCACAAGCCTCGTTGGCGGCTTATGAGTCGATCGTGTGGATCGCGGGCGGTCTGGCCAAGGGCGCGACCTTCGACGAGCTGGTCACGGGTGCCGCGAAGCGGCTGCGGGGCGTCGTCCTCATCGGCGCGGACCGTGGCCTGATCCGTGAGGCCCTGGAACGACACGCGCCGGAAGTCCCCGTCGTCGACCTCGACCGGACCGACACTGGGTCGATGTCCGCGGCGGTCCAGGAGGCGGCGCGGCTCGCCCGCCCGGGGGACACCGTGCTGATGGCCCCGGCCTGCGCGTCGATGGACATGTTCACCAACTACAACGAGCGTGGCGAGGCGTTCGCGGCAGCGGTCCGCGAACTCGGCGCCACCAGCGTCTGAGGGGACCCGTGCGGGTGCCCGGTGACGCCGGGCACCCTGGGAGGGGACGTGGCAGCGCAACAGGTACAGACGTACGGCTCACCGTCGGGGAGCGGCAATGGCCGGTAGCAGTGCCCGCACCACCAAGCGCCCCACCGCACCGCCCCGGAAGACCAGCAGGGTCTACCGGGCGCGCGCCAACCCCGTACGCCGCCTGTACGCGCAGGCCCGGCGCGCCTGGGACCGGCCGCTCACCGCGTACTACCTGATCCTCGGCGCCGCACTGCTGCTCACGGTGCTGGGCCTGGTGATGGTCTACTCCGCGTCGATGATCACGGCCCTGCAGATGGGCCTGTCCAGCTCGTACTTCTTCCGCAAGCAGTTCGTCGCCGCCGTCATCGGCACGATCCTGCTGCTGCTCGCGATGCGCATGCCGGTCAAGCTGCACCGCGCCCTCGCCTACCCGATCCTCGCCGTCAGCGTCTTCCTCATGGTCCTCGTGCAGGTGCCGGGGATAGGAGTGTCGATCAACGGCAACCAGAACTGGATCTCGCTCGGCGGCCCCTTCATGCTGCAGCCCAGCGAGTTCGGGAAGCTGGCGCTGATCCTGTGGGGCGCCGACCTGCTGGCGCGCAAGCACGACAAGCGGCTGCTGACCCAGTGGAAGCACATGCTGGTACCGCTCGTCCCGGTCGCCTTCCTGCTGCTCGGCCTGATCATGCTCGGCGGCGACATGGGCACCGCGATCCTGCTGACGGCCATCCTTTTCGGCCTTCTGTGGCTGGCCGGAGCGCCCACCCGGCTCTTCGTCGGGGTGCTCTCCGTCGCGACCGCGATCGGCATCATGCTGATCAAGACCAGCCCGAACCGGATGGCACGCCTGGCCTGCCTGGGCCGTGCCGACGCCGGGCCCGACGACATGTGCTGGCAGGGACTGCACGGGATCTACGCCCTGGCCTCCGGCGGACTCTTCGGTTCCGGCCTGGGGGCGAGTGTGGAAAAATGGGGTCAACTTCCCGAAGCGCACACCGACTTCATCTTCGCCATCACCGGTGAGGAACTGGGCCTGGCGGGGACGCTGTCGGTGCTCGCCCTGTTCGCGGCTCTAGGCTATGCGGGTATCCGCGTGGCCGGACGCACGGAGGACCCCTTCGTTCGATACGCCGCGGGTGGCGTGACGACCTGGATCACGGCGCAGGCCGTGGTCAACATCGGTGCGGTGCTCGGCCTGCTGCCGATCGCCGGCGTCCCGCTCCCGCTGTTCTCGTACGGAGGCTCCGCGCTGCTGCCGACCATGTTCGCCGTGGGGCTCCTGATCGCGTTCGCGCGGGACGAACCGGCGGCGCGGGCGGCCCTCGCCATGCGGCGAACCACGGGGGAGCGCGGGATGAGATGGAACACGATGCGACGGCGCGCCTCGGCGCGTACGTCCGGAGAGCGGTGAATTTCGGTGCATGTCGTACTCGCCGGTGGGGGGACCGCCGGCCACATCGAGCCGGCGCTCGCCCTCGCGGACGCCCTGCGCAGGCAGGACCCGACCGTGGGGATCACGGCGCTCGGCACGGAGCGCGGCCTGGAGACCCGTCTGGTCCCGGAGCGCGGCTACGACCTGGCGCTGATCCCCGCCGTACCGCTGCCGCGCAAGCCCACCCCTGAGCTGATCACCGTCCCCGGGCGGCTGCGCGGCACCATCAAGGCCGCCGAGCAGATCCTGGAGCGCACCAAGGCGGACTGCGTCGTCGGTTTCGGCGGGTACGTGGCCCTGCCCGGCTATCTCGCCGCCAAGCGCGCGGGCGTCCCGATCGTGGTGCACGAGGCCAACGCCCGTCCGGGCCTGGCCAACAAGATCGGTTCGCGGTACGCCGCCGGCGTCGCCGTCTCCACCCCGGACAGCAAGCTGCGCGGGGCCCGCTACATCGGCATCCCGCTGCGCCGCACCATCGCCATGCTGGACCGGGCCGCGGTGCGCCCCGAGGCCCGCGCCGCGTTCGGCCTCGACCCGAACCTGCCGACGCTGCTGGTCTCCGGCGGCTCGCAGGGCGCCCGGCACCTGAACGAGGTCGTGCAGCGCGTCGCACCGCTCCTCCAGCAGTCCGGCATCCAGATCCTGCACGTGGTCGGCCCGAAGAACGAACTGCCGCAGGTTCAGCAGATGCCGGGGATGCCCCCGTACATCCCGGTACCGTACGTGGACCGGATGGACCTCGCGTACGCCGCGGCCGACATGATGCTCTGCCGCGCGGGCGCGATGACCGTCGCCGAACTCTCCGCCGTCGGGCTCCCGGCCGCCTACGTCCCGCTGCCCATCGGCAACGGCGAACAGCGGCTCAACGCCCAGCCGGTGGTCAAGGCCGGCGGCGGCCTGCTGGTCGACGACGCGGAGCTGAGCCCCGAGTGGGTCCAGGGCAATGTCCTGCCCGTGCTCGCCGACCCGCACCGGCTGTACGAGATGTCCCGCGCCGCCTCGGAGTTCGGCCGCAGGGACGCCGACGACCTGCTCGTCGGAATGGTGTACGAGGCGATCAACTCACGCCACTAGGCGCGTACGACACGGAGGCAGGGGAGCGTGGCCGGAGCGACCACCGCGGACCGCGGCGAACGAGACGAGGCCGAGGCGTCCGCATCCGGCCCGCCCCCTGCACCCCGCCGGCCGCGCCTGCCGGGCGTACGGACCCTGGTCGTGACCGGGGTGCTGCTCGTCCTGATCGGCGCGGGCGGCACCTGGCTCCTGTACGGATCGCAGTGGCTGCGCGTCGAGCGCGTCACGATCTCCGGGACGGACGTCCTGACGCCCGCACAGGTGCGTGACGCGGCCGCCGTCCCGGTCGGCTCCCCGTTGATTTCCGTCGACACGGGTGCCATTGAGGACCGCTTGCGGCGGAAATTGCCCCGAATCGACTCGATTGACGTCGTGCGCTCCTGGCCGCACGGAATCGGGTTGAAAGTGACGGAGCGCAAGCCGGTCCTGATTGTCGAAGACGACCGAAATTCGGGCAAGTTCGTCGAAGTCGACCATGGCGGCGTTCGTTTTGCGACGGTCGACAGGGCACCGAAGGGCGTTCCCCGGCTGGAATTGACACCGGACGAGTCGGGCGCGGGCGCGAGTCTGCGACGCTTCGGACCCGACCGGCTCGTGCGGGAGGCGGTGCGCGTCGCCGGGCAGCTCCCGGCTGCGGTCGCCCGCGACACCCGTACCGTCAAGGTCCGTTCGTACGACGACATCGCACTGGGGCTCACGGGAGGACGCACCGTCGCATGGGGAAGTGCCGAGAAGGGGGCCGCGAAGGCGCACTCTCTCGCGGTACTCATGAAAGCCGCCCCGAAGGCCCGGCACTTCGACGTGAGTGTTCCCACCGCCCCTGCGTCAGCGGGGAGTTGACGCACATCAGCGCAGGCCAGCACCCTGGTTGGGCAGCGCTACGGCTGATCACATAGGGTGAAAAGAAAAACGGGAGGTTCGGCGTGTTCGTTGAACGGGCGCCACTTGTCGACTTAGTGTCAGGTTCGGAAGAGTCCAGGGAACAGACACACTGGTAACCCTAAACTTCAGCGTTAGGGTTCGGGTCGGCAGTCGACTAGTAGTCAACTAGTAGTCCGGACCGCCCCAATTCGGCATCAGTCGTCGCACCGTAGAACGCGAGGCGGCGACACGTAACTCGAGGCGAGAGGCCTTCGACGTGGCAGCACCGCAGAACTACCTCGCAGTCATCAAAGTCATCGGTGTCGGCGGCGGTGGTGTCAATGCCATCAACCGGATGATCGAGGTCGGTCTCAAGGGCGTCGAGTTCATCGCCATCAACACCGACGCGCAAGCCCTGTTGATGAGCGACGCGGACGTCAAGCTCGACGTCGGCCGTGAACTCACCCGCGGACTCGGCGCCGGAGCCAATCCGGCCGTCGGACGCAAGGCGGCCGAGGACCACCGCGAGGAGATCGAGGAGGTCCTCAAGGGGGCCGACATGGTCTTCGTCACCGCCGGTGAAGGTGGCGGCACGGGCACCGGCGGCGCACCCGTCGTGGCCAACATCGCGCGCTCGCTCGGCGCCCTGACGATCGGCGTGGTCACCCGCCCGTTCACCTTCGAGGGACGGCGCCGGGCCAACCAGGCGGAGGACGGCATCGCCGAGCTCCGCGAAGAGGTCGACACCCTCATCGTCATCCCGAACGACCGGCTCCTGTCCATCTCGGACCGGCAGGTCTCCGTCCTCGACGCCTTCAAGTCGGCGGACCAGGTCCTGCTCTCCGGTGTCCAGGGCATCACCGACCTCATCACCACCCCCGGCCTCATCAACCTCGACTTCGCGGACGTCAAGTCCGTGATGTCCGAGGCGGGTTCGGCCCTCATGGGCATCGGCTCCGCCCGCGGCGACGACCGCGCGGTGGCCGCCGCGGAGATGGCGATCTCCTCGCCGCTCCTGGAGGCGTCCATCGACGGCGCCCGCGGCGTGCTGCTCTCCATCTCCGGCGGCTCGGACCTCGGTCTCTTCGAGATCAACGAGGCGGCGCAGCTGGTCAGCGAGGCGGCGCACCCCGAGGCGAACATCATCTTCGGCGCCGTCATCGACGACGCCCTGGGCGACGAGGTGCGGGTCACCGTGATCGCCGCCGGGTTCGACGGCGGACAGCCGCCGGCCAAGCGGGAGAACGTGATCGGCTCGTCCGCGCCGGCCAAACGCGAGGACCCGGCGGCAGCCGCTCGCGCGGCGTCGGCCCCCGAGCCCTCGCGCCCGACCTTCGGCAGCCTCGGCAGCGTCACGCCGCGCGAGGAGCCCAAGCCGGAGCCGGTCGAGGCGCCCGCGCCGGTGAACGAGGCCCCCGTCGCCCCGGTCAGCCCGCCCCACGTCCCGCGGCCGTCCTACCCGGACAGCCAGGCCGAGGAGCTGGACGTTCCGGACTTCCTGAAGTGACGTTCCTGGGCCTGATGGGAACGTCACCGAAGTGATAGGACAGCGCGACAGCGCGAGCGGCGCCCACTTCGCCTTCACCGACCGGTGGGGCGGGGTGAGCGCCGCTCCGTACGAGGAGCTCAATCTCGGCGGCGCGGTCGGCGACGACCCCGAGGCCGTGCTCCGCAACCGGGAGCTGGCCGCCGGGGCGCTCGGCCTCGAACCGTCCCGGGTCGTCTGGATGAACCAGGTGCACGGCCCGGACGTCGAGGTGGTGGACGGGCCCTGGGCCACGGACGCCGACGTTCCGTGCGTCGACGCGATCGTCACGACGCGGCGCGGGCTCGCCCTCGCCGTGCTCACCGCGGACTGCACCCCCGTCCTGCTGGCCGACCCGGTCGCCGGAGTCGTTGCCGCCGCACACGCGGGGCGCCCCGGCATGGTCGCCGGTGTCGTCCCCGCCGCGGTCGCGGCGATGGTGAAGCTCGGTGCGGACCCGGCCCGGATCGTGGCCCGCACCGGACCCGCGGTCTGCGGACGGTGCTACGAAGTCCCGGCGCAGATGCGAGCGGAGGTCGCCGCGGCCGAGCCGGCGGCGTACGCCGAGACCAGTTGGGGCACTCCGGCCGTCGACGTGACCGCCGGTGTGCACGCGCAACTCCAGCGTCTCGGGGTGCGCGACCGGCAGCAGTCGCCGGTGTGCACCCTGGAGTCGCACGACCACTTCTCGTACCGCCGCGACAAGGCCACGGGCCGGCTCGCGGGCTATGTCTGGCTGGACTGATACGACATGACGGACACTCGGCACCTTTCGGGGCGCAAGGAAGAACTCGCCGCGAACCTGGCGGCGTTGGAGGAACGTATCTCCGCCGCCTGTGCGGCAGCCGGACGCAAGCGCGACGACGTGACCCTGATCGTGGTCACCAAGACGTACCCCGCGAGCGATGTGCGGATCCTGTCCGGACTCGGTGTGCGGCACGTGGCGGAGAACCGCGACCAGGACGCCGCACCCAAGGCCGCCGCCTGTGCGGATCTGCCGCTCACCTGGCACTTCGTCGGCCAGTTGCAGACCAACAAGGTCCGTTCCGTGGTGAGTTATGCCGATGTCGTGCAGTCCGTGGACCGGGCGAAGCTCGTCACGGCGCTCTCCAGGGACGCGGTGCGGGCCGAGCGCGAGCTGGGGTGTCTGATCCAGGTCGCGCTCGACGCGGACGAAGGCGAGGGTGCCGGCCGGGGCGAGCGCGGTGGCGTGGGCGTGGGCGGCGTCGAGGAGTTGGCGGCGCGCGTGGCTGAGGCGCCGGGACTGCGGCTCGACGGACTGATGACCGTCGCGCCGCTCACCGGGGCCTTCGCGGGGCGGCAACAGGCGGCGTTCGAGCGGCTCATGGATTTGTCGACTGTCCTGCGCGCGGCCCATCCGGCTGCGAACATGGTCTCGGCAGGGATGAGTTCGGACCTCGAACAGGCCGTGGCGGCCGGAGCGACACATGTGCGCGTCGGTACGGCGGTACTCGGAGTCCGACCCAGGCTCGGGTAACGTCGCCAAGAAGTCGGACCACAGCAGAAAATATGGTCATTCTCGCTGATGGGCGGGGAGATCACGTGGATCGCGGGCACTTTGGTTGACGTCAGCCGATCCACCACAGAGCGGAGGACTCAGAGCATGGCCGGCGCGATGCGCAAGATGGCGGTCTACCTCGGCCTCGTGGAGGACGATGGGTACGACGGCCGGGGGTTCGACCCCGACGACGACTTCGAACCCGAGCTGGATCCGGAGCCCGAGCGTGACCGTCGACGGCACGAACCGTCGCATCAGTCACACAATTCCCGCGCGGTGGAAGCGGACGAATCGGTACGAGTGGTACAGCCTCCCGCGCCCCGCGAGCCGGTGCGGCAGGCAGCTTCGCTCGCCGCTGAATCCGGACGTCCGGCGCGAATCGCCCCCGTGGCATCCATCACACCTGAACGTCAGAGCCTGGAGAAGAACGCACCGGTGATCATGCCCAAGGTTGTGTCCGAGCGGGAGCCGTACCGCATCACCACGTTGCACCCCCGGACCTACAACGAGGCCCGTACCATCGGGGAACACTTCCGTGAGGGCACTCCGGTGATCATGAATCTGACGGAGATGGACGACACCGACGCGAAGCGACTTGTCGACTTTGCCGCCGGTCTCGTCTTCGGTCTGCACGGGAGCATCGAGCGGGTGACTCAGAAGGTGTTCCTGTTGTCGCCTGCTAACGTCGATGTCACGGCGGAGGACAAGGCCCGCATCGCAGAGGGCGGGTTCTTCAACCAGAGCTGAGACGCAGCACTAGTTCGACGACTAGCTAACTAGTCACGAGGCACGAGACACAGGGGAGAGGGAACCACCGATCATGAGCGTGGTTTTGGATGTGGTCTACATCGCGCTGATGTGTTTCCTCATCGTGCTGATCTTCCGGCTGGTCATGGACTATGTCTTCCAGTTCGCCCGCTCGTGGCAACCCGGCAAGGCGATGGTGGTCGTTCTGGAGGCCACCTACACTGTCACTGATCCACCGCTCAAGCTTCTGCGGCGGTTCATCCCGCCGCTGCGTCTCGGGGGCGTGGCGCTCGACCTGTCCTTCTTCGTACTGATGATCATCGTCTACATCCTGATCTCCGTCGTGAGCCGGCTGTGAACGATACGGTCTTGCCGAATGCCGACGACAACGTTGAGGTGAAGAGATGCCGTTGACCCCCGAGGACGTGCGGAACAAGCAGTTCACGACCGTCCGCCTCCGAGAAGGCTATGACGAGGACGAGGTCGATGCCTTCCTCGATGAGGTCGAAGCCGAACTGACCCGCCTGCTCCGCGAGAACGAGGACCTGCGCGCCAAGCTGGCCGCGGCCACCCGTGCCGCCGCTCAGAACCAGCAGCAGGGCGGCATGCGCAAGGGCCCCGGCCCCGGTGGCCCCGAGGGCCCGGGCGGTCCGCAGGACCAGCAGGGACCCCCGCAGGGCATGCGCGGTCCCGGCGCCCCGGTGCCCGCCGGCATATCGGGCCCGCCGCAGCAGCAGATGGGCGGCCCCATGGGCGGTCCGCCGCAGCTGCCGAGCGGTGCTCCGCAGCTTCCGGCCGGTCCCAGCGGCCACGGCCCGCAGGGTCCGGGTCCGCAGGGTCCCGGTCCGATGGGCCCCGGTCCGATGGGCCAGGGTCCGGGTCCGATGCAGGGCCAGCTCGGCGGTCCCATGGGTGGCCCCATGGGCGGCCACGGTGGTCCTCCGCAGATGCAGCAGCCCGGTCAGGGCCCCGGTGGCGACAGCGCCGCCCGTGTCCTCTCGCTGGCCCAGCAGACCGCCGACCAGGCGATCGCCGAGGCCCGCTCCGAGGCGAACAAGATCGTCGGCGAGGCCCGCAGCCGCGCCGAGGGTCTCGAGCGCGACGCCCGTGCCAAGGCCGACGCCCTGGAGCGGGACGCGCAGGAGAAGCACCGCGTCGCGATGGGCTCCCTGGAGTCCGCCCGCGCCACGCTGGAGCGCAAGGTCGAGGACCTGCGCGGCTTCGAGCGCGAGTACCGCACGCGTCTGAAGTCGTACCTGGAGTCGCAGCTGCGCCAGCTGGAGACCCAGGCCGACGACTCGCTGGCTCCGCCGCGTACCCCGGCCGCCGCGTCGCTGCCGCCGTCCCCGGCGCCTTCGATGGCTCCGGCCGGTGCGGGTGCCCCGTCCTACGGTGGCAACCAGACCATGGGTGGCAACCCGCAGCAGGGCGGTCCGTCCTACGGCGCCCAGCAGCAGATGTCGCCCGCGATGACGCAGCCGATGGCTCCGGTGCGGCCGCAGGGCCCGCAGCCGATGGGGCAGGCTCCGTCGCCGATGCGCGGTTTCCTCATCGACGAGGACGACAACTAAGCGGCGCCCCGCGCGCCTGAGAAAGGCGTCGGCGTTCATTCAGGCCTTGGCCCGGATCGTTTCTGCGATCCGGGCCAAGGCCTTTTGCGTGCCGGTATTCGGTGGAGGCGGGAGGCGGCCGGCCGATAGCGTGCGGGCAGCGCCGGGGTGCGTAGCGCAGTCGGTCGTCGCGCCTTCACCGCATGTGGGAGGACGCCGGTTCGAATCCGGCCCGCCCCGGTGCGTCTGCTGTACGAGCGGATGAAACGCCGAAGGGCCGGTGCCGCCAGGAATTCCTGGCGGCACCGGCCCTTCGGGCGTGCGCTACGCCTTGCGGAGGCGGAACGTCAGGCTCAGGCCCTCGTCCGTGAACGCGGTGCCGTACGTGTCGTCCGCCTCGCCCTGGGCGAAGTCCGTCGCGAGGACCTCGTCCGCGATCAGGCCGGAGTGCTCGGACAGGGCCGAGATCACCGCCGGGTCCGTGGACGTCCAGCGCAGGGCGATCCGGTCCGCGACGTCCAGGCCGCTGTTCTTGCGGGCCTCCTGGATCAGGCGGATCGCGTCACGGGCCAGGCCCGCCTGCCGCAGCTCCTCCGTGAGCTCCAGGTCGAGGGCGACCGTCGCACCGGAGTCGGACGCCACGGACCAGCCCTCGCGCGGCGTCTCCGTGATGATGACCTCGTCCGGGGCCAGCGTCACCGTCTCGCCGTCGACCTCGACCGACGCCGTGCCCTCGCGCAGGGCCAGGGACAGCGCGGCCGCGTCGGCGTTCGCCACGGCCTTCGCGACGTCCTGGACGCGCTTGCCGAACCGCTTGCCGAGCGCCCGGAAGTTCGCCTTCGCCGTCGTGTCGACCAGGCTGCCGCCCACCTCGGAGAGCGAGGCCAGCGACGTGACGTTCAGCTCCTCCGTGATCTGCGAGTGCAGCTCGGGGGAGAGCGTGTCGAAGCCCGACACCGCGACCAGCGCGCGGGACAGCGGCTGGCGGGTCTTGACGCCCGACTCCGCGCGCGTGGCACGGCCCAGCTCCACCAGGCGGCGGACCAGGTCCATCTGCGTCGACAGGCTCGGGTCGATCGCCGAGTGGTCGGGCTCGGGCCACGACGACAGGTGCACCGACTCCGGGGCGCCCGGGGTGACCGGGACGACCAGGTCCTGCCAGACCCGCTCCGCGATGAACGGCGTGAGCGGTGCCATCAGCTGAGTGACCGTCACCACCACGTCGTGCAGGGTGCGCAGCGCGGCCTTGTCGCCCTGCCAGAAGCGGCGGCGCGAGCGGCGCACGTACCAGTTCGACAGGTCGTCGACGAACGCCGAGAGCAGCTTGCCGGCGCGCTGGGTGTCGTACGCCTCAAGGGACTTGGTGACCCCGTCCGTGAGCTGGTGCAGCTCGGACAGCAGCCAGCGGTCCAGGACGGTGCGGTCGGCCGGGGCCGGATCCGCCTCGCTGGGCGACCAGTTCGACGTGCGGGCGTACAGGGCCTGGAAGGCGACCGTGTTCCAGTACGTGAGGAGCGTCTTGCGGACGACCTCCTGGATGGTGCCGTGGCCGACGCGGCGGGCCGCCCACGGGGAGCCGCCGGCCGCCATGAACCAGCGCACCGCGTCCGCGCCGTGCCGGTCCATCAGCGGGATCGGGTCCAGCGTGTTGCCCAGGTGCTTGGACATCTTGCGGCCGTCCTCGGCGAGGATGTGGCCGAGGCAGACCACGTTCTCGTACGAGGACTTGTCGAAGACCAGCGTGCCGATCGCCATCAGCGTGTAGAACCAGCCACGGGTCTGGTCGATGGCCTCGCTGATGAACTGCGCGGGGTAGCGGGACTCGAAGAGTTCCTTGTTCTTGTACGGGTAGCCCCACTGCGCGAACGGCATCGAGCCCGAGTCGTACCAGGCGTCGATGACCTCCGGCACGCGCGTCGCCGTCTCCGCGCAGCCCTCGTGGGTGCAGGTGAAGGTGACGGCGTCGATGTACGGGCGGTGCGGGTCGAGGGACGACTGGTCCGTGCCCGTCAGCTGCGACAGCTCCTCCAGGGAGCCGACGCACGTGAGGTGGCCCTCCTCGCAGCGCCAGATCGGCAGCGGGGTGCCCCAGTAGCGGTTGCGGGACAGTGCCCAGTCGATGTTGTTCTGCAGCCAGTCGCCGAAGCGGCCGTTCTTGACCGTCTCCGGGAACCAGTTGGTCTTCTCGTTCTCCTGGAGGAGACGGTCCTTGACCGCGGTGGTGCGGATGTACCAGGACGGCTGCGCGTAGTAGAGCAGCGCCGTGTGGCAGCGCCAGCAGTGCGGGTAGCTGTGCTCGTACGGGAGGTGCTTGAAGAGCAGACCGCGCTCCTTCAGGTCCTCCGTGAGCTTCTCGTCCGCCTTCTTGAAGAAGACGCCGCCCACCATCGGGACCTCGGGGGCGAACGTGCCGTCGGGCAGCACCGGGTTCACCACCGGCAGGCCGTACGCGCGGCAGACCTTGAGGTCGTCCTCACCGAACGCGGGGGACTGGTGGACCAGACCCGTGCCGTCCTCGGTCGTCACGTACTCGGCGTTGACCACGTAGTGGGCCTCGGCCGGGAACTCCACGAGCTCGAACGGGCGTTGGTACTTCCAGCGCTCCATCTCGGCGCCGGTGAAGGACTCGCCGGTCGTCTCCCAGCCCTCGCCGAGCGACTTCTCGACGAGCGGCTCGGCGACCACGATCTTCTCCGCGCCGTCGGTCGCGACGACGTACCGGACGTCGGGGTGCGCGGCGACCGCCGTGTTGGAGACCAGCGTCCAGGGGGTCGTCGTCCAGACCAGGAGCGAGGCCTGGCCGGCCAGCGGACCGGAGGTGAGCGGGAAACGGACATAGACCGAGGGGTCGACGACCGTCTCGTAGCCCTGCGCCAGCTCGTGGTCCGAGAGGCCGGTGCCGCAGCGGGGGCACCAGGGGGCGACGCGGTGGTCCTGGGTGAGCAGGCCCTTGTTGAAGATCTCCTTCAGCGACCACCAGACGGACTCGACATACTCCGGGTCCATCGTCCGGTACGCGTCGTCGAGGTCGACCCAGTAGCCCATGCGGGTCGTCAGGTCGGAGAAGGCGTCGGTGTGCCGGGTCACGGACTCGCGGCACTTGGCGTTGAACTCGGCGATGCCGTACGCCTCGATGTCCTTCTTGCCGTTGAACCCGAGCTCCTTCTCGACCGCGAGCTCCACCGGCAGGCCGTGGCAGTCCCAGCCCGCCTTGCGGGCCACGTGGTAGCCGCGCATGGTGCGGAAGCGGGGGAAGACGTCCTTGAAGACGCGGGCCTCGATGTGGTGGGCGCCCGGCATGCCGTTGGCCGTGGGCGGGCCCTCGTAGAACACCCACTCGGGGCGCCCTTCGGACTGCTCCAGGCTCTTGGCGAAGATCTTCTGCTCGCGCCAGAAGTCGAGCACGGCGTGCTCGAGGGCGGGCAGGTCGACCTGGGCGGGCACCTGGCGGTACTGCGTCATCAGTCTTCCTCCGGCGGACGTGCTTCTCTCCGTCGGAGGGACGAGAGCTCCTGTGCTGTACGCCGTGTGCGGCGCGCTCCCGCGGTACCACCCTCCTTGGCTCCCCTGGGCGCCGGTGAGCGCTTCGGTGAGCCCCCTCATTGGGGTCGCGATGCCGGGTCTACTGGCCGCTGCGGCTGCGCTGCGACGTTCTTCCGGCGGCTCCGGGGTGATCTTCGCGGCGCGCTCGCCCCCGGGCTTCCACCGTCCCCGGATCGCTCTTGGCTGCGTACGTCGCTACTCGGCCCCATCCACGCTTTTCGCTCCGCCCAGTGTACGGCGCCCGGGAGGGGACGGCCGACCGGTTTTCGCGGGGCCGGGGCGCGGGGGCGGCCGCTGCGCAGGGTGACCCGAATGGCGATACGCACGGTGTCCGATCCGGGCTGGTCCCGGGGCGCCCGGTGGGCGGGCGGATTACCCGGCCGGGAGCTGGGCACAACGCTTGCAGGTCTGTCGCGAGGCGGCCGCGGGGGCGTGTCGAGGGGGTGGATCGGGCCCGGCGCCCCGTTGCCGCGGGCCCCGAGTCGATTTATCGTCCCAGCACGATTCGCGAGCAAGATCACAATTTGTGAAGGGGCCGCGGCCATGGTGGCGAAGAAGACCGCCGTTCAGCAGTCGGCGTCCGGCAGATCCACGGGCGCGGGTGCCTCCGGCGGGGCGGCCCGTGCCACTGCCTCCGGCGGGACCGGGAAGGACGTGGGGGGCAAGAAGACCACGCAGTCCTCGGCCTCCGCCGGGAGTGCCGCGGCGAAGAAGACGTCCGCGGCGAAACGCACGGCCAAGAAGGCGGTGGGCAAGGACGGGCTCGCCTCCGAAGGCGCCGGGCACGCGGCCGGAGGCGGCGGGAAGGCCGCGGCGGGGAAGCGTACGACGACGAAGAAGGCGCAGGGCGGGGCGGCCGGGCGGGCCGTTGCCGAGGAGGCGGCCGGTGCCGGGAGCGGCTCCCCGGGCGGCGCGGCCAAGAAGGCCGCGGCGAAGACGGCAGCGGCGAAGACGGTGGCCAAGAAGACGGTGGCGAAGAAGACCGAGGCCAAGAGGGCCGAGGCCAAGAAGGCGGACGCCAAGAAGACCGCCGGGCGCAAGGGCGCGGCGAAGAAGGCGGTCGCCTCCGCGGCCGAGGGCGCGGCCGACGAGGCCGCGAAGACGACGGGAGCCACGACAGTGGTTGCGAAGAAGACTCAGGGCACGGCCACGGCGGCGAAGAAGCCCGGGGAGGTTCCCAAGGCGCGGGCCGCGGGCGCGCCCGGGGAGCTGGCGGTCCGGCCCGGCGAGGACCCGTGGACCCCCGCGGAGGTCGCCGAGGCGCGCGCCGAGCTGCAGAGCGAGGTGCTGCGGCTCGGGAGCGAGATCGCGACGGCCGAGGAGGGGCTCGCGGGCCTGATGCGGGACTCCGGGGACGGGGCGGGCGACGACGACGCCGACACCGGCACCAAGAACATCACCCGCGAGCACGAGATGGCGCTGGCCGCCAACGCCCGGGAGATGCTGCTGCAGACCGAGCGGGCCCTGGAGCGGCTGGACGCCGGCACGTACGGGCTCTGCGAGAACTGCGGGAACCCCATCGGGAAGGCCCGGATGCAGGCCTTCCCGCGGGCCACGCTGTGCGTGGAGTGCAAGCAGAAGCAGGAGCGCCGTTACTGACCACCGACCACGTCGGGGCCCGCGGCCGTGCCGTACTCTCGTCCTCAGTCAGGTACTAGGTTGAGGGACTCACGTGGCAGAAGCGGAGCGCGTCATCGGTACGCCGGATTCCCCTGAGGCGGGAGCAGCCGAGCCGGAGAAGGCCGAGGAGGCCGCGGCTCCGGCCGAGGAGAGCGCCGAGCGGCCCAAGGGCAGGCGGCGGATCGCCGTGCTGTTCGCCGTGGCCGCGCTGGCGTACGCCCTGGACCTGGTCAGCAAGCTGATCGTGGTCGCCAAGCTGGAGCACCGCGAATCCATCGAGATCCTCGGTGACTGGCTGAAGCTCGAAGTGATCCGGAACCCCGGCGCGGCCTGGGGCATCGGCGAGGCGTTCACGATCATCTTCACCGTGATCGCCGCCGCGGTGATCGTCGTGATCGCGCGCCTGGCCCGGAAGCTCTACAGCCTGCCCTGGGCGATCGCGCTGGGGCTGCTGCTCGGCGGGGCGCTCGGCAACCTCACGGACCGGATCTTCCGCGCGCCCGGCGTCTTCGAGGGCGCCGTGGTCGACTTCATCGCGCCGAAGAACTACCCGGTGTTCAACCTCGCCGACTCCGCGATCGTGTGCGGCGGCATCCTGATCGTGCTGCTGTCCTTCCGCGGCATCGACCCGGACGGGACGGTTCACAAGGACTGAGCCCCAGGTCACGGGGTTGGCGGTCGGGAGTGTCGGTGCGCTCCGGCATACTCGATGCGTGAGTACAAGTCCCGAGATCCGTACCCTGCCCGTGCCCGACGGTCTGGAGGGCGAGCGCGTCGACGCCGCCATCTCCCGCATGTTCGGCTTCTCCCGCACCAAGGCCGCCGAGCTCGCCGCCGCCGGGAAGGTCGCGGTCGACGGTTCGGTGGTGGGCAAGTCCGAGCGGGTGCACGGGGGCGCCTGGCTGGAAGTGGAGATGCCGCAGGCACCCGCTCCGGTGCAGATCGTCGCCGAGCCCGTCGAGGGCATGGAGATCGTGCACGACGACGACGACATCGTCGTGATCGTGAAGCCGGTCGGGGTCGCCGCCCACCCCAGCCCCGGCTGGACCGGGACGACGGTGATCGGCGGGCTCGCCGCCGCCGGGTACCGGATCTCCACGTCCGGCGCCGCCGAGCGCCAGGGCATCGTGCACCGCCTCGACGTCGGCACCTCGGGCCTGATGGTCGTCGCCAAGTCGGAGCGGGCGTACACGTCGCTGAAGCGCCAGTTCAAGGAGCGTGTGCCGGACAAGCGCTACCACGCGCTGGTGCAGGGCCACCCGGACCCGATGAGCGGGACGATCGACGCCCCCATCGGCCGGCACCCGAACCACGACTACAAGTGGGCGGTCACGGCGGACGGCAAGCCCTCCGTGACGCACTACGACCTCATCGAGGCCTTCCGGGCCGCCTCCCTGCTGGACATCAAGCTGGAGACGGGCCGCACGCACCAGATCCGCGTGCACATGTCCGCGCACCGGCACCCCTGCGTCGGCGACCTGACGTACGGCGCGGACCCGACGCTCGCCAAGCGGCTCGGCATCACCCGGCAGTGGCTGCACGCGGTGCGCCTCGGGTTCGAGCACCCGGGCGACGGGCAGTGGGTCGAGTTCGCGAGCGAGTACCCCGAGGACCTGCAGACGGCGCTCGACCGGGTGCGGGCGGAGAGCTCGTGACCGCCGGGTTCGCGATCCGGGTGGCCGAGGAGGAGGCCGACCGCGCGGCGTGCTTCGCGGTGCGCCGGGACGTCTTCGTCGGCGAGCAGGGCGTGCCCGAGGACATCGAGTACGACGCGTACGACGCCGGGGCCGTGCACGTGCTGGCCGTCCGGGACGACGGGCTGCCGCTCGGCACCGGCCGGCTGCTGACCGGCGACGCCGCCGCCGTGAAGAACGGCGGCGCCGCGGACGTGGGCGCCCTCGGGCGCCTCGCCGTGGCCAAGGCCGCGCGCGGCCTCGGCGTCGGCGCGGCCCTCGTGGCGGCGATCGAGCTGGCCGCCCGGGAGCGGGGGCTCGTCGCGGTGGACCTGCACGCGCAGACCCATGCGCTGGGGTTCTACGAGCGGCTGGGTTACGTCGCGTACGGGCCGGAGTTTCCCGATGCGGGGATCCCGCACCGGGCGATGCGGAAGGCCATCGGCTGAGCGTCGCGCTCGGCGGGTGATCGGTGGCTGCTCGCGGGGTTCCCCGGCTCCCGGGCTCCGGGGCCCCTTTTAGGGCAGCCCCCACCCGGCCCGGTCGCCGAGTGACGGGACGTCGCGGGGAGCGGCCACCGGCGAGTTCTTCGGTGTGATCGACGCCGTCGCGCCGCGCGGCAGCTGGACGGTGATGCGGCCGGGGGCCGTTTCCCGCCAGTGCAGTTGCCTGCCCCTGTCGTCGCGTACGGAGATGTCCCCCCGGATCCCGTGCTCCAGCGTCAGCGGTGCGCCCGCCTCGCTGTGGACCCGGACGGAGCGCGTCCGGCCCGCCTCCCGGTCCGCGTCCACCAGGAACGCGCCCTGGGTGCGCAGCGCCGCGAACGACGCGTCCGGCCAGCGGTCCGAGACCGACGGGAAGACCTTGAGCACGCCCTCGTGGCTCTGCACCGCCATGTCCAGCATCGACTGGGCCGCCGACAGCGGGCTCTCCAGGGCGAAGTTCCTGCCCTCGCGGTACATGGTGTTCGGGGTCATCGCGCAGTCCGCGACGACGCCGAGGTCCGTGAAGAAGGTCAGGAAGTCGAGGGCCTTCTCCGGCTCGTCCATGACCGAGTACATCGAGGACGCCGTCGCGTAGCTGTAGCCGTGCCAGAGCTGCTGCATCGAGACCCAGTGGGCCATGCTGCGGGCCATCACGTCCCGGTCGGCCGGGCGGTCCCAGCTGCGCTCGCGGAGCGGGTAGAGCCACAGCAGGTGCGAGTGGTGGCGGTGGGAGTCGGCCAGCGGGACGTCCTTGCCGATCATGACGCCGGCCGCCGGGTCCTCGGCGTACGGGGTCAGGCGGGTGGCGATGTCCCGCCAGAGCGGCGCCTTGGGGTGGTCCGTGCGCAGGATGCGCGCCGTCTGGAGGAGTGTGCGGGCGCCCCACCGGATCAGGGACAGGTCGTACGTGCAGTCCTCGGCGTTGGCGTACTCGGGGGAGCGGGTCTGCAGGAGGTGCAGCTTTCCGTCCGGCCCCTCGTGGAGGAAGTGGGCGTAGAAGTTGATCGCGTTCGTCAGGATCGGGAAGAGCGTGTCCCGCAGGACCGCCGTGTCCTGCGTGTGGGCGTAGGTCTGCCAGACGTTGTGCATCGCCCAGGTGAGGTTGCCGAAGTTGTCGGAGACGTGGTCGCTGCCCGGGGCCCCGACGTCGTAGGTGTCGCCCGCCCGCAGCTGCCAGTCCGAGGGGTGGCCGAGCGCGTAGCTCTCGCCGTCCCGGTACGCGGCCGGGACCGACGTGGGCAGGTTCTTCTCGTACCGGGCGAAGGTGCTGGTGACCGAGTCGAGTTCGAGGTGGTTGGAGCCGTGGATCGGCGCCATGCCGATCTGGACGTTCAGGTTCCACCACACGGCCGTCCAGTTGTTGCCGATCTCCGGGAACCACGGGCCCCACTCGGAGATCGTCGGGCCGCCCGCGCGTGTGGCGGCGGCGAGTTTGTAGAGCTGGAGGACGTAGAAGGCCTGGAGGCGCTTGTCGGGGACCGACAGGAGGCTGCGGTGGTAGAAGCGGTGCCACCAGCGGCGGTGGTGCTCGACCTGCTCGTCCGGGTCGGTGGTCAGGGCGCGGTCGACCCGGTCGTGCGCCGCCCGGGTCGTGTCCGCCACGTCGCCCGAGGCGCGGTACGCCACGTGGGCGGCGAGCAGTCGGCCCGTCCCGGCGCGGCGTTCGCGCCAGGCCGTGGTCCAGCCGCCGCCCGCGATCAGCGGCTGCTGGACGTGCGAGTCGGTGACCGTGGGGTCCGGGTTCGGCGTGTAGTCCTCGGGCTTGCCGGACGTGCGGGTGGTCGCCGCCGGGAGCCACTGGAACGTCCAGGCAGCGGCCTCCTCGCCCGGGCTGGGGCGGGTGGAGACGAGCAGCGTCGACGTGTCGTTGTGCACCAGGGCCGTGAAGGCGAGGCTGCCGCTCGTGGTGGTGACGGTGCCGCGCAGTTCGGCGTCGTACGGGTCGAGGGTCCAGTCGACGGCCGTGACGTCGCCGGCGAGGGTGAGCGTGAAGTGGCCGATGGGGAGGCGGGAGAAGCCGATGCCGCCGCGCCACTGGCCGCGCTGGTCCTGGACCTCGGTGTGGCTGAGCATCAGCTTGAGGGTGTTCGCCGTCCTGCCCTGGTAGAGCTGGGCGCCGAGCCGGCCGTCGGCGAGGAAGGGGGCGTCCTGCCAACCGGTGGGAAGGCGGCGCCAGTTCATGGCCGCGGCGCGGGCGATCCGCTCGTAGGGATCGGGACCCGGCCGGTCCGGGGCGGCCGCCCACGCCGTGGGCGAGGCCGCGGTCCAGGCCGCGGCCGATGCCGTGGCCGTGGTGGCGGCGATGAAGTGTCTGCGGGTGAGTCGGGGCATACGAACTCCGGTCAGGTACGTGGCAGTTGTTCCGGTCCATGAATTCGTGCACCCCGCATAGTGCCCGCGCCCCGTCCGCACCGGAAGACCTCTCGCGTGACTTCCGGTGTCACAAATGCCGCAGACATCGGAGGGGATGCAAAGCCCAGGGGGTGGTTTGCCCGGATGTGCGTGGCACTCTTGGGGCTGGAACGTCCCTGATCGTCGAACCTGGTCGGAGCACCCGTGGATCAATTGGCCCTGCTGTTCGTGCTGTTGCTGGGGGCCGTGCTGAGCGTTCCGCTCGGCGACCGGCTCGGGCTGCCCGCGCCGGTCCTGATGACGCTCCTCGGCATCGTCCTCGCCCTGATCCGCGCCGTACCGAACGTCGACATCCAGCCCGACCTGATCCTGCCGCTCGTGCTGCCGCCGCTCCTCTACGCGGCCGTGCACCGCACGTCATGGCGTCAGTTCGCGGCCAACAAACGGCCGATCTTCCTGCTCGCCGTCGCCCTCGTCTTCGTCACCACGGCCGCCGTCGCCGTCGTGGCGAACGCGGTCGTGCCCGGTCTGTCGATCGCCGCCGCCGTCGCGCTGGGCGCGCTCGTGGCGCCGCCCGACCCGGTCGCGGCGACCGCCGTCGCCGGACAACTCGGGCTGCCCCGGCGCATGGTGTCCATCCTGGAGGGCGAGGGCCTGTTCAACGACGTGACCGCGATCGTGCTGTACCACGTGGCCATCGCCGCCGCCGTCAGCGGCAGTTTCTCCGCGCCGCGGGCCGCGCTCGAACTCGTGCTGTCCGCGGTCGTCGCCGTCGCCGTCGGCTTCGCCCTCGGCTGGGGCGCCAACAAGCTCATGGGCTACCTCGGCGACGCCACCCTGCAGATCGGCCTCACCCTGCTCATCCCGTACGCCTCCTACGTCCTCGCCGAGGAGCTGCACGGCTCGGGCGTGCTCGCCGTCCTGACCACGGCCCTGTTCCTGGCCGAGCACGCCTTCGACGCGGACGACGTCCTCACCCGGCTCACCGGCCGCGCCTTCTGGGACGTCGTCGACACCCTCGTCACCGGTGTCGCCTTCGGCCTCATCGGCCTCGAGGTGCACAACGTGATCAGGACCGCGTCCGGCCGCTGGGGCGAGATGCTGGGCTGGGCGGCGGCGGTGGTCGGGGTCGTCATCGTCGTCCGGCTGCTGTGGCTGCTGCCGATGACCTGGGTGACGCAGCGGCTGCACGCGCGGCGCGACGTCGACGAGGAGATCCCGGTGAGCTGGCGGGAGACCGTCGTCATGTGGTGGTCGGGGATGCGCGGCGTGGCCTCCGTGGCACTGGCCCTCGCCATCCCGCTCACCATGGACGACGGCTCGCCCTTCCCGGACCGCGACGAGATCGTCTTCATCGCCTTCGGCGTCATCATGGCGACCCTCGTGCTCCAGGGGCTGAGCCTGCCCTGGCTGGTCAGGAAGCTGCGCGTGCGGGCCGACACCGAGGCCGAGCAGGAGTACGAGAAGGTCCTCGCGCTGCGCGCCGCGAAGGCGGCGAAGCGGCGGCTCAAGGAGATCGAGGAGGTCGAGGAGCTGCCCGAGGAGGTGCAGGAGCAGATGCTGCGCAGGGCCTATGACATCGGGCTCCGCATCAACCCCGAGATGGGGGCGGAGGAACGGCGGGAGTCGCAGGCGAAGCGGTACGCCCGGATCAAGCGGATCCGCCGCATCCAGGCGGAGATGATGTCCGCGGCGCGGCACGAGGTGCTGGCCGCCCGCAGCGAGCCCGGGGCCGACCCCGAGGTGGTCGACCGGGTGCTGCGGCAGCTGGACGTGCGGAGCCTTCGGTAGCGCCCGCCGGGTGGCGTCACTCTCCTAGGATCTTGTGCATGACACGCAACGTAGTGATCACCGGTGGCGGTACGGGAATCGGACGTGCCGCGGCTCGCGCCTTCGCGGCCGACGGGGACCGGGTGCTGATTCTCGGGCGGCGGCGGGAGGTGCTGGAGAAGGCCGACGTACCGGGCGTTCTGACGTACGCCGCCGATCTCGCCACGGTCCAAGGGGCGCGCGGCGCCGCCGAGTTCGCGGTGGAGCGGTTCGGCGGGACGGTGGACGTGCTCGTGCACAGCGCCGGCGGGCACGGCGGGTTCGAGCCGAAGGACGAGGTCGGGGACGACCCGCTGAACGCCGTCGCGCACAACTGGACCACCAACTTCCGTATCAACACACTCACTTCGGTCCTGCTCACCGAGGCGCTGCGCGAGCACCTCGCCTCGCCGGGCGGCCGGGTCCTCTTCCTGTCCTCCATCGCCGCCCTGCGCGGCTCGGGAACAGGCGCCTACGGCGGTGCGAAGGCGGCCCTGCACCCGTACACGTACGACCTGGCCAAGGCGCTCGCGCCGCGCGGCATCACGGTCAACGCCGTCGCGCCCGGCTACATCGAGGACACCGAGTTCTTCGGTGCGATGTCCGACGAGGAGTACCGGCGCCGGGTCGGCGCCATTCCGACCGGGCGGGCCGGTACCCCGGACGACATCGCGTCGACCCTGCGCTGGCTCGCGTCACCGGGCGCCGGGCACGTCACCGGCCAGATCGTGCAGGTCAACGGCGGGGAGATGGCCGGCCGCTAACCGCGGCCGGTGCGTGGCGCGCGGCCGTCCCGGGCGAGCACGTGGTCCGGCAGGGCCGCGGCCATCTCGTCGGGGGCGATCAGGGCCGTCGCCGTGTTGATCCGCGGCAGCGCGTACGGGTGCTGCTCGGCCAGCCAGCGGACCAGCTGCTCGCGGACCGTGACCCGCACCGTCCAGATGTCGTCCGCGTCCTTGGCCGTGACCAGGGCGCGGACCTGGAGGGTGCTGGGCGTGGTGTCGGTGACCGCCAGGCCCCAGTCCCGGCCGTCCCAGGCCGCGCACTCGCGCAGGACGTCGTGCAGTTTCTCGCGCATCAGGGGCACGGGCGCGCTGTGGTCGAGGTGGAAGAAGACGGTGCCGGTCATCTGGGCGCCGCCGCGCGACCAGTTCTCGAACGGCTTCGACGTGAAGTACGACACGGGCATCGTGATCCGGCGCTCGTCCCAGGTGCGCACGGCGAGGAAGGTGAGCGTGATCTCCTCGACCGTGCCCCACTCGCCGTCCACGACGACGGTGTCACCGATCCGGACCATGTCGCCGAAGGCGATCTGCAGGCCCGCGAAGAGGTTGCCGAGCGTGGACTGGGCGGCGACGCCGGCGACGATGCCGAGGATGCCGGCCGAGGCGAGCAGCGAGGCGCCGGCCGCCCGGAACGCGGGGAAGGTCAGCAGCATCGCGGCCAGCGCCACGACGATGACGATCGCCGAGACGATCCGCTGGATCAGGGTGACCTGGGTGCGCACCCGGCGGACCCGGGCCGGATCGCGGTGCGCGGTGGCGTACCGGGCGTAGGACGACTCGACGACCGCGGCGGCGATCCGGATCACCAGCCAGGCGGTGGCGCCGATCAGGACCAGGCTCAGCGCCCGGCCGATCGCGGGGGAGTGCTCGGGGGCGATCTCCGCCTGGTCGTACGACCCTCTCAACAGGGCCGTGCAGAGCACGACTTGAAGGGGCAGACGGCAGCGGCGCAGCAGACCCCACAGCGGGGTGTCGTGGTGACGTCGGTCGGCGCGCTGCAGCAGACGGTCGACGGCCCAGCCCACCAGCAGGGTGATGACGACCGAACCACCGACGACGATCAGTGGGCGCAGTACGTTCTCCATGCAACGACGGTAACCGGGATCGGCCACGTCTAACCTGTGGCGTTCCTGGCACCATGGGCCTCATGAACATCATGCTTTTCCACTCGACGTACGGTCTGCGGCCCGCCGTGGAGGCCGCGGCCGACCGGCTGCGCGCCGCCGGGCACGAGGTGTGGACCCCGGACCTCTTCGAGGGCCGCACCTTCGACACCGTCGAGGAGGGCATGGCGCACCAGGACGAGATCGGCAAGGACGAGCTGCTCAAACGGGCCGTCCTGGCCGCCGCCCCCTACTCCGAGCGCGGCCTGGTCTACGCGGGCTTCTCGCTGGGCGCCGCGACCGCGCAGACCCTCGCCCTCGGCGACGAGAAGGCCAGGGGGCTGCTGCTCCTGCACGGCACGTCCGACATCGCCGAGAACGCGTCCGTGGACGAGCTCCCGGTGCAGCTGCACGTCGCCTCGCCCGACGCCTTCGAGACCGACGACTGGCTGAACACCTGGTACCTCCAGATGGGGCGCGCGGGTGCCGACGTGGAGGTCTACCGCTACGCCGGGGCCGGCCACCTGTTCACCGACCCCGACCTGCCGGACTACGACGAGGAGGCCGCCGAGGCCACCTGGCGGGTGGCGCTCGGCTTCCTGGAGACCCTCTAGCGGATACCGGGCCTAGCCCGCCCGGTACGCCGTCCAGCTGTCCTTCATGCGCTGCACCTGACCCGCGGTGAACTGGTACATGCAGGAGTCGTACGTGTAGTCCATGAAGTTGTGGATCGGGTCGACACCCGTCTTGTTCGTGCAGGTGTCGCGCCCGGTCGGGCACTCGAACGCGGCGCTCTTCTCGGCCGGGGTGTCGGAGACGTAGTCGCCGTTGCCGTTACAGCCGCCCTGGAAGGTGTGGTACAGCCCCATCCAGTGGCCGATCTCGTGGGTGCCGGTGTCGCCCTCGTTGTAGTTCGTGGCCGAGCCGCCGGGCAGCGAGGTGTCGAGGACGACCACGCCGTCGTCGGACGGGTTCGACTTGTACGAGGACGGGAAGGTCGCCCAGCCGAGCAGGTCCTGGCCGAGGTTCGCGGTGTAGAAGTTCAGCGCGTTCGCGCCGCCCTTGCGCAGCGTGGTCTTCATCGACTTCTCGGCGGCCGAGCCCGGGGTGATGCCGTTGTACCAGGAGGCGTTGTCCGTGTAGTCGGTCGCGACGAGCTGGAACTGGTAGCCGGAGTCGGTGTTGCCGGTGCCCTGCCCGCTGTAGGCGGCGTTCAGGACGCTGATCTGGTTGGCGATCGACGTGGCCGACAGCTTGCCGGTCGTGCCGTCGTGGATCACGTGGACGTACACCGGGATCGTGGTCGACGCCGCGGCGCTCAGGCCCCGCTCCAGGGTGCCCTCGGCACGCAGCTTGTCGAGTCTCTTCTGCAGGGCCGCGTCCATGGCCTTGGCCTGCGTCGCGGTGAGCTCGTTGGGCTCCTGGGCGTGGCCGGCGCCGGTCGGCTTCTTCTCGCGGGCGAGGGCGTTCGTGTCGGTCGCGCACTTCTCGGCGGCGGTGGTCTTCGTGGCGGCGGCGCTGCCGGTGGGGGCGGAGAGCGGGACCAGGGCCAGGGTTCCGGCCAGCACCGCGGTGCCGAGCAGCCGGCGGCGCAGGCGCTGGGATATCGGGGTGTTCCGGGTGAGGGTGGTCATTCTGGGCTCCTCGCGGACGCGAGCGGGGAGGGACTTCCTCGCCGCCGCCGGGAGATTACGTGGTCATGTCACGTCAGGAAGAGCAGGGAACTGGTCGCGTCGATCACGGAGTTGTGCCCGGCAAACCGGGGCAAGCGGGAGAAGAAATTCGCCCGGCGTCCGGAGTTTGAGACGCGGACGTAACGGCAGGGGTTACCGGGGTGGGTGGTGTGTCCGCATTCGGCCCCGCGCGAGGCCGCGTCCGCACCACCCACCGTGAGCGGCGTCATCCGCTCGTAACGCCCTTACCGGTGGCCGGAATGCAGTGCACAGCCATCACCGTACGGGCGCGTCGACGCGCTCGACCTTCTGCGTGCCGCTGAGCGTGCGGTACGAGCGCTTCCAGGAGGTCGTGGCGTTCTTGTCGGTGCGGTCGGAGATCACGTAGTAGTCCATCTGCGCCCGCTCCGCCGTGACGTCCAGGACGCCGTAGCCGTGGGAGTCCATGTCCAGCCACTTCACGTGCCGGTTGGCCGCCTTGACGGCGCCCTCGGCGACCGTGGAGAGCGTGTCGGGGGCGACGTGCAGGATGTCGTCGAGGTTGTCGGACGTCACCGACGTGACGACGAACTCCGTGGCCGCGGACGGCGAGAGCGGATAGGTGCCGGCCGTCACCGGTACGTCGTTCGCCCATGCCATGTGGATGTCGCCGGTCAGGAAGACGGTGTCGCGGATACCCTTCTCGCGCAGGTGCGAGATGAGCTCCTTGCGGTCGTGCGTGTAGCCGTCCCACTGGTCGACGTTGATGGCCAGGCCCTCCTTCGGCAGGCCCAGCAACTCCGCGAGCGGGCCCAGGAGGTGGGCGGGCAGCGCGCCGAAGGCGACCGGCGAGATCATCACCGAGGTGCCGACCAGCTTCCAGCGGGCGTCGGACGCGGCGAGCCCCGACTTCAGCCAGTCGAGCTGGGCGCGGCCGGTGATCGTGCGGTCCGCGTCGTCCACGTCGCCGTTGCCGACGCTCGACTGCTGCGAGCGGAACGAGCGCAGGTCCAGCAGGTGCAGATCGGCCAGCTTGCCGAAGCGCAGCCGGCGGTAGACGGTGCCCGCGGTCGACGCGCGGACCGGCATCCACTCGAAGTACGCCTGCTTGGCCGCCTGCTGACGGGCCGCCCAGTCGCCCTCGGTGCCCGGCGTGTGGTTCTCGGCGCCGCCCGACCAGGCGTCGTTGGCGAACTCGTGGTCGTCCCAGATCGCGATCAGCGGGTGCGCGGCGTGCATCGCCCGCACGTCGTCGTCCGTCTTGTGCAGGCCGTGCCGGATCCGGTAGTCGGCGAGCGAGACGATCTCGTGGGCGGGCTGGTGCGGGCGGACGGTGTACTTCGCCTCGGGGTACTCGCCCGTCTTGTACTCGTAGAGGTAGTCGCCGAGGTGGAAGACCGCGTCCAGGTCGGTGCGGGCGGCCAGGTGCCGGTACGCGGAGAACCAGCCCGCCTCCCAGTTGGCGCAGGACACCACGCCGAAGCGCAGGCCCGCGGCGGAGGCGTCGGCCGCGGGCGCGGTGCGCGTGCGTCCCACCGGCGAGTACGCGTCACCCACGGAGAAGCGGAAGTAGTAGACGCTCGCCGGGCGAAGGCCCCGCACGTCGGCCTTCACGGTGTGGTCCGACGCGGCGCTCGCGGTCGCCGTGCCGCGGCCCACGACCGTGCCGAACGTCTTGTCCTCGGCGATCTCCCAGCTCACCCGGGTGTCCGGGCCCTGGCCCGAACCGGGCACCGCCGCCGCGGTGGGCGTCACGCGGGTCCACAGCAGGACGCCGTCGGGCAGCGGGTCGCCGGACGCGACGCCGTGCAGGAAGGCGGGCGCCTCGGCGGCCCGGGCGGAGGCCGCCGAGGCGAGCGGGGCGGCGAGCACGGCACCGGCGGCCGCGGCCTTCACGACCGTACGGCGGCGCGGGGTGAGGGAGTTGGCGGAGTTGTGCGGAACTTCAGGGAATCGACTGGTCACGGCCGACCACCTTACTGACCAGTACATGCCGAGGGCGGGCGAACCGGAAGAGTTCGCCCGCCCTTCAGCCACGCGTCACGCCTTGAGCGCCTTGTCCACCGCCGCGTTCCACTCCTCGACCGTCATCGGCGCGTTCTCACCGTCAGAACCGGTGATCTTCTTGCCGTCCACGACGAAGGACGGAGTGCCCTGCACGCCGAACTTGTTGTCGTCGAAGTTCTTCGACATCTCCAGCGCCCACTTGTCGAAGGTGCCGTCCTTGACGTCCTTCTGGAAGGCCTTGTCGTTCTTCAGCTCGGGGACGGTGTTCGCGATCTTGATGAGGTACGCGTCGTCCTTGAACTTGTCGTCGGTCTCCTCCGGGTGCCACTTCTTGGAGTACAGCGCCTCCTTGTAGTCCCAGAAGGCGTCCTTGGAGACGTTCAGAGCGGCGCCCAGCGCGCTCAGCGCGTTCTTGGAGCCCTCGCCCTGGAGGTTGGTGTCGAGGAAGGTGGCGCCGACGTACTGCAGCTTGTACTTGCCGTCGTCGATGTCCTTCTTCACGGTCGTGCCGACCGTCTGCTCGAAGGAGGCGCAGACCGGGCAGCGCGAGTCCTCGAAGGCCACGACGGTCTTCTTGGCGGAGTCCTTGCCCAGCGTCACCGTGGTGTTGTTCTTGCCCGTGGTGTTCTTCGGGGCGACCAGGGCCTGGTCCTTGGCGGCGTCCCAGTAGGACGGCTCGTTGCCCTGCACCACCAGGTAGCTGACGACACCGGCTATCGCGAGGACACCCACGATGGAACCGGCGACGATCGACTGGCGCTTCGCCTTGTCCTTCTTCGCCTGGCGCTCGCGCTCGACGCGCAGCCGCTCACGGGCCGCCGTCTTCGCCTGCTGACTGTTGCGCTTGCTCATGATCCGTACTCCGTAGATTCGTGAAAGAGGGGGGACTGTCGTGCGCTGGGCCCGGCCCGGGAGGGCTCAGGCGGCCAGGCACGGCGGTCCGCGCCGTCCCACGGAGTGCACCCAGATCCTGGTGTGCGCGGCCGCCACGCGGGTGGCGGGGCGCGTGCCGGGGGCCGCGGGCTCCCGGTGCGCGGTGACCGCGGCGCAGGCGAGCAGCAGCGGCCGGAAGGTGAACGCGGCCACCGCCCGCAGCAGTTGGGCCAGCGCCTGCTCGCCGCGGCGCAGCCACGCGGCCGCGAGCAGGCCGACCGTGACGTGCGCGCCGAGCAGCAGCCAGGACGCGGCAGGGTCGGAGTGGGCGAGCAGGGCCGCGGCCCGGTCGGTCCCGCCGGTCATCCGCGCCAGCGGCGTCCCGACGTTCCCCGCGCACAGCACGTCGAAGCCGAACGAGCGCAGGGTGCCCGCGACCGGGCCGCCCGCCTCGCCGTAACAGATGTGCTGGCCCGTGGTGAAGACCGTGTCGGCCGCCAGCTCCAGCGGCACGAGCAGCGCCGCGATCCGGCCGAAGCGGCGCTCGCGCCCGGCGAGCGCGTACGCGATCACGAAGACCGCGCCGGCGATCGCGGCGACCGTCGGCAGCGGCAGGGGGACCCGGGACAGCAGGACGTGCGACGCGGCGGAGAGCGTCACGACGAGTGCCGTGAAGAGGGCCGCGCGCACGGCTCTGAGCTGGGTCCCGGATATGTCGTCCATCGCCGAGGAGTGTGCCATGGCTTCCTGTAGGCGATGCCTAAAGGGTGCCTGTGCGTTACAGACCGGGAATCCGGCCGTTGCGGAACAGGTCCACGAAGATCTGGTGGTCCGCACGCGCGCGTGCCCCGTAGGAGTGCGCGAAGTCGACCAGGATGCCCGCGAACCCGTCCTCGTCGGCGGCGATCGCCGCGTCGATGGCGCGCTCCGTGGAGAACGGCACCAGCGACTGGCCCGACAGGTCGTCCGCCGCCGCGTGCATCGTCGCCGTGGCCCGGCCGAGGTCCGCGATGACCGCCGCGATCTCCTCCGGGTCGTCGATGTCGCCCCAGTCCAGGTCCACCGCGTACGGCGACACCTCGGCGACCAGCTGACCGGAGCCATCCAGCTCGGTCCAGCCCAGCCACGGGTCCGCGTGCGCCTGCAGCGCGCGCTGCGAGATGACCGTGCGGTGGCCCTCGTGCTGGAAGTACTCCCGGATCGCCGGGTCGGTGATGTGCCGCGACACGGCCGGGGTCTGGGCCTGCTTCATGTAGATGACCACGTCGTTCTCAAGGGCGTCGCTGTTGCCCTCCAGCAGGATGTTGTACGAGGGGAGGCCGGCCGACCCGATGCCGATGCCGCGCCGCCCCACGACGTCCTTCACCCGGTACGAGTCCGGGCGGGCGAGGGACGACTCCGGCAGCGTCTCCAGATAGCCGTCGAACGCGGCCAGCACCTTGTAGCGCGTCGCCGCGTCCAGCTCGATGGAGCCGCCGCCCGGCGCGAAGCGGCGCTCGAAGTCGCGGATCTCCGTCATCGAGTCGAGCAGTCCGAAACGGGTCAGTGAGCGGGCGTCGCGCAGCGCGTCCAGGAGCGGGCCCTCGGCCGTGTCCAGCGTGAAGGGCGGCACCTCGTCGTTCTTCGCGCCCGTCGCCAGCGCGTGGATGCGCTCGCGGTAGGCCGCCGCGTACGTGCGCACCAGGTCGGTGATCTGGTCGTCGCTGAGCGCCTTGGAGTAGCCGATCAGCGCCACGGAGGCGGCGAACCGCTTGAGGTCCCAGGTGAACGGTCCGACGTAGGCCTCGTCGAAGTCGTTCACGTTGAAGATCAGGCGGCCCGTGGAGTCCATGTACGTGCCGAAGTTCTCCGCGTGCAGGTCGCCGTGGATCCACACCCGGCTGGTGCGGTCGTCCAGGTACGGGCCACCGTGCTGCTCGCGCTCGACGTCGTGGTAGAAGAGGCACGCCGTGCCGCGGTAGAAGGCGAAGGCCGACGACGCCATCTTGCGGAACTTCACCCGGAACGCGGCGGGGTCGGCGGCGAGCAGCTCGCCGAACGCGGTGCCGAAGACGGCGAGGATCTGCTCGCCGCGCTGCTCAGCGGTGGGCTGCTGGTCCGACATCGCTCGGTGCCTCCTGGTGCAAATGGTGCGTGAGATGTGCGACACGCAAGACAGGTGTTCTGCCCTGTCCAACGCCCGACCGTACTCCGGAGTGCCCGCGGGTTGTCAGTCACCGGTCGTAGACTTCCAAGCTGTCCCCGACCTGTCGCCGCGCGTTTGCCAATGGAGGCCCTCACCGTGTCAAAGCCGCCCTTCACGCACCTGCACGTCCACACCCAGTACTCGCTGCTGGACGGTGCCGCGCGGCTGAAGGACATGTTCAACGCGTGCAACGAGATGGGCATGTCGCACATCGCGATGTCCGACCACGGCAACCTCCACGGGGCGTACGACTTCTTCCACTCCGCGCAGAAGGCGGGCGTCACGCCGATCATCGGCATCGAGGCGTACGTCGCCCCGGAGTCCCGGCGCAACAAGCGGAAGATCCAGTGGGGCCAGCCGCACCAGAAGCGCGACGACGTCTCCGGTTCCGGTGGTTACACCCACAAGACGATCTGGGCGGCGAACAAGACGGGACTGCACAACCTCTTCAAGCTGTCCTCGGACGCGTACGCCGAGGGCTGGCTGCAGAAGTGGCCGCGCATGGACAAGGAGACGATCTCCCAGTGGAGCGAGGGCCTGATCGCCTCCACCGGCTGCCCCTCCGGTGAGCTGCAGACGCGACTGCGCCTCGGCCAGTTCGACGAGGCCCTCCAGGCCGCCTCCGACTACCAGGACATCTTCGGCAAGGACCGGTACTTCCTGGAGCTGATGGACCACGGCATCGAGATCGAGCGCCGGGTGCGCGACGGTCTCCTGGAGGTCGGCAAGAAGCTCGGCATCCCGCCGCTGGTGACGAACGACTCGCACTACACGTACGCGCACGAGTCGGTCGCGCACGACGCCCTGCTGTGCATCCAGACCGGCAAGAACCTCTCCGACCCGGACCGCTTCCGGTTCGACGGGACGGGCTACTACCTGAAGTCGACCGACGAGATGTACGCCGTCGATTCCTCGGACGCCTGGCAGGAGGGCTGCCGCAACACGCTCCTGGTGGCCGAGCAGATCGACACGACCGGCATGTTCGAGAAGCGCGACCTCATGCCGAAGTTCGAGATCCCGGACGGCTTCACCGAGGTCACCTGGTTCCAGGAGGAGGTCCGGGTCGGCATGGACCGCCGCTACCCGGGCGGCGTCCCCGAGGACCGCCAGAAGCAGGCCGAGTACGAGATGGACATCATCATCCAGATGGGGTTCCCGGGGTACTTCCTGGTCGTCGCCGACTTCATCATGTGGGCGAAGAACAACGGCATCGCGGTGGGCCCCGGCCGTGGCTCCGCGGCCGGCTCGATCGTCGCGTACGCCATGGGCATCACCGACCTCGACCCGATCACGCACGGCCTGATCTTCGAGCGGTTCCTCAACCCCGAGCGCGTCTCCATGCCCGACGTCGACATCGACTTCGACGAGCGCAGGCGCGTCGAGGTGATCAGGTACGTGACCGAGAAGTACGGCGCCGACAAGGTCGCCATGATCGGCACGTACGGCAAGATCAAGGCGAAGAACGCGATCAAGGACTCCGCGCGCGTGCTCGGCTACCCGTACGCGATGGGCGACCGCCTCACCAAGGCGATGCCCGCCGACGTCCTCGGCAAGGGCATCGACCTCTCCGGCATCACCGACCCCAAGCACCCGCGCTACAGCGAGGCGGGCGAGATCCGGGGGATGTACGAGAACGAGCCGGACGTCAAGAAGGTCATCGACACCGCCAAGGGCGTCGAGGGCCTGGTCCGGCAGATGGGCGTGCACGCCGCCGGCGTCATCATGTCCAGCGAGCCGATCGTCGACCACGCCCCGATCTGGGTGCGCCACACGGACGGCGTGACCATCACGCAGTGGGACTACCCGCAGTGCGAGTCGCTCGGCCTGCTGAAGATGGACTTCCTCGGCCTGCGCAACCTGACGATCATGGACGACGCCGTCAAGATGGTGAAGTCCAACAAGGGCGTCGAGCTGGAGATGCTCTCGCTCCCGCTGGACGACCCGAAGACCTTCGAACTGCTCTGCCGCGGTGACACGCTCGGCGTGTTCCAGTTCGACGGCGGCCCGATGCGTTCGCTGCTGCGCCAGATGCAGCCCGACAACTTCGAGGACATTTCCGCCGTCTCGGCCCTGTACCGGCCGGGCCCGATGGGCATGAACTCGCACACGAACTACGCGGAGCGCAAGAACGGCCGCCAGGAGATCACGCCGATCCACCCGGAGCTCGAAGAGCCCCTGAAGGAGACGCTGGGCCTCACCTACGGCCTCATCGTGTACCAGGAGCAGGTGCAGAAGGCCGCCCAGATCATCGCCGGGTACTCGCTCGGCGAGGCCGACATCCTGCGCCGCGTGATGGGCAAGAAGAAGCCCGAGGAGCTGGCGAAGAACTTCGTCCTGTTCCAGGAGGGCGCCAAGAAGAACGGCTACTCCGACGCGGCGATCCAGGCCCTGTGGGACGTCCTGGTGCCCTTCGCCGGCTACGCGTTCAACAAGGCGCACTCCTCCGCGTACGGCCTGGTCACCTACTGGACCGCGTACCTGAAGGCCAACTACCCGGCCGAGTACATGGCCGCGCTGCTCACGTCCGTGAAGGACGACAAGGACAAGTCCGCCGTCTATCTGAACGAGTGCCGGCGCATGGGCATCAAGGTGCTCCCGCCGAACGTGAACGAGTCGGTGCACAACTTCGCCGCCCAGGGCGACGACGTGATCCTGTTCGGCCTGGAGGCAGTCCGCAACGTCGGCACGAACGTGGTCGACTCGATCATCCGCTCGCGCAAGGCCAAGGGGAAGTACGCCTCGTTCCCCGACTACCTCGACAAGGTCGAGGCGGCCGCGTGCAACAAGAGGACGACCGAGTCCCTCATCAAGGCCGGCGCGTTCGACGAGATGGGGCACACCCGCAAGGGCCTCACCGCGCAGTACGAGCCGATGATCGACAACGTGGTCGCGGTCAAGCGCAAGGAGGCCGAGGGCCAGTTCGACCTCTTCGGCGGGATGGGCGACGAGGGCGCCACCGACGAGCCGGGCTTCGGGCTCGACGTCGAGTTCTCCACCGACGAGTGGGACAAGACGTACCTGCTCGCCCAGGAGCGCGAGATGCTCGGCCTGTACGTCTCCGACCACCCGCTGTTCGGTCTGGAGCACGTGCTGTCCGACAAGGCGGACGCGGGCATCGGCCAGCTGACCGGCGGCGACTTCTCCGACGGCGCCGTCGTCACCGTCGGCGGCATCATCTCGGGCCTGCAGCGCAAGATGACCAAGCAGGGCAATGCCTGGGCGATCGCGACCGTCGAGGACCTCGCCGGCTCCATCGAGTGCATGTTCTTCCCGGCGACGTACCAGCTGGTGTCGACCCAACTCGTCGAGGACGCCGTGGTGTTCGTCAAGGGCCGGCTCGACAAGCGGGAGGACGTGCCGCGCCTGGTCGCCATGGAGATGCAGGTCCCCGATCTGTCGAACGCGGGCACCAACGCACCGGTGATCCTCACCATCCCCGCCCTGAAGGTGACCCCGCCGATGGTCAGCCGCCTCGGCGAGATCCTCAGCCACCACCGGGGCGACAGCGAGGTCCGGATCAAGCTCCAGGGCCCCCGCAAGACCACGGTGCTGCGCCTCGACCGGCACCGGGTGAAGCCCGACCCGGCGCTCTTCGGTGACCTGAAGGTGTTGCTCGGCCCGTCCTGTCTGGCGGGCTGACCGGCACCGACGACGAGCGAGGGGCGCACCCGGATGACCGGGTGCGCCCCTCGCTGTGTGCCGCGTGCCGTGCGGCGTACGTCAGTTGTGGCCGAAGCGACGCTCACGGTGCTTCCGGGCCACGTCCCCCGGGTTCGCTTCGACGGCCGACTTCATCTCGGACTCCATCGCGGACGACCGGGCCTGCTGCTCCTGGGACTGCGCGGCGGTCTTCTGCTGGTTGCGATTCTGCTTGCGGTTCTTGGCCATGGTGATCTGCCTCCTGCGGGGGATCTAGGGGCCAGGGCCGGCTTCAGATTCACATATGACGACAAAGGTCGCATGTCAGAGAATTACCGTGCGTGACAAGGGGTCCCGGGGCGCAGGGGCCCGGCCTTCACCGCATCCGCCACGCCGAAGATCGAGTTCGGGCCGTTAACCCCCGCGCGGTCGGGCAGACTCGAAGGAAACCCGAAGCGAACGCACGGGCGTGTCGGCGAAAGAGGGTGGATCGCGTGGACCGTTGCATCGTCCTGGTGGATGCCGGGTATCTGCTGGGGGCCGCCGCGAGCCTCCTCGCGGGCGAGCCCTCCCGCTCCCGCATCCATGTCGACCACACCGCCCTCATCCAGGGACTGCGCGAGCGCGCCGAGTCCGAGACCGAGCGGCAGCTCCTGCGGATCTACTGGTTCGACGGCGCGCCCGACCGGGTCCCGCAGCCCGAGCACCGCAGGCTGCGCGTCATGCCCCGGGTCACCGTCCGGCTGGGCGCCCTGACCCGCAGCGACGGACGCTGGGCCCAGAAGGGCGTCGACGCGGCCATGCACGCCGAGCTGACGGAGCTGGCCCGCAACCGGGCCTGCTCGGACGTGGTCCTGGTGACCGGGGACGGCGACCTCCTCCCCGGCATGATGGCCGCCAAGGAGCACGGCGTCGCCGTCCACCTCTGGGCCGTGCAGGCCGCCGACGGCGACTACAACCAGTCCGAGGACCTCGTCGCCGAGGCCGACGAGCGGCGGGTGCTCGACCGGACCTGGATCACCAAGGCCGTCCGCGCCAAGGAGCTCGGCGGGATCTGCGCGCCGCCGCCCGCCCCGCGCCCCGAGATCGCCGCGATCCTCTCCGCGCCGCTGCCCGAGTCGGCGCTCGCCGCGGCGGGCCGGCCCCCCGCGGAGGACACCGACGACACGCCCGCCGTGCAGCACGCGCCCGCCGCCCGCACCGGCAGCGACGGGGAGGACCGGTCAGGACCGGGCAAGGGCGTGCCCACGCCCAAGGACCTCGCCGCCCTGCGTGCCCCCGGCGCACAGGCCGCCCAGCACCCCACGAACGCGACGCTGCGCTGGTCGTCCGACAAGGGCTGGGTCGAGCGGCCGGGAGGCGGTGCGGAGCCCGCGGAGGCGGCGTCCCTGCCGACGCTCGCGCAGCTCACCACGGCCGAGCAGCGGTGGGCCGACCGCGAGGAGGACATCACCACGGTCGGCGGCGACCCCTACGAGGTGGGGCAGGTGTTCGCCCGGCGGTGGATGGAGCGGCTCGCCGATCAGGCACTGCTGCCGAAACTGGCCACGATGTATCCGCGGGTGCCGCACCGGATCGACGGGGAGTTGCTCCGCTACGCCGCGCGGTTCGGACTGCTCGCCCACAAGGACGACCAGATCGACGAGCACGACCGCTATGCGATCCGGGCCGGGTTCTGGCGGGAGATCGACGTGCGGACCTCCGCGGAGCACGCTGCCGCGGGGGACGGGTGACCGGTTGTGGGTGAGCGTCTGCCAGGTGGTGCGTCGTGGCTGGTCGCGCCCCGCGGCGGAACCGCCGGGGACCCGGCCCCGCGCTCCTTCGGGCGCCTTTTGCCCTACCCGGGCGCGATGTGCGGGCCTTGACCCCGTACCCTCGTTCCTCGTGAGTACGCGCACCGGTGAAGTCGCCCCGCAGCATAAAGGGGACGCTGTCGTGTGCGCCGTACGGGGTCTGAGCAAGACGTATCCCGCCGCGCGCGGGCGGCGTGGGGCACCCGGGACGCCCGCGGTGCGGGCCACCGACGACGTGCGGCTCGACATCCGGCGCGGAGAGATCTTCGGGCTGCTCGGGCCGAACGGGGCGGGCAAGTCCACCCTCGTGCGCCAGCTCACCGGGCTGATGCGGCCGGACAGCGGCAGCGTGGAGATCCTCGGGCACGACATCGTGCGGTACCCGGAGCGGGCCGCGCGGATCCTCGCCTACCTCGGCCAGGAGTCGACCGCCCTCGACGAGCTCACCGTGTCCCTCGCCGCCGAGACGACCGGACGGCTGCGCGGGCTCAGCCTCAAGGACGCCAGGGCCGAGCGCGACGACGTGCTGGAGGAGCTCGGGCTCACCGCGCTCGCCGCCCGGCCCCTGAAGAAGCTCTCCGGCGGACAACGGCGGCTCGCCTGCTTCGCCGCCGCCCTGGTCGGCCGGCGGCCCCTGCTCGTGCTCGACGAGCCGACCACCGGGATGGACCCCGTCGCACGGCGGGCCGTGTGGGCGGCCGTGGACCGGCGCCGGGCCGAGCGCGGCGCGACCGTGCTGCTCGTCACCCACAACGTCATCGAGGCCGAGACCGTGCTCGACCGGGTCGCCGTCCTCGACCAGGGCCGGGTCATCGCCTGCGACTCCCCGGCCGGGCTCAAGGAACGGGTCGCCGGTGAGGTGCGGGTCGAGCTGGTGTGGCGGGAGAAGGCGCCGATGGAGCTGAGCGAGGTCGCGCGGCTGCGGGAGCGCGCCGTCGAGTCCGGCCGGCGCTGGTCGCTGCGGCTCGCCCCGGACGAGGCCCGCAGCGCCGTCGCCGCCGTCACCGGCGGCCCGGCCTTCGACTTCCTGGACGACTTCACGCTCGCGACGCCGAGCCTGGAAGACGTGTACCTGGCGCTCGGCGGCAGCCGCAGCGGCGTGAAGGGCCTGGTGAAGGCATGAGTGTCGTATCGGCTGAGGCGCTCCGTGAGCGTCCCGTGGAGGCCGTGCCGGAGGACGCCCACGACGACGGGCTCGCGCCCCGCGCGAAGTTCCTGCCGTCGCTCGGTGCCGTCTACCGCGCCCAGCTCTCCCGGGCCCGGGTCGCCCGCATCCCGCTGCTCTTCGTCGCCACCTTCCAGTCCATCGGGATCATGATCCTGATGCGCGGCGTCGTCGACCAGGGCGGCCGCGAGGCGCAGGCCGTCGTCGCCGGGTCCGCGGTCCTCGTCGTCGCGTTCGTCGCGCTCAACCTGCTCGCCCAGTACTTCGGCCAGCTGCGGGCCGCCGGCGGACTCGACCACTACGCGACGCTGCCGGTGCCACCCGCGTCCGTGGTGCTCGGCGCCGCGGGCGCCTACGCCTCCTTCACCGTGCCGGGGACCGTGGTCACCGCGGTCGTCGGCTGCGCCATGTTCGACCTGCCGCTCACCCACCTGTGGGTGCTCGCCGCCGTGATCCCGCTCGCCGGGGCCGCGCTCTCCGGGCTGGGGGCGGCGCTCGGCCTGCTCGCGCCACGGCCCGAACTGGCCACGCTGCTGGGCCAGTTGGGCATGTCGGCGGCGCTGCTCCTCGGGGTGCTGCCGGCCGACCGGATGCCGGAGTTCGTGCAGTACGCGCGTGATCTGCTGCCCTCCACGTACGGCGTCGAGGCGTTCGCGCGGACCTTCGGCGACCATCCCGACTGGGCCACCGTCCTGCTCGACCTGGGCGTCTGCGCCGGGGTCGGGGTCGCCTCCCTGGCCGTCGCGACCTGGGCGTACCGCCGGGCAGCCGTCCGGTGACGCGCCCGACTCGGACGCCTGGCACGATGTCAGGGTGACCGCACCGTTGACGCCGCCGCCTCATCAGCCCCCGAACGACAACGGGCACAGTGACCCGTGGCAGGCCCCCGACCCGATGACCGGGCATCTGCCGCCCGCTCCGGCCGCCGCGCAGGAGGACGAGGGGCCCGGACTGCGGACCGAGCTGCGCGAAGCGGCCGTCGTCACCGTCGGGGTCGCGCTCGTCGGCCTCGTGCTCGGCGCGCTGTGGCTGTGGCTGGCACCCCGGGTGCCGCTCGTCTCGGACAGCACCGCGGTCTACCTCAAGGACACCGAGGGCGAACAGGCCATCGGCATCGACGGCACGTTCACGCTGCTGGGACTCGCGTTCGGCGCCGTGACCGGGGCCGCCGTCTTCCTGTGGCGCAAGCGCGGCGGGATCCCGCTCGTCGTGGCCCTCGCCCTGGGCGGACTGCTCGGCGGGGTCCTCGCCTGGCGGTTCGGGATCTGGCTCGGGCCCACCCAGGACGTCGCCGCCCATGCCAAGTCGCTCGGCAAGGGCGTGGTGTTCGACGCCCCCCTGGAGCTGAAGGCCAAGGGGGCGCTGCTCGCGTGGCCGCTCGCCGCGATGGTGGTGCACCTGGGGCTCACCGGGCTGTTCGGCCCGCGCGACCCCGACCCGTACGCCGGGTACTACGCCCCGCGGCACCCGGAGGCGGCGCCGCCCGCCGGATGAGCCCGGGGCGCGGCCGCCGTCACAGCAGGCCGGCCTCGGTCAGGTGGCGGCGTACGTGCGCGAACTCGGTCTCGCCCAGCGGGACCTGGGGCGCGGCGGTCGCCGGGCAGTCGATGACGCCTTGGAGGTGGACCGCCGCCTTGAACGCGCCGAGCGCCGACGAGGAGCCGCCCATCCGGGCCGGGTCGCCCGCGTCCACGAGCCCGAACAGCGCGGCCAGGCGGTCCTGCTCGGCGCGGGCCGTGTCCCAGTCGCCCGCGCGCGCGGCCTCGTAGAGACGTACGTAGCCGTGGGCGTCGACGTTGCCGAGCCCCGGCACGACGCCGTCGACGCCCGCCAGCAGCGCGCCGTCCACCGTGAGCTCGGAGCCGGTGAGGACCGAGAAGGCCGGGGCCGCCGCGCGCAGCGGGGCGAGCAGCCGGCGCAGGGAGCCCTCGTCGCCGCTGGAGTCCTTGAGGCCGGCGAGCGTGCCGTCGGCGGCCAGCGCGAGGACCGTGTCACGGCTGAGCTTGCTGTGCACCGAGACCGGGATGTCGTACGCGAACAGGGGCAGGTCGGCGCCCGCGCGCAGCCGCCTGAAGTGGTCGGCGATCTCGACGGGGTGCGTGCGCGTGTAGAACGGCGCGGTCGCCACCAGTGCGTCCGCGCCCGCCTTCAGCGCGTCCTTCGCCCGGTCCAGGACGCGGGCCGTGGTCGTCTCGATGACGCCCGCGAGCACCGGGACCCGGCCGGCCGCCGCGTCCACCGCCGCTTCCAGCGCGGTCCGGCGCTGCGCGTCCGTGAGGTACGCGGCCTCCCCGCTGGAGCCCAGCACGAACAGGCCGTGCACCCCGGCCCCGACCAGGTGCTCGGCCAGCCGCCGCACCGACGCGACATCCACCTCGCCCTCCGGCGTGAGCGGCGTGACCAGCGGCGGGACGACGCCGCGGAACGGGGCGGGGAGCGGGGCGCGGAGAGGCATGGCGGTGGTCTCCTGGTCGCAGTAGGTAGGACGTGGGATGTCCGATGTTCGTGGGTGACACTGCGCCAACGCCGAAGTGATGTCAAGGGCGTTCAGGGGCAGGGGTCATGGGCACGGCGGCCGTGGAGGCCGCCGTGCGCGAGCATGCCGGCGCTGTTCGTCAGGCGGGCCTGCGGCCGTGGTTGGCCTTGCCCTTCTTGATCCGCCACTTGCGCTTGCGCGTCTTCTTCGACATGTCCTTGGTGCTTAGCCGAAGGGCGGGGGTTCGTCGAGAGGTCAGGCGCGTCCGACGGGAGCGAGCACGGCCTCGGTGAGCGCCGCCAGATCGCCCGGTGCCAGCTCGACCTCCAGGCCGCGGCGTCCGGCGGAGACACAGATCGTGTCGTGGCGCCGCGCCGTGTCGTCGATGACGGTACGGAGCTTCTTGCGCTGTCCGAGCGGGGAGATGCCGCCCCGCACGTACCCGGTCGTGCGCTCGGCCAGGGCCGGGTCCGCCATCGCGGCCCGCTTGCCGCCGACCGCCGCGGCGAGCGCCTTGAGGTCGAGCTGGCCGGCCACCGGGACGACGGCGACCGTCAGTTGCCCGTCGACGTCCGCGACGAGCGTCTTGAAGACCCGGTCGGGGGAGACGCCCATGGCCTCCGCGGCCTCGTCGCCGTACGAGGGGTGTGCGGGGTCGTGCTCGTAGGAGTGGACCGTGAAGGTCGTCCCCGCGGTGGTCAGGGCCACCGTCGCGGGAGTGCCGCCGGACTGCTGCTGCTTCTTGGCCTTCTTCGCCAACGTGCCTGGTCCTTAAGTCAGTTGAGGCTGGTCGCCTGTCTGGTCAGGTCCGTCGCGGGCAGCGACGGGAGGTGCCGGATGATCGCCGTCTCGGCGCGCAGCAGCGTCAGCTCGTCCCGCAGCCGCGACGCCACGTCCGGGGCCTGGAGCAGCCGCTGCTTCGTCGGTACGTCGAGGACCGCGGCGGCCGCCACCAGGTACGACACCACGGACGGCTCGTCCGGCAGCTCCGCGCCGGTCGTCAGCGAGCGCTCACGGGCTCCCGCCAGCCGCTTCTGGTACGAGCGGAACGCGCGCAGCACGCCCTCCGCCAGGGCGCCGGCCTCGTCGCCGTCGTCCTCCGGCAGCTCCTCGACCTCGGCCGTCAGGTACGCGCCCGACGCGTCGACCGAGTGCAGCTTCACCCGCTGGGTGCCGGTGGCGAGGACCTCGAAGCTGCCGTCGGCGCGCTCCCGGATCGTCGCCGCGTCCGCGATGCAGCCGACCGCGTGGAACGACGCGATGGGGTCGTCCCCGAAACCGGCGGCCGGGCCGCTGCCGGCCTCCCGGGTCGTGACGTCGTCGGGCAGCCCGGCGGCGCTCGGCGCGACCTCGTGGCCGTCGCGGATGGCGACGACGACGAACTGGCGGGGCTCGTCGGAGACGGCCGGGTCGGCGTCGGGGTTCTCGGGGCCGGAAGGACCGGAAGGCGGGGTCTTCAGCAGATCGCGCATCATGGCGCGATAACGCTCCTCGAAGACGTTCAGCGGAAGCACGAGTCCCGGGAACAGCACCGAGTTGAGCGGGAAGAGCGGAAGTCGGACGGTGGTCACGACGGTCAAGCGTAATGGGCGCCGGAGCCGCCTGGTCCGCCGAGCAGCGGCAGGGTGGCCGCGACTTCCAGCCGCACCTGGCCGCGCAGCTCCAGGAACCGGGCCAGCGGGTCGTCCACGAGGCGGTCCCAGGGGAACGACGTCGCGTACGGGCCGACCAGGCGCAGCTGGGCCAGGGCGTCCGGCCAGCGCTCCAGCTCGACGAGGACGCAGATCAGCAGGTTGCGCACCTCGGCGGGCCAGGGGTCGCTGCCGGCGTACGTCGCGGAGAGCTCGGCGGCGAGGTCGGCGGCGGCGTCCAGGCGGGCGCGGGGGACGCCCCGGGGGGCGCCGCCGGTCAGGTACGCGAAGGCCGCGCGGACCGGGAGGGCCTGGAGGAGGGAGCCGGGCAGGGCGTCCTGGGCGGCGCGCTCGGCGAAGTCGAAGCACTCCGCGTGCGAGCCGTACCAGGCCGCCGACAGGTACTGGAGGGCCGAGACGTGGCAGCCGTAGTGGTGCGGGGAGCGGCGCACCGCCTGCGCCCAGACGTCCTCGAAGACGGTGTGCGGGGCGTTCGTGCCGCGGGCGTGGTCGAGGGCGACGCGCCACGGGACCGGGTCGCCGGGGTCGGCGTCGGCGGCGGCCAGGACCAGCGGGGTGACGTCGCGCAGGAGTTCGGCGCGGGCCGGGGAGGCGAAGGCGCGGGTGACGGCGAGCTCCGCCTTGACCAGGAGCAGGTCGGGGTCGTGCGGGGTCGTGTGCTGCCAGGCCGTGAACCACTCGGGGCGGGCGGCGGCGAACGCGGCGAGGCGCTGCACGTAGCGGTCCCGGTTCTCCCACTCCGCGGCCTCCCGGGTGTGGGCGAGGACCTTGGCGGCGGGGCCGGGGTCGCCGGCGCCCGCGGCGACCAGGGCCGGGGCGAGGCGGTCGTCCGGGGCGTCGAGCAGGATCTCGTCGTCCGGGGTGAGGCCGTCGGCCAGGGGCCCGGTGTGCCGGATCATCCGCGCGGTACGGACGAGGGCGCGCAGCAGCGGCATGACCGCGCCCTCCTCGTGCCGTTCCGATGGTTGCGCTGGGGGGGACGGTCGGAACGGGCCGATGGTTGCTTACGGGGTGGTAACGGTTTGGGCGACCGAACCGGTCCGCTACCCCCTGCGGAGCAAGCGTGTCGCGCCCGCCGCCACCGTGGTCGCGAGGATCCAGCCCAGGAGGACCAGGACCGCCGCCAGCCACTGCCAGCCGCCCCGGAGCTGCCAGCTGCCCGACTGGCCGAGGTCGATCACGGGGAGGAGGAGGTCGAGGGCGAAGAGGGCCGAGTCCCAGTGCGGGCCCTCGCCGGGCTTGAGCGGCGGATGGTCGGCGTGGCCGAAAGCGACCGTGCTGATCCCCCAGAGCACGGCCATCCAGACCGCGGCCCGGCCCGGCCGGTACCCGTACGCGACCGTCCAGTCCTGGATGTAGCCCCACACCTTCGCCGCCAGCGGCAGCGTCTCGCGGCGGCGCCGCTGCTTGGCGAGGAGCACCTCGCGGGCGTCGGCGTCCTCCCCGCTGTTGCGCAGGATCGTGGCGAGCTGCTCGTACGGCTCGGGCCGGTACTCCGGGGTCGCGTCGGCCAGCCAGTTCAGCCGCCGGGTGAGGGGGAAGGAGCCGACCGGGATCAGGTTCTCGTACTGGAAGCCGCTGACCCGGAACTGGCCGGCCACCGGCCAGCTCGTCGACCGGTCGACGAGGTTGACGACCTTCGCGCCGGACAGCACCATCAGCCCGCGCTGCGGCCGCTCCCCGAGGAAGCGCAGCTCCGGGGTCTGCACCCGGCGCAGCGACACCTCCTGGTCGTTCTCCAGCGTGAAGCGCGCCGAGTCCAGGTCGATCGCGTCGCCGAACCGCCCGTCGTCGAGCCGCACCCCGCCCACGCACTCGAAACGCTGCACGCGGGTGCCGCGCGCGGGCGTGGAGCCGCTGGTCTGGCGGGGGTCGCCGAGCCCGGCCGGGGTCAGGTAGAGCGTGCGCTCGACCGTCATCTGCGGGGCGTTCAGGGCGCGGCGCCCGTGCGTGTTGCTCAGCCGGCTGCCGCGCAGCGACAGGGAGACGCCCACCGTGGCGCCGCGCAGGCTCAGCTCGCCGTGCGTCTCCAGCATCTCGGCCTGGAGGTCCTGCCCGACCGACATCCCGTCCGCCATGATCGACTTGCCGCGCCGGTCCCGGAACACCACCGCCTGGTTGAGCAGCAGGTCCGTGCCGATGTGGGCGTCGGTGAGCCGGACGCCGTTGTGGAAGCGGCAGCGGGGGAGGTGCAGATCGCCCTCGGTGTGGACCCGGGCGGCCTCCAGGCGTGGCACCGAACAGTCCACGAGCCGCACCGTCGTGAAGTGCGCCTCCGGGAGCAGCACCTCCTTCTCGAAGCGGCAGCCCTTCAACTCCACGTACGGGACGATCGTGCCGCCCGCGAGGTCGAGCACGTCGGTGATCTGCACGCCCTGGAGCTTGAGCGACGACACCCGGCCGCTCAGGGCCGGCGGGCCGTCCAGCAGCAGCCACGCCACGACTCTCGCCCGGACGCTGCGCTCGGGGCCCCAGGGATGCCCGCCGTGCGGGTCGTCCACCGCGGTGTCCCCGGCCCGCAGGTTGTAGACGCTCCCGTTCCGGAACGCCTGCCACATTCCGGCTTCCGCTGCGGTCAGTCCGTCCGGCACGTCCCCGTTCGCGCTGCCGGTCGTCGTCCCGTCGACCACGACTGCCCTGCCTCCCCGTAACCCGTACGACCCACCGGTCCCGCCGTCACCTGCTACTCGTGGGTTTCGTACAACCGTTCATGCCCGCTCGGTGACCGTCTGAACGCTAGTGGTGAAGGTCATCTTCCGGGGCCGGAACAACGGCCGAATCAGGGTGTGTATCAGCCATTGATACGGGCGCCCGGCGGCAAACCGGCGTCTGAGAGAATTGGTGCGTGATCTCTCGAATCGATCTGCGCGGCGCCGCCCTCCCCGAGGGCCAGGCCCTGCGCTCGCTGCTGCCCCGAGCCGACTTCGACGTCTCGGCCGCCCTGGAGAAGGTGCGTCCGATCTGCGAGGACGTGCATCATCGTGGCGACGCGGCGCTGATCGAGTACGGGGAGAAGTTCGACGGCGTACGCCTGGAGCACGTCCGGGTGCCCGCCGAGGAGCTGGACAAGGCCCTCGCCGGTCTCGACCCCGCCGTGCGCGCGGCCCTGGAGGAGTCCATCCGCCGGGCCAGGATCGTCCACCGCGAGCAGCGCCGTACCGGCCACACCACGCAGGTCGTGCCCGGTGGCACGGTCACCGAGAAGTGGGTGCCGGTCGAGCGCGTCGGTCTGTACGCGCCCGGCGGCCGGTCCGTCTACCCGTCGTCCGTGATCATGAACGCCGTGCCGGCCCAGGAGGCGGGCGTCGGCTCCGTCGCGCTCGCGTCGCCGCCGCAGAAGGAGTTCGGCGGCCTGCCGCACCCGACGATCCTCGCCGCCTGCGCCCTGCTCGGCGTCGACGAGGTGTACGCGGTGGGCGGCGCCCAGGCCGTCGCGATGTACGCGTACGGCACCGAGTCCTGCCCCGCGGCGAACATGGTGACCGGCCCCGGCAACATCTGGGTGGCCGCCGCCAAGCGCTACTTCACGGGCCTCATCGGCATCGACGCCGAGGCGGGCCCCACCGAGATCGCGGTCCTCGCGGACGACACCGCGGACCCGGTGCACGTCGCGTCGGACCTGATCAGCCAGGCCGAGCACGACCCGATGGCCGCCGCCGTCCTCGTCACCGACTCGGCCGAGCTGGCCGCGGCGGTCGAGAAGGAGCTGGCGCCGCAGGTCGCCGCCACCAAGCACGTCGAGGACCGGATCGTGCCCGCGCTCACGGGCAAGCAGTCCGCGATCGTCCTCGTCGACTCGATCGACGACGGCCTCAAGGTCGTCGACGCGTACGGCGCCGAGCACCTGGAGATCCAGACCGCCGACGCCGCGGCCCTGGCCCAGCGCGTCCGGAACGCCGGCGCGATCTTCGTCGGCCCCTGGGCGCCGGTCTCCCTCGGCGACTACGCGGCCGGGTCCAACCACGTGCTGCCGACCGGCGGCTGCGCCTGCCACTCGTCCGGCCTGTCCGTCCAGTCCTTCCTGCGCGGCATCCACATCGTCGACTACACGAAGGACGCCCTCGCCGACGTCGCCGCCACCGTGGTGACGCTCGCCGACGCCGAGGACCTGCCCGCGCACGGGGCCGCCGTCAAGGCCCGCTTCGACTGGAAGGTACCGAACACCAAGTGACCGGCATCGACGACCTTCCCGTACGGGACGAGCTGCGCGGCAAGTCCCCGTACGGCGCACCGCAGTTGGACGTGGCCGTCCGGCTGAACACGAACGAGAACCCGTACCCGCTGCCCGAGCCCCTCGTCGCGCGGATCGCCGAGCGGGTCGCCGCCGCGGCCCGCGACCTCAACCGCTACCCGGACCGGGACGCGGTGGAGCTGCGCACCGAACTCGCCAGGTACCTCACCCGGACGACCGGCCACAAGGTCACCCGCGACCAGGTCTGGGCGGCGAACGGGTCGAACGAGGTGCTCCAGCAGCTCCTCCAGGCGTTCGGCGGACCGGGCCGCACGGCCCTCGGCTTCGAGCCCTCGTACTCGATGCACCCGCTGCTCGCCCGCGGCACCAACACCGGCTGGATCAGCGCCCCCCGGCGCGCCGACTTCTCCCTCGACGTGCCCGCGGCCGTCGAGGCGATCCGCACCCACAGGCCGCACGTCGTCTTCATCACGAGCCCGAACAACCCCACGGGCAACGCGGTGGCGGCCGAGGACGTCCTCGCGCTGTACGAGGCGGCGGGCCGCGACGCGGTCGTGATCGTCGACGAGGCGTACACCGAGTTCAGCCACGGCGCGTCGCTGCTGCCGCTGATCGAGGGCCGGCCGAACCTCATCGTCTCCCGGACGATGTCCAAGGCGTTCGGCGCGGCCGGACTGCGGCTCGGCTACCTCGCCGCCGACCCGGCCGTGGTCGACGCGGTCCAGCTGGTGCGGCTGCCCTACCACCTGTCGGCCGTGAACCAGGCGACGGCGCTCGCCGCCCTGGAGTACACCGACACGCTGCTCCAGTACGTCGAGCAGCTGAAGGCCGAACGCGACCGGGTGGTCGCGGAGCTGGCGGCGCTCGGCTTCGACGTGACCGTCGCCGACGCCAACTTCATCCAGTTCGGTGTTTTCCAAGATCCCCATGCTGTCTGGCAGTTCATCCTCGATCGCGGAGTCCTCATCCGCGACAACGGAGTGCCCGGACGCCTGCGGGTGTCCGTCGGCACCCCCGAAGAGAACGACGCGTTCCTGGACGCGGCCCGCGAAGTGAAAAAGGAGTACGGCGCATGAGCCGCGTAGGACGTATCGAGCGCGTGACGAAGGAGACCTCCGTCCTCGTCGAGATCGATCTCGACGGACGGGGCAAGGTCGACGTGTCGACCGGGGTCGGCTTCTACGACCACATGCTCGACCAGCTCGGCCGCCACGGCCTCTTCGACCTGACGGTCAAGACCGAGGGCGACCTGCACATCGACTCGCACCACACCATCGAGGACACCGCCCTCGCCCTCGGCGCCGCCTTCAAGCAGGCGCTCGGCGACAAGGTCGGCATCTACCGCTTCGGCAACTGCACCGTCCCGCTGGACGAATCGCTCGCCCAGGTGACCGTCGACCTCTCCGGCCGCCCGTACCTCGTGCACACCGAGCCCGAGAACATGGCGCCGATGATCGGCGAGTACGACACGACGATGACCCGGCACATCCTGGAGTCGTTCGTCGCGCAGGCCCAGATCGCCCTGCACGTCCACGTCCCGTACGGGCGCAACGCCCACCACATCGTGGAGTGCCAGTTCAAGGCCCTCGCCCGCGCCCTGCGCTACGCCTCCGAGCGCGACCCGCGCGCCGCCGGCATCCTCCCCTCCACGAAGGGTGCCCTCTAGCCATGAACGGCCTCGCGACCGTCCTCATCGTCCTCGGCCTGTTCCTGCTCGGCGGCGTCTACTCGTTCGTCAAGCAGGGCATGGGCAAGAGCCTCATCACGCTGCTGTCGATCGCCGCGGGCATGTGCCTGATCGCGGGCGTGCTGCGGCTCGACTACTGGAGCTGACCATGAGTTCCGCTGTCAGCAAGAAGGTCGTCGTCTTCGACTACGGCTTCGGGAACGTGCGCTCCGCCGAGCGCGCCCTGGCCCGGGCCGGCGCAGACGTCGAGATCACCCGGGACTACGACAAGGCGATGAACGCCGAAGGGCTGCTCGTCCCCGGTGTCGGCGCCTTCGCCGCCTGCATGAAGGGCCTCACCGAGGCCCGCGGCGACTGGATCGTCGGCCGCCGGCTCGCCGGCGGCCGTCCGGTGATGGGCATCTGCGTCGGCATGCAGATCCTGTTCGCACGCGGCATCGAGCACGGCGTCGAGGCGGAAGGCCTCGACGAGTGGCCGGGCACCGTCGAGCCGCTGGAGGCCGACGTCGTCCCGCACATGGGCTGGAACACGGTGCGCGCACCGCAGGACAGCCGGCTGTTCGCCGGCCTCGACGCCGACGAGCGCTACTACTTCGTGCACTCGTACGCCGTCCGGCGCTGGGAACTGGAAGTGCACAACCCGCACATCCGCGCCCCGAAGGTCACCTGGGCCACGCACGGCGAGCCGTTCGTCGCCGCCGTCGAGAACGGCGCACTCTGGGCGACGCAGTTCCACCCCGAGAAGTCCGGCGACGCCGGAGCACAGCTGCTGAAGAATTGGATCGGAACCCTCTGATGACCGCCGAGAGCACCGTGAACAAGCTTGAACTGCTGCCCGCCGTCGACGTCCGCGACGGCCAGGCGGTCCGCCTCGTCCATGGCGAGTCCGGCTCCGAGACCTCCTACGGCTCCCCGCTGGAGGCCGCCCTCGCCTGGCAGAACTCCGGCGCCGAGTGGCTGCACCTGGTCGACCTGGACGCCGCGTTCGGCACCGGTGACAACCGCGCGCTGATCCGCGAGGTCAGCCAGGCCATGGACATCAAGGTCGAGCTGTCCGGCGGCATCCGCGACGACGACACGCTGGCCGCCGCCCTCGCCACCGGCTGCACCCGCGTCAACCTCGGCACCGCCGCCCTGGAGACCCCCGAGTGGGTCGCCAAGGTCATCGCCGAGCACGGCGACAAGATCGCGGTCGGCCTGGACGTCCGCGGGACCACGCTGCGCGGTCGCGGCTGGACCCGCGACGGCGGCGACCTCTACGAGACCCTGGAGCGCCTCAACGCCGAGGGCTGCGCCCGCTACGTCGTCACCGACATCGCCAAGGACGGCACGCTGCAGGGCCCGAACCTGGAGCTCCTGAAGAACGTCTGCGCGGCCACCGACCGCCCGGTCGTCGCGTCCGGCGGCGTCTCCTCCCTGGACGACCTGCGCGCCATCGCCGAGCTCGTGCCGCTGGGCGTCGAGGGCTCCATCGTCGGCAAGGCGCTGTACGCCAAGGCGTTCACGCTGGAAGAGGCGCTTGCGGCGGTCTCGTCATGAGTGACGCCGTACGCCGTGTGCAGTCCGGTGCGCCGTGGGAGGACGCCTTCGGCTACGCGCGCGCCGTCGAGCTGCCGAACGGGCTGGTCCTGGTCTCCGGCTGCACCTCCGTCGTCAACGGCGTCATCGCCGAGGGCGGCCCGTACGAGCAGGCGGTGAACGCGTTCGGGGTCGCCCTGGACGCGCTCGCCGGTCTGGAGCTCGGGCGCGAGGACGTCGTCCGTACCCGGATGTACCTCACGCACGCGCGGGACGTGGACGAGGTCGGACGTGCTCACAAGGAGCTGTTCGACGCCGTCCGCCCCGCCGCGTCCATGCTCATCGTCTCCGGCTTCGTCGACCCGTCGCTGGTCGTCGAGGTCGAGGTCGAGGCGTACCGCCGAGGAGAGGGTGGGAGCGCGTCATGAGCCTCGCCGTACGAGTCATCCCCTGCCTCGACGTCGACAACGGCCGCGTCGTCAAGGGCGTCAACTTCCAGAACCTGCGCGACGCGGGCGACCCCGTCGAGATGGCGAAGGTGTACGACGCCGAGGGCGCGGACGAGCTGACGTTCCTCGACATCACCGCGTCGTCCGGCAACCGCGAGACCACGTACGACGTGGTGCGCAGGACCGCCGAGCAGGTCTTCATCCCGCTCACCGTGGGCGGCGGTGTGCGCACCGCCGAGGACGTGGACAGGCTGCTGCGCGCCGGGGCGGACAAGGTGGGCGTGAACACGGCCGCCATCGCCCGGCCCGACCTCATCCGGGAGATCGCCGAGCGGTTCGGCCGCCAGGTGCTCGTCCTGTCGGTGGACGCGCGGCGCACCGAGTCCGGGTCGTTCGAGGTGACGACGCACGGCGGGCGCCGGTCCGCCGGGATCGACGCCGTCGAATGGGCGCACCGGGCCGCCGAGTTGGGGGCCGGGGAGATCCTGCTCAACTCGATGGACGCGGACGGGACGAAGGACGGCTACGACATCGAGATGATCGAGGCCGTCCGCAAGCACGTGTCCGTCCCGGTGATCGCGTCGGGTGGCGCGGGGCGCCTCGAGCACTTCGCTCCGGCCGTCGGGGCGGGGGCGGACGCGGTGCTCGCGGCTTCCGTCTTCCACTTCGGTGACCTGCGGATCGGCGAGGTCAAGGGTGCGCTGCGGGAGGCCGGGCACCCGGTCAGGTAGGCGCGTCGCCGCCGTTGCGGGCCGGTGCCCGGTCGTCGCACGTGACCGGTGATTTCGCCGATGCGGGTGGGGCGTGCCCCACGGGAGTGTGGCCGCTGTCCACGACAGCGGCGGCGCTCCCGGGACGGGCGCCCGCCCCGTCCGAGAGGAACCCGCATCGTGCAGAAGATGCGCACCCGAACCCGCCTGATCCGCACGGGACTTGCCGCCCTCCTCGCCGTCGGCGGTATCGTCGCCTCGCAGACCCTCACCGCCCAGGCCGCCGACAACCCCTACGAACGGGGCCCGGCCCCGACGGTGTCGAGCATCGAGGCGGCGCGCGGCTCCTACGCGGTCTCGCAGACCACCGTGTCCTCCCTGAGCGTCTCCGGCTTCGGCGGCGGCACGATCTACTACCCGACGTCGACCGCCGACGGCACGTTCGGCGCCGTCGCGATCTCGCCCGGCTACACGGCGTACCAGTCGTCCATCGCCTGGCTCGGCCCGCGCCTGGCCTCGCAGGGCTTCGTCGTCTTCACCATCGACACCAACACCACGCTCGACCAGCCCGACAGCCGCGGCCGTCAACTCCTCGCCGCACTGGACTACTTGACGCAGCAGAGCTCGGTGCGCGGCCGTATCGACACCGGACGGCTCGGTGTCATGGGGCACTCCATGGGCGGCGGCGGCACCCTCGAAGCCGCCAAGAGCCGGCCGTCGCTCCAGGCCGCGATCCCGCTCACCGGCTGGAACCTGGACAAGAGCTGGCCCGAGATCCAGACGCCGACGCTCGTGGTGGGCGCCGACGGCGACACCGTCGCGCCGGTGGCCACGCACTCCGAACCGTTCTACGGGAGCCTGCCGAGCTCGCTCGACAAGGCGTACCTGGAGCTGCGCGGGGCCACGCACTTCACCCCGAACTCCTCCGACACCACGATCGCGAAGTACAGCATTTCGTGGCTGAAGCGCTTCATCGACGACGACACCCGGTACGAGCAGTTCCTCTGCCCGCTGCCGAGCGCGAGCCCGACCATCGCCGAGTACCGGGGCAACTGCCCGCACACGTCCTGACGTCCTGTGCGCCGGCACAACGTGTCGTGGCGCCTGTTGGGCGACTCGCCCAACAGGCGCTGTGCACCGGGCGGTTCGGGCCTAGCGTGACGTGAGTGACCGGGAGATTCGTCCTGTTGCTGGCCGCCGCCGCGTACGAGACCGACCCCGAGGGGCCGGGCGTCGACGCGGGGCTCGTGCTGCGGGCCGCGACGGCGGCGGGGCTCGGCGCGGACGCCCTGGACGCGGCCGAGCGGGCGGGGCTGCGGCGTGGTCCTGACGGGCGCCTGCGGCTGCCGGACCGCCGTGACCTGTACGAGGCGGTGCCGCCCGCCCGCCGCAGGGCCGCGCACCGGCTGCTGGCCGCGGCCGCCGCGGGGGAGCGGCCGCGGCCGGCGACGCTGCTGCACCGGGCGCTCGCCCTGCCCTGTCCCGACGCGGCCGCCGGGGACGAACTGGCCGCCTGCGCACGGGAGCCGGGGTGTGCCTCGCACGGCGAGCGGGCCGCGGTACTGGCCCATGCGGCGGCACTCGCCGTGGACCCGGGCGTCCGCGCCGACCGGCTCGTCGCCGCCGCGGACCAGGCCCGGCGCGCGGGCCGGCCGCGCCGGGCGCGGGAACTCCTCGACCGGGCCGCCGAGTCGGCGGCGCCCGGCCCGGTGCGGGGCCGGGCCGCACTGGTGCACGGCCTGCTCGCCCTGCGCGACGGCCCGGTCGCCGACGCCCGCGAGTCCCTCCTCCTGGCGGCCCGGCTGTGCGCGCAGGACCCCCGCGGACCCGGCCCGGCCCTCGACGCCCGCCTCGCGGCGGCGGAGGCGTCCTGGGCGCTGGGCGACGCGCCGGCGTACCTGGAGGCGGTGGGCGTACCCGGCACACCCGGCGGGCCGCACCGGGTCCCGGCCGCGTCCGACGATCCAGGCCGCGAAGTCCATGACGTCCATGACGTCCGGGACGTCCGGGACTACCGGCTCGGCATGTCCGCCGCCCTCGGGGACCGGTTCGGGGCCGGGCGGGCGGCGCTGGCCAGGGTGGTCGAGCGGGCTGCCGGGGAAGGGCGTCCCGACGCGCTGCTGCGGGCCGGCGCCGCCGCCCTCGTCGGCGGGGACGTGGACGCCGCCTGCCGGCTGGGCAGCCGCGCCCTGGCCGCCGCCCGCGCCCACGACGCGGGGCCCGAACCGCCCCGGGCCCTGGAACTCCTCGCCTACGCGGAACTGCGCTCGGGCCGCCACGCCCGCGCCCGGGCCCACGCCGAGGAGGGGCTGCGCTGCGCGCACGACACAGGGCAGCGCAACGTCCTCGCCCACCTGCACGCCGTCCTCGCCCTCGTCGCCTCCCTGGACTGCGCCGCCGACACCGTCGCCCGGCACGCCCGCGCCGCCCAGGATGTCGCCGCCCGGCACGGCCTCGCCCAGGCCGCGACCCTCGCCGAGTGGGCCCTCGCCCGCGCCGACCTGGCCCGCGGCCGGGCACCGGAGGCCGCGTCCCGGCTCGGCCCGCTCGTCCGCCCCGGCCCGGGCCGCGGCCACTTCGCCGTCCGCCTGCTCGCCGTACCGGACTTCGTGGAGGCCGTCGTCCTCGCGGGCGAACCCGGCGCGGCCCGCACCGCCGTCACCGAGTTCACGGCCTGGGCCGAGCGCGGCCACGACCCGCAGGCCCCGGCCCAACTGGCCCGCTGCCAGGCCCTGTCCGCCACCGGCGACCCGGCCGGCGCCGACGCCCGCTACGCCGAGGCCCTGGCCCGCCACGACCGGGCGGGCGGCGACTACGAGCGGGCCCGCACCGCCGCCCTGTACGGCAAGTGGCTGCGCCGCTCCCGCAGACCGGCCAGGGCCAGGGCACTGCTGCGCGACGCCCTGGTCGCCTTCGAGCGGTGCGGCGCCACGGTCTGGGCCGCGCAGACGGCGGCCGAACTGCGGGCCACCGGCGAGGCCCCAGGGCAGGCCGAACCCCCGGGCAGACTGGCGGAGTTGACACCGCAGCAGCTGCGGATCGCCCGCTGCGTCGCCGAGGGCGACACCAATCGCGAGGTGGCCCGCCGCCTGTCGGTGAGCCCGCGCACCGTCGACCACCACCTGCGCAACGTCTTCGCCCAGCTCGGTGTCCGCTCCCGGACCGAACTGGCCCGCCTGGTGGACCGCGCGGAGCGGGCCACGGCGCCCTCCTGACCCCGACCGGGCGGTAACGGGCTGAGCACGGCTTCGTCCGAAGGCTGGAGACCGACCAGACGGTATGCCATTCTTCGGGCTCCGGGGCGGGTCCGTCGTGCCCCGGCGCGAGCCGACCCGTGGAGGACCGTGATGCCCGCCCACCTGGCACGTCCCCGCCCCCGTCCCCGTGCCGCCGGCGCCCCCGCCGGGTCCGCGGCGGTCGCCGTGCTGCGCCGTGCCGCGTCACCGCTGCGGAGTCAACTCCCCGTGCTCGCCGACCGGTTGATGGCCGAGCTGTACGAGCAGGAGCCGGCCTACCGCGCCGCGATCGACGCCGATCCCGGCGACGTACGGGACGAGGTGCGCAGATCGCTGCGGCACAGCGTCGGCTCGCTGCTCGACCCCGGACCCGCCCGCGCCGCCGCCCGGGCCTGCTCGGCGCGGATCGGTGCCGAACGGGCGGCCCGCGGCCTGCCGCTCGACGCCGTGCTGCACGCCTTCCGGCTCGGCGGCGCCCTGGTCTGGCAGGCGCTCGTCGACGAGGTGACCCTGCGCCACCCCGAGGACGCCCACCTCCTCGTCCACCTCGCCTCCGACGTCTGGAACTTCGTCGACGAGCACTGCACCTGTGTCGCCGAGGCCTACCGGGACGCGGAGCGCGAGCTGACCTGGCGACGCGAGAACCGGCGTCGCCTGATGGCCGCCGCGCTCCTCGACGGCGCCACCCGCATCGCCGACCTGCCCGACGTCGCCGCCGCACTCGGCCTGCCCGAGCGCGGCCGGTACGCGGTGGTGCTCGTCGCGGACGGCCGGGGCACCGCGCCGCCGCGCACCCCGGCCGGGGTGCGGGCCGTGTGGCAGCCGGGGCCCGGCGCCGCGCGCGGGATCGTCCACCTCGGTGACCTCACGCCCGCCCGGCTGGCGGAGGCGCTGGGCGCGTCGGGCGGTTGTCCGGCCGGGGCGCGGATCGGCGTCAGTCCGGCCGTCGACGGGCTCGCCGCGGTCGGCGGCGCCCGGCGGCTCGCCGAGACCGCGCTGCGCATCTGCCCGGCGGCCGGCGGCACCGTGCTCCTCGACGAGGAGCTGCCCGCGGCCCTCGTCGCGGCGGCCCCGGTGCTCGGCGGACTCCTCGCCGACCAGGTCCTCGGGCCCCTGCTCGCCCTGCCGCCCGCCGACCGGACGCTGCTGCTCGACACCCTGGACGTCTGGCTGGACTGCGACGGCTCGGCCCAGCGCGCCGCGGCCCGCCTCTACTGCCACCGCAACACCGTCCTCAATCGCCTGCGCCGCTGCGAACAGCTCACCGGCCGCAGCCTCACCCGCCCCACCGATCTGGTGGAGCTCGCCCTCGCCCTGAGCGCGCACCGGCTGCGACACGGCTGACCTGCGCCGTTCGCGGAGCCGTCGAAGACCCGAAAGAAAGGTTGCGCAATTTATATTGCGCAACTTTTCTTTTCTGTCTACGGTCGAGACATGGCAGGCACAGAGGCAGGCAAAGAGAGAGACCGGCGCATCACCGACGTGGGCACGCTCAAGGCGCTCGCCCACCCCGTCCGCGCCCAGCTCTACCGCGAGCTGACCCTGCGCCGCGTCGCGACCGCGTCGCAGCTCGCCGACCGGGTCGACGAGGCCGTCGCCCTGGTCAGCTACCACCTGCGCAAACTCGCCGAGCACGGCCTCATCGAGGAGGCCGAGCCGCAGGGCACCGACGGCCGCGAGCGCTGGTGGCAGCCCGCGTCCGACGGCGTGCAGATCCGCGACGCGGACTTCCGCGACGCCCCCGAGAAGGCCGCCGCCCACACCGCGGCCAGCCGCCTCTTCCTGGAGCAGCGCGTCGCCATGTACCGCCGCTTCCTGGACGAGCGGATCACCTGGACCGACGCCTGGGCCACGGCCCACGAGTCCTCCGAGTCGATGCTGCGCCTGACCGCGGGCGAACTCACCGAACTGGTGGGGGAGATGCGCGAACTGCTGCGCCGCTACGACGAGCGGGGCCGGGCCGCCGAAGCCGCCGGGGACACCGACGGCCGGGAGAACGTCGCGGTGCACACGTACGCGTTCCCCTTCCACGACTGAGGAGCCGACCATGGCGGCAACCGTCGTACGGGGAAGGACCACCGGGCCTCCCGCCCCCGCCCACCGGGACGGCAACGTCCTGCGCTGGCTCGGCGCCTACACCTCCTCCGCGGTCGGCGACAACGTCTACTACTTCGCCCTGTCCTGGGCCGCCGTGCAGAGCGGCACCCCCGCCCAGGCCGGCGTCGTCACCGCCGTCAGCGCCGTGCCGCGCGCCGTCCTCATGCTCGGCGGCGGCGTGCTCGCCGACCGGTACGGGCCGCGCCGGGTGGTCATCGGCAGCAGCGCCGTGCGCGCCCTGCTCGTCGTCGCGGCCGCCACCCTGCTCCTCGCGACCAGCCCGGGACTGTGGGCACTCGGCGCCGTGGCCGTCGTCTTCGGCGTCGTCGACGCCGTCTTCCTGCCGGCCGCCGGAGCGCTGCCCGCCCGCATCACCGCACCCGGCCAACTCGCCCGCGTCCAGGGCCTGCGCGCCCTCGCGACCCGGCTCGCCAACGTACTGGGCGGACCGCTCGGCGGCCTCGGCATCGCGCTCGGCGGCACCGCGGGCGCCTTCGGCTGCGCGGCCCTCCTGATCGGGATCTCGCTGCCCCTGCTGCTCGCCGTCCGGGTGGGGGAGCTGCCGCCTGACCAGCGGCAGGAGCGCGGCGCCGTCGTCGCCGAACTCCGGGACGGACTGCGGCACATCGCCCGCCACCCCGTCCTGCGCCCCCTCGTGCTCTGCATCGCCCTCGGCGACCTCGGCTTCGTCGGCCCGATGAACCTCGGCCTCACCCTCCTCGCCCGGGACCGCGGCTGGGGCTCCGCCGGGATGGGCCTGGTCCTCGCCGGATTCGGCGCCGGCGCCGGACTCGCCGCCCTGCTGCTCACCGTGCGCGGCCGGGTGCCCAGGGCGGGCCTGGTCACCGGCTGCGTGGCCGTCGCCGGGTCGGTGGCGATCGGGGCGCTCGCCCGGGTGCCGTCCATGGCGGGCGCCGCCGCGGTGGCCCTCGCGATCGGCCTGCTCGTCGGGCTCGCCGGGACGCTGAGCGGGGCCCTGCTCCAGGCGCACGCGGGCCCCGCCTACATCGGCCGGGTCACCTCCGCCGCCACCCTGGTCAGCTTCGGCGTCGCACCGCTGACCTTCCCGGTGGTCGGGTGGGCGGTGCAGCAGTGGGGGACGGGGCCGGTGTTCGCGGTGTGCGCGGCGGTCTGTGCCTCGGGCGGCGCGGTGGCCCTCGCCTCCCGCGCCCTGCGCACCGCCGAACTCCCGTAGCCGGAGAGCTACTTGACCGGCTGCATCAGCTGCACGTAGTTGCCCACGGTGTCGTCGAGCACCGCCGTGATCACCGGCCCCTCCTCCTGCGGGCCCTGCGTGAACCGCACCCCCGCCGCGACCAGCCGCTCGTGCTCGGCCGCCACGTCGTCCACCGAGAAGACGACCACCGGCAGCCCCGCCTCGCGCAGGGCCGCACGGTACGGTTCCGCGATCGGGCCCTGGCCCGGCTCCAGGAGGAGCTCCACGTCCTCCTGGGCCCCGGCCGCACCCACCGTCACGAAGAGCGTGCCGTCGCCCAGGTCGATGTGCGTACGGGTCTCGAAGCCGAGCAGGTCCGTGTAGAACGCGTGGGCCCCGGCCACGTCGTCGACGTACACGCTGGTCATGGCGAGCTTGATCATGTGGGCCTTTCCGTGGTGCGTGCGCCGGGCCTACAGGCCCAGCGCCCGGGTCTCGCTGAGCCGCTCGATCGCGGCCTTGTCGCCTTCCATCTCCACGTTCGCCGCGTCCTGCCGGCCGAACGCGAACATCAGCAGCTCCGCCGGCTCACCGGTGACCGTGACCACCGGGGCGCCGCGATGGGCCACCGCCGTCTGTCCGTCGGGCCGGCGGAGCACCAGGCCGACGGGCGCCTTGCGGCCCATCACCCGCGCCATCCGCTCCAGCCGCGACCACAGCACGTCGGAGAAGACCGGATCGAGCTCGCGCGGCGTCCAGTCGGGCTGCGCGCGCCGCACGTCCTCCGTGTGGACGTAGAACTCGACGGTGTTCGCCGCCTCGTCCAGCTGCTTCAGGGAGAACGGCGAGAACCGCGGCGGACCGGTACGGATCAGCTGGATCAGCTCTTCGTAGGGCTTGTCGGCGAACTCGCCCTGCACTCGCTCCAGACGTCCGGCGAGCTGCTTGACGAGGGTGCCGCCCGCCGCGTCCGGGCGGCGCTCGCGCACCACCACGTGGGCCGCGAGGTCGCGGGTGGTCCAGCCCTCGCACAGAGTGGGGGCCTCAGGGCCCGTCGCCTCCAGGAGGTCGGCGAGGAGAAGTCGTTCACGCTTGGCATGGGTCGACATGGCCGCCAGCCTACGACCGCCCTCCCCGTCCGGACAGTGGACACCGGCCGAAGCGGCCCGACCGGCGCGGCACAATGGCACCCATGACCAGCGCGCCCCCGCCCTCCTCCGCCGACAGCAGCCTCGACCCGGCCGTCGCCGCCCGCCTCAAGCGCGGCGCCGACGGTCTGATCCCCGCCGTCGCCCAGCAGTACGACACCGGCGAGGTGCTCATGCTCGGCTGGATGGACGACGAGGCGCTGCACCGCACCCTCACCACGGGCCGCTGCACCTACTGGTCGCGCAGCCGCCAGGAGTACTGGGTCAAGGGCGACACCTCCGGCCACTTCCAGTACGTGAAGTCGGTCGCCCTCGACTGCGACGCGGACACGCTGCTCGTGAAGGTCGACCAGATCGGTCCCGCCTGCCACACCGGCACCCGGACCTGCTTCGACGCCGACCAGCTGCCCGTCACCGGCCCCGCCGCCTGAACCCCTAGGCTTCCTCCCCATGGATCTCGAGACCTTCCGCAAGCTCGCGACCGACCGCCGAGTGATCCCCGTCAGCCGCAAGCTCCTCGCGGACGGTGACACCCCCGTCGGTCTGTACCGCAAGCTCGCCGCCGAGCGGCCCGGCACGTTCCTCCTGGAGTCCGCGGAGAACGGCCGCTCCTGGTCCCGGTACTCGTTCGTCGGCGTCCGCTCCGCCGGCACCCTCACCGAGCGCGACGGACAGGCCCACTGGCTGGGCACCCCGCCGGTCGGTGTCCCCGTCGACGGCGACCCGCTCGCCGCCCTGCGCGCCACCGTCGAGACGCTGCACACCCCGCGCTACGAGGGCCTGCCGCCGTTCACCGGCGGCATGGTCGGCTACCTCGGCTACGACATCGTGCGTCGCCTGGAGAAGATCGGCCCCGGCGAGCGGGACGACCTGAAGCTGCCCGAGCTGACGATGCTGCTCACCAGCGACCTCGCCGTCCTCGACCACTGGGACGGCTCGGTCCTCCTCATCGCCAACGCGATCAACCACAACGACCTCGACACCGGCGTCGACGAGGCGTACGCCGACGCCGTGGCGCGGCTGGACGCCATGGAGGCGGACCTCGCCAAGCCGGTCCAGTCCGCCCCGGCCGCGCTCCCGCCGTCCGAACTCCCGGAATTCACCGCCCTGTGGGGCGGCAAGGACTACCAGGTCGCCGTCGACGACATCAAGGAGCGCATCCGCGCGGGCGAGGCCTTCCAGGTCGTCCCCTCCCAGCGCTTCGAAACCCCTTGCGGCGCAAGCGCGTTGGACGTCTACCGGGTGCTGCGGGCCACCAACCCGTCCCCGTACATGTACCTCTTCCGCTTCGACGGCTTCGACGTCGTCGGCTCGTCCCCCGAGGCCCTCGTCAAGGTCGAGGACGGGCACGCCATGGTCCACCCCATCGCGGGCACCCGGCCGCGCGGCGCCACCCCGCAGGAGGACCAGGCCCTCGCCGACGAACTCCTCGCCGACCCCAAGGAGCGCGCCGAGCACCTCATGCTCGTCGACCTCGGGCGCAACGACCTGGGCCGGGTCTGCGAACCGGGCTCCGTCGAGGTCGTCGACTTCATGTCCGTCGAGAAGTACTCGCACGTCATGCACATCGTCTCGACCGTCACCGGCCGGGTCGCCGAGGGCAGGACCGCGTACGACGTGCTCACCGCCTGCTTCCCCGCCGGCACCCTCTCAGGGGCGCCCAAGCCCCGCGCGATGCAGATCATCGACGAGCTGGAGCCGTCCCGGCGCGGCCTGTACGGCGGCTGCGTCGGCTACCTCGACTTCGCCGGGGACTCCGACACCGCCATCGCCATCCGCACGGCGCTGCTGCGCGACGGCACCGCGTACGTGCAGGCGGGCGCGGGCGTCGTCGCCGACTCCGACCCGGTCGCCGAGGACACCGAGTGCCGCAACAAGGCGGCCGCGGTGCTGCGCGCCGTCCACACGGCGAACCGGCTGCGGACGACGTGACGCACTGTGAAGTGACGCACGCCTCCGGCCCCCGGGGCACACACACCTGTACAGACAGGCGATAGTGGAGTACGTGACTGCCGTACCGCACCCCCGTACCGATGCCGCCGCCGACTCCGCCGGTTCCGCCAAGGGCGGCCGGCGCAGCCTCGCCGTCGCCCTGTTCTTCGGGGCCGTGGGAGCCGCGGTCGCGCTGCTCGCGTCCCGCCAGGAGTGGTGCTCGGGCGTCGCCGCCGTCGCGGGCGGCAAGCTGCCGCTGACCGCGAAGGGCAGCGACGTCACGGGCGTCCCCGCCGCCCTCGCCATAGTGGGCCTCGCGGCCCTCGTCGCCGTGTTCGCGGTGCGCAGGGCCGGCCGGATCCTGGTCGCCGCACTGCTCGCGCTCAGCGGCGCGGGCGCCGTCGCCGCCGCCGTGCTCGGCGCGGGCGACAGCGCCGCCCTCGACGAGAAGGCGGCCGAGGCCTCCGGCGACGCGGCCACCACCATCGACGCGCTCACCCACACCGCCTGGCCGTACGTCGCGGCCGCCGGCGGCGCGCTGATCCTGATCGCCGGGATCCTCGCCGTCATCTACGGCGCCGCCTGGCCCTCCATGGGCGGCCGCTACGAGCGCTCCGGCGCCCCGCGCACCCCCCGGGCCAAGCCCGTCGACCCGGACCGTCCTGAGGACCTGTGGAAGGCCCTCGACCGCGGCGAGGACCCGACAGGCACCGCCTGACCCCGGGTTCATCGCTGACGAGCGAGTACGGGACAATGGAAACGAACGTCGTACGCCGTGCGTACGCATAGGCCATAAGCAACGAGGAGCAAGCCATGGCGGACAGCAGCCACGGACACACCCCGGCCGCCTGGACCGGTGTCATCATCGCCTTCATCGGGTTCATCGTCGCGGGCGCCTTCATGGTGATGGTGGAGCCGGTCGGCTTCTGGGTCGGCATGGCTCTGCTCGCCATCGCCCCGATCGTCGGCGGCGCCATGAGCGCGGCCGGCCTCGGCAAGCCGAAGCGCGCCGAGCTGAAGCTGCCGGCCAAGGCGACCGCGCAGACGGTCGGCTCGGAGGCCTGACCCGTCCCGGTACGGACCGCGTGAGAGGGGCGGGGCGGCGACAGGATCGCCGCCCCGCCCCTTTCGCGCGCCTGGGAGGGCGGAGCGGGCGGCACCGGGGGAGAATCCACGGGTGACCGTCGAGACGACCGACACCGCCCCCACGGCCCCCGCCGCACCCCCGGCCAGGTCCGGCCTGCTGCGCCGGACCGCCGTCCCGCTCGGTGTTCTCGGCGGCGTCGCGGCCGCCTTCGCCTACGTCGGCGCCGTCGACCCGAACGAACCGGGCCACTACCCCGCCTGCCCCCTGCTGCGCGTGACCGGCCTGTACTGCCCCGGCTGCGGCGGACTGCGCAGCGCCCACGCGATCGTGCACGGCGACCTCACGGCGGCGCTCGGCGCCAACGCCCTCGCGGTCGTCGGCTACGCGCTCTTCGCGGTGCTGTGGACGGTGTGGGCGGTCCGCGCGGCGCGCGGCAGACCGCTCGGCGCCGGCCCGGGACGCGCCCACCTGTGGGTGCTCGGCGCGGTCGTCCTGACCTTCACCGTCGTCCGGAACCTGCCCTTCGGTGGCTTCCTGCACCCTTGACCGGCGGACCCGGCGGCTGTCCACGGAATGGGATCACCGTCAACCGGATGCGGAGCCTTCGCCCACCTCCGGATACCATCACAGTGACCAGTCGGTTGCCCAGTGAACTGTCAGAAGGGAGTCCGCTCGCGTGAGTGTGCTCGACGAGATCATCGACGGAGTCCGTGCCGACCTCGCGGAACGGCAGGCGCGCGTCAGCCTCGACGAGCTCAAGGAGCGCGCGGCCAAGGCTCCCGCGGCCAAGGACGGGGTCGCGGCCCTGCGCGGCGACGGCGTCAAGGTCATCTGCGAGGTCAAGCGGTCCAGCCCCTCCAAGGGCGCCCTCGCCATGATCGCCGACCCCGCCGCCCTCGCCGCGGACTACGAGGCGGGCGGCGCCGCCGTCATCTCGGTCCTGACCGAGCAGCGCCGGTTCGGCGGCTCCCTCGCCGACCTCGAAGCGGTCCGCGCCAAGGTCGACATCCCGGTCCTGCGCAAGGACTTCATCGTCACCTCGTACCAGCTGTGGGAGGCCCGCGCGTACGGCGCCGACCTCGCCCTGCTGATCGTGGCCGCCCTGGACCAGCCCGCCCTGGAGTCCCTCATCGAGCGCGCCGAGTCCATCGGCCTCACGCCGCTCGTGGAGGCGCACGACGAGGACGAGGTGGAGCGCGCGGTCGACGCCGGGGCCAAGGTCATCGGCGTCAACACCCGCAACCTCAAGGACCTCACGGTCGACCGCGGTACCTTCGAGCGCGTCGCCCCGGACATCCCGGACCACATCGTCAAGGTCGCCGAGTCCGGCGTGCGCGGCCCGCACGACCTGATCGCGTACGCCAACGCGGGCGCGGACGCCGTCCTCGTCGGCGAGTCCCTCGTCACCGGCCGCGACCCGAAGTCGGCCGTCTCCGACCTGGTCGCCGCGGGCGCCCACCCGGCGCTGCGCCACGGACGGAGCTGACCCGAGCCATGCCGATCTCCGCCCGCCTCGCCCCCGGCTGCCGCCCCCGCGGCTGCCGGGCTCCGGCGCGGCGCGTGCGGGGTCGCAGGGTGCGGTACCACATCGGCGCGGAGCCGGGCCAGATCAACGGCATGCGATGGCAAGCGCCCCTTCAGGGGGCGCGGAGCACGGCGCGAGCGACCACACCCAGCTGGTAGCCGCGTCACCACAGGCGCCCCACGGCGATGAGTCATCACCCGATCCCACCGTGAGGTTCACGCATGCCCAGCGACTACTTCATCCCTGACCCGGACGGTCAGATCCCCAGCGCCGAGGGCTACTTCGGCGCGTTCGGCGGCACGTTCATCCCGGAGGCCCTGGTCGCCGCCGTGGACGAGGTCGCCGTCGAGTACGACAAGGCCAAGAACGACCCCGAGTTCGCCCGCGAGCTCGACGACCTCCTGGTCCACTACACCGGCCGCCCCAGCAGCCTCACCGAGGTGCCCCGGTTCGCCGAGCACGCCGGCGGCGCCCGGATCTTCCTCAAGCGCGAGGACCTGAACCACACCGGCTCGCACAAGATCAACAACGTGCTCGGGCAGGCCCTGCTCACCAAGCGCATGGGCAAGACCCGCGTCATCGCCGAGACCGGCGCGGGCCAGCACGGCGTCGCCACGGCCACGGCCTGCGCGCTGTTCGGCCTCGACTGCACCATCTACATGGGCGAGATCGACACCCAGCGCCAGGCCCTGAACGTGGCCCGGATGCGGATGCTGGGCGCCGAGGTCATCGCCGTGAAGTCCGGCAGCCGCACCCTCAAGGACGCCATCAACGAGGCGTTCCGCGACTGGGTCGCCAACGTGGACAGGACCCACTACCTGTTCGGCACGGTGGCCGGGCCGCACCCCTTCCCGGCCATGGTCCGCGACTTCCACCGGGTCATCGGCGTCGAGGCCCGCCGGCAGGTCCTGGAGCGCGCCGGGCGGCTGCCCGACGCGGCGATCGCCTGTGTCGGCGGCGGCTCGAACGCCATCGGCCTGTTCCACGCGTTCATCCCGGACGCCGACGTCCGCCTCGTCGGCTGCGAGCCGGCCGGCCACGGCATCGAGACCGGCGAGCACGCCGCCACGCTGAGCGCGGGCACCCCGGGCATCCTGCACGGCTCCCGCTCCTACGTCCTCCAGGACGAGGAGGGCCAGATCACCGAGCCGTACTCGATCTCGGCCGGCCTCGACTACCCGGGCATCGGCCCCGAGCACGCCTACCTCAAGGACAGCGGCCGCGGCGAGTACCGGGCGGTCACCGACGACGCGGCGATGCAGGCCCTGCGCCTGCTCTCCCGCACGGAGGGCATCATCCCGGCGATCGAGTCGGCGCACGCCCTCGCGGGTGCGCTGGAGGTCGGCAAGGAGCTGGGCAGGGACGGGCTGATCGTCGTCAACCTGTCCGGGCGCGGCGACAAGGACATGGACACGGCCGCGCGCTACTTCGGCCTGTACGACGAGGGCACCGACGCCGAGGTGGCGGCCGACTCCGCCGACCTCGCCGAGATCGAGGGGGACGCCAAGTGAGCGGCAACATCCAGCTGTTGAACGACACCCTGGCGAACGCCAGGGCCGAGGGCCGCGCCGCCCTCATCGCCTACCTGCCCGCGGGCTTCCCGTCCGTGGACGGCGGCATCGAGGCCGTCAAGGCCGCTTTCGACGGCGGCGCCGACGTCGTCGAGGTGGGCCTGCCGCACTCCGACCCCGTCCTCGACGGCCCGGTCATCCAGACCGCCGACGACATCGCGCTGCGCGGCGGCCTGAAGATCAAGGACGTCATGCGCACGGTGCGCGAGGCGCACGAGGCCACCGGCAAGCCGGTCCTCGTCATGACGTACTGGAACCCGATCTACATCTACGGCGTCGAGCGGTTCACCACCGAGCTGGCCGAGGCCGGCGGCGCGGGCTGCATCCTGCCCGACCTGCCGGTGCAGGAGTCCGCCGAGTGGCGGCAGCACGCCGAGAAGAACGGCCTGGGGACGGTCTTCGTCGTCGCCCCCAGCAGCAAGGACGAGCGTCTGGCCACCATCACGGCGGCCGGTTCCGGCTTCGTCTACGCCGCGTCCCTGATGGGCGTCACCGGCACCCGCGAGTCCGTCGGCAACCAGGCGCAGGACCTCGTCCGCCGCACCAAGGCCACCACGGACCTGCCGGTCTGCGTCGGCCTCGGCGTCTCGAACGCCGTGCAGGCCAAGGAGGTCGCGGGCTTCGCGGACGGCGTCATCGTCGGCTCCGCGTTCGTGAAGCGGATCCTGGACGCCGAGGACGCGGAGGCGGGCCTCGCCGGCGTCCGCGAGCTCGCCGCCGAACTGGCCCAAGGGGTCAGGGGTAACGCTTAGTCACGTAACCCATATGGGTGGTATGTGGACCGGGGAGGCACGCTCGTGCCTCCCCGGTTCGTTGGCGCGGGTGTGAGTGAGAAGAACCGTGAGGGAAAGCGCGCGGCCCGCGAGCGGCTTGCCGTGGAGCGCGAGAAGCAGAAGGCCGCGGAGAAGCGGCGCCGGACACTGATCGTGGGCGCGGCCGTCGTCTGCGTGCTCGGCCTGGCCGCCGTGATCGGCGTCGTCGCGGCCAATTCCGGCGACGACAGTTCCAGCGAAACGTCGGGCGAGGTCGTCCCCCCGAAGGGAGCGACCGGCAAGGACGACCTGGCGATCCCCGTCGGCAAGGACAGCGCCAAGTCGACGCTCACGGTGTGGGAGGACTTCCGCTGCCCCGCGTGCAAGTCCTTCGAGGACACGTACCGGTCGACGATCCACGAGCTGACCGACTCCGGAGCGCTGCGCGTCGAGTACCACACGGTCACCCTCATCGACGGGAACATGGGCGGCAGCGGCTCCCTGCACGCGGGGAACGCGGCGGCGTGCGCGCAGACCGCCGGCAAGTTCCGCGACTACCACGACGTGCTGTTCGAGAACCAGCCGGAGGAGACGGACGACGCCTTCGCCAAGAACAGCAAGCTGATCGAGCTCGCAGGGAAGGTCGACGGGCTCGTCACCGACACCTTTAAGTCGTGCGTCGACGACGGCACGCACAACAGCTGGATCGCCAAGTCCTACAAGGCGTTCCAGGACGCCGGCTTCTCGGGCACGCCGACCGTCCTGCTCAACGGGAAGAACATCCTGGGCGACAACACCCTGACCCCGGACAAGCTGAAGAAGATGGTGGAGGACGCGAACAAGTCGTAATGGAGCCGTTGCCGGGCTGCCCGTCGTCCCCGTGGCCCGGCACGGTAGCGTCGACCCTGCCATGGAACTTGCCTACATTCCCAGCCCGTCGCGCGGGGTCATCCATCTCGGACCGATCCCGCTGCGCGGCTACGCGTTCTGCATCATCATCGGCGTCTTCGTGGCCGTCTGGCTCGGCAACAAGCGCTGGATCGCCCGCGGCGGGCGAGCGGGCACGGTCGCCGACATCGCGGTCTGGGCGGTGCCGTTCGGCTTGGTCGGCGGCCGGCTCTACCACGTGATCACGGACTACGAGCTGTACTTCAGCGCGGGCCGTGACTGGGTGGACGCCTTCAAGATCTGGGAGGGCGGCCTCGGCATCTGGGGCGCCATCGCGCTCGGCGCGGTCGGCGCCTGGATCGGCTGCCGCCGGCGCGGCATCCCGCTGCCGGCGTGGGCCGACGCGCTGGCGCCCGGCATCGCCCTCGCGCAGGCCGTGGGCCGCTGGGGCAACTGGTTCAACCAGGAGCTGTACGGCCGCGAGACCGACGTGCCGTGGGCGCTGAAGATCACCTCGGACACGGACGGGCGGGTGCCGGGCCTCTACCACCCGACCTTCCTGTACGAGTCGCTGTGGTGCATCGGCGTCGCGCTGCTGGTCATCTGGGCGGACCGCAGGTTCAAGCTGGGGCACGGACGGGCCTTCGCGCTGTACGTCGCGTCGTACTGCGCGGGCCGGTTCTGGATCGAGTACATGCGCGTCGACGACGCGCACCACATCCTCGGCCTGCGGCTGAACAACTGGACGGCGCTGCTGGTCTTCGTGCTCGCCGTGGTCTACCTGGTGGTGTCGGCGAAGGTGCGGCCGGGCCGCGAGGAGATCGTGGAGCCGGTCCCCGCCGGGGAGGCGCAGGAGGAATCCGCCGCGGCGAAGGACGGTTCCGGTGACGGTGAGGATGACGGTGCCGTGAAGCTGGACAAGTCCGAGGACGCGGATACCGAGGCCAAGGACGAGGCCAAGGACGAGGCCAAGGACGAGGCCGGGGCCAAGAAGACCTGAGGGTTTGTGGTCGTACGGGGACGAGGGCGCTGAACCGGTCGGTTCGGCGCCCTCGTTTCGTCCGGCGGTCAGGAGGTGCCGCTCGGGGCCGTCAGCCGACCGCGAGTCCGTCGTGACTGGTCGCGCAGTTCCCCGCGCCCCTGGTCGGCCCACCCGGCCTGGACGCCAGCGCCAGCGTCCGCTCGGCGCCCGCGACCACGGCCGCGTCCACGAAGCGGCCGTCCGACAGCGCCAGCGCACCCGCGTCGGTGGACGCCGCGGCGACGATCTCCTCGGCCGCCGTGATCTCGGCCGCCGTCGGGCGGAACGCCTCCTCGATCACCGGGAGCTGGCGCGGGTGGATCGCCGTGCGGCCCAGGAAGCCCAGGGCGCGGCCCTCGGCGCAGGAGCGGGCCAGGCCCGCCGTGTCGCGGACGTCCGGGTAGACGGACTGCGGCGGCGGAGGCAGCCGGGCCGCACGGGCGGCGACCACCGCGCGGCCGCGCACCCAGGCGAGGCCCGCCGCGTCCGCGATGCCGAGATCGGCCCGGAGGTCCGCCTCGCCGAGCGCGATGCCGTGCACGGACGGGTGGGAGGCGATCGCATAGGCCTGCTCGACGCCGAGGGCCGACTCCAGCAGGGCGTACAGGGGCGGCACTTCGACGGCCCAGTCGGCGACCCTGGCCAGGTCGGCCGGGTCGTGGACCTTGGGCAGGCGCAGCGCGTCGAGGCCCGGGAGCGGGGCGAGGCGGCGTACCTCGTGCTCGGCGAGGGGGCCGTCGAGCGCGTTCACCCGGACGTGCACCGGCACTCCGTGCCGGTCGGCGAGCAGTTCGGCCGTCGCGTCGAGCGCGTACGCCTTGCGGTCGGGGGCGACCGCGTCCTCCAGGTCGACCAGCACCACGTCGGCGCCCGAGCCCAGGGCCTTGGCGACCACGTCGGGGCGGTCCCCGGGCACGTACAGCCAGGTGACCCGCACAGCGTCCAAGGTGCTCATACCGCACCAGCCTCCCTCAGCGAGGCGATGTCCGCCTCCGACAGACCCAGGCCGTGGAGGATCTCGTCGGTGTCGGCGCCGTGCGGGCGGCCGGTCCAGGCGATGGCGCCCGGGGTCTCGGAGAGGCGGAAGAGCACGTTCTGCATCTTTACCGTGCCGAAGTCGGGGTCGGGGACCTCGGTGACCGAGTCCAGGGCCCGGTACTGCTCGTCGCGCAGCACGTCCCGGATGTCGTAGACCGGGGCGATGGCCGCCTCCGCCTGCTCGAAGGCCGTCACCACCTCGTCCCGGGTGTGGGCCGCGATCCAGCTGCCGACCGCCTCGTCCAGCTCGTCCGCGTGACCGGCCCGGCCCGAGCCCGTCGCGAACCACTCCTCGGCGATGAACTCGGGGCGCCCCACCAGGTGCATCACCCGCTCCGCGATCGACTGGGCCGAGGTGGAGACGGCGACCCACTTGCCGTCGGCGGTGCGGTACGTGTTGCGGGGCGCGTTGTTCGTGGAGCGGTTGCCGGTGCGCGGCTGGACGTAGCCGAGCTGGTCGTACCAGGTGGCCTGCGGGCCGAGGATCGCGAGCATCGGCTCGATGATCGCCATGTCGACGACCTGGCCGCGGCCCGTCGTGTCCCGGCCGCGCAGGGCCGCCATCACCGCGTACGACGTGGCCAGGGCCGCGATGGAGTCGGCCAGTCCGAACGGCGGCAGCGTCGGCGGCCCGTCGGGCTGGCCGGTGATCGCGGCGAACCCGCTCATCGCCTCGGCGAGCGTGCCGAACCCGGGGCGGTGCGCGTACGGGCCGAACTGGCCGAACCCGGTGATCCGGGCCAGCACGAGCCGGGGGTTGGCGGCGCTCAGCTCGTCCCAGCCGAGGCCCCACTTCTCCAGGGTGCCGGGGCGGAAGTTCTCGATGACGACGTCCGCGTCCGCCACCAGCTTGAGCAGGACGTCACGGCCGCCGGGGGAGGAGAGGTCGAGCGTGAGGTTCTTCTTGTTGCGGCCGAGCGTCTTCCACCACAGGCCGACGCCGTCCTTCGACGGGCCGTGGCCGCGGGACGGGTCGGGCCTGCGCGGGTGCTCGACCTTGACGACCTCGGCGCCGAAGTCACCGAGCATCGTGGCGCAGAGCGGGCCCGCGAAGAGGGTGGCCAGGTCGAGGACGCGCAGCCCGGTCAGAGGGCCCTGCGGTGGGCTTGATTGAGGGGTCGTCATGTGCGGGCCTCCAGGGTGAGCCGGGCCAGTTCGTCGAAGCCGATGCCGTCGAAGCCGGCCACGGTCGTGGCGAGCCGGTTCTTCAGCGGAGCCGTCCACCGCTCGCCCAGCGCGTCCGGGTGTCCGGCGAGCAGACCGGCGATCGAGCCCGCCGTCGCCCCGTTGGAGTCGGTGTCCCAGCCGCCGCTCACCGCCCGGCAGACGGAGCCGGAGAAGTCGCCGTCGGCGTGGGTGAGGGCGGCGGCCAGCAGCGCCGCGTTGGGCAGCACGTGCACCCAGTGGTGGTCGGCGTACTCGGCGTGCAGGGCGTCGACGACAGTGTCGAAGTCCTCGTGCGCACGGGCCAGTTCGACGCCGAGCCCGACGGCCCTGGCATAGCGCGAGCCGGGCGGTACGACGGTCAGGCCCGCCTCGATCGCACCGTGCACGTCCACCGTGCCGGAGGCGGCGGCCGCGACGGCGGCGGCCGTGAACATCTCCCCGTACACGCCGTTGGCGGTGTGGGTGAGCACGGCGTCGTGGTGGGCCTGCTCCGCGGCGCGCGCCGGGTCGCCCGGGTTGGTCCAGCCGAACACATCGGCGCGGATCTGCGCGCCGATCCACTCCCGGAACGGGTTGCGGTGCACGGCCGCCGCGGGCGGCTCCAGGCCGTCGAGCAGATTGCGGTACGCGACCCGCTCGGCGGTGAAGGTGCGGCCGGCGGGCAGCTCGTCGAGCCAGAGCCGCGCCACGTCCTCGGTGGTGAAGCCGGGGCCGTACCGCTGGAGCAGCAGCAGGGCGAGCAGCGGGTAGTTGAGGTCGTCGTCCTCCGGCATCCCGTCGATGTTCTCGGCGAGCGAGGTGGGTGCGCTGCGCCGGTTCCACGGGTAGGCGGCGGCGAGTTCCGGGTCGAGGCCGACCTCCGTGAACCAGCCGTCGAGCGGCCAGTTGCCGGTCGACCGGGCGAGGGCGCGGATGCCGGCGAGGGGCAGCTTCTCGACCGGCTTGCCGAGGAGGCAGCCGGCGGCCCGGCCCAGCCACGCCGCGTGCAGGGCGTCGTACGCGGCGGGGCGCGGCGTGGTGGCGTGCTGCGGCCAGGTCGCCCTGATCGCGGCCAGACCGGTGGGCTCGTCGGCGGCGAGCGGGGACGGCAGCGCCGCCAGCTCGTCCAGCAACTCCCCGGCCAGCGCCCGCAGTTCGGGCGTCGCCGGTGTCGCCGACGCCCCGGCCCGGTCCGGCGCCAGATGGCCGCCCGCGGTCACCCAGCGCCGCTCGACCGCACCGACCGCCGCCGCGTCGCGGCCGTCCTGGGCCGCCTGCCGCAGCTCGTGGCCGATCAGGTCCTCGGCCTGGACCCAGGTCAGACGCAGCATCACAGCCCCGCGACCGACGCGAACGCGGTCTCGTGGGCACGCCGGCGCTCCAGATCGCGGCCGTACACCTCGCGCGTGACCTGCGCGAGCGACGTCGCGGGGCCGTGCAGATCCAGCTTGCTGGCCCGAGCGATCTCGGCGCTCCACTCCTTGGGCACCGCGCCCTCCCCGTACAGCGCTCCCACGATCGCGCCGCTCATCGTGGCGATCGAGTCGCAGTCGCGGCCGTAGTTGACCGAGCCGAGCACCGTGTGCCGGAAGTCGCCGCGGCCCACGAGCAGCATGCCGAGGGCGACCGGGAGCTCCTCGATGGAGTGCAGCCGCGAGGGGCGGCGGGCGCCCAGCGACGGCTTGCGGTACTCCGGGCCGACCGTGTCGAAGGGGGCCACCGCCTCGCGCAGCGGCTTGAGGGCGTCCTCGAAGTCGTCGTAACGGGCGGCCACTTCGCAGACCGCCTCGATCGCCGCCTTCGTGCCGTCCTTGGCCAGCTCCAGCACGTCGTCGACGACCGACTCGGGCGTGGCACCCGGCTTGTACGCCGCCGCGACCGCCGCCGCGAACACTCCTGCGGCCTCCCGGCCGTACGAGCTCTGGTGCGCGCCGGCCACGTCCAGGGCCTCTTCGTACGCCTTGAGCGGGTTGCCCGCGTTGACCGCGCCGACCGGCGCCATGTACATCGCCGCACCGCAGTTGACGATGTTGCCGACGCCCGCCTCGCGCGGATCGACGTGCCCGTAGTGGATCCGGGCGACGATCCACTTCTCGGCGAGGAAGATCCGCTGCAGGGGCAGGGCCTCCGCCTCCAGCTCCGGGATCCAGCGTGGGGTCGTGATCAGGTCGGGGACCAGGTGGTCGGCGACGGAGTACGCGTCGAGGTGGTCGCGGACCTTCTCGTAGACGCGGACCAGCGCGTGCGTCATGAGGGTGTCGTCGGTGACGTGCCCGTCGCCCTTGTGGTACGGCGCGATCGGGCGGGCCGTCTTCCAGTCGTCCTTGTAGAACGGCTCCACGATGCCGCGGACCCGGCCGCCGTGCCGCTCCGCGATGGCCTCCGGCGTCCAGCCCTCGACCGGTCCGCCCAGCGCGTCGCCCACGGCCGCGCCGACCAGGGCGCCGGTGGTGCGGTCTTCCAGTGAAACGGTGCTCATGCCGAAGTTCCTTCCGGGGCGGGGGAGTTCGAGGTGGTGCGGGCGAGCCGGTCGGCCAGCTCGGTGAGGTCGGTGCCGGCCAGCCGCGGCAGGGCGCAGCCCGCGAGGGTCCGGCAGGCGTCCCGCCAGGTCTGCGGGAGGGCCTCCGCGCCGCCGAGCGCGCCGGTCAGCGCGCCGGCCAGGGCGGGGGCGCTGTCCGCGACGCGGGAGAGGCAGGCCGCGGTGGGCACCGCCTCGGTGACGGCGCCCGCGGCGGCCGTCGCCACGGCGAGCGCCACGGGCACGGTCTCCGCCGCCGCGATGCCGTAGCTGTAGACGTGGTCGACGATCTCGTGCTCCAGGACGGGCACGAGGGCGAACGCGTTGCCCGGCAGGCCGGGGCGGGCCGCGGCCGTGGTGCGGCCGAGCTCCACCGCGCGGTGCGCGTTGCGGTGGATCTCCGTGCCGGGCGGGAGCTGGGCGAGCGCCGCGTCCACGCACGCGTCGACCGGAGCCCCGCCGAGCGCCGCGGCGACCGCCGCCGCCATCGCCCGCGCGCCGTGCACACCGTCGCCGTCCTGGGTGTAGCGGGCGTCGAACTCGGCCAGTTCCGCGGCGAGTTCGGGCTGTCCGGGGTGGACGACCGCGAGCACGGCGGCCCGTACGCAGGCGGCGTCGTCGAAGTAGTGCGGGTTGTCGTGGCCGGTCGCGGGCGGGCGCAGGCCCGCCGCGAGGTTGCCGAGGCCCGCGCGTACGGAGATCCGGGCGCGCAGCGGGATCTGGGCGGACTCGATCTCGTCGGCGCGGGCCGCGGCCGCGGCGATCTCGTCGGCCAGGGTGTTCCAGGCGAGTGCGAGGGCCGAGCGGACGCGCTGGTCAGGGGGGAGGTCGCCGAGGCCGTCGGCGTAGGCGTCGAGCACGGCGTGCGCGGTGAACGCGGCCCACTCGGCGTCGTCGGACGGGCCGAGGCGCAGCGGCTCCGGCGGCTGGTTCAGGGCGATCGGGACGGGGAGGGTGGTCGTCGCGTTCTGCTCGGCGAACGTGTCCAGTTCGCGGGTGAGGCGACGGGTCCAGTCGGGGAGGCGGGCCGCGCGGTGTCGTCCCGACGGCCAGCCGGCCGCGTCTCCCGCGGCGATTCCCAGGAGGAGGCCCTCGATGCGGGTGGGGGGTGCCGTTGCCGTTGCGGCGGATGGTGTTGCGGTCGCGGGGCTCTGCCCCGGGCCCCGCTCCTCCATCGCCGGAGGGGCTTGGATCTCGCTCATGCGACCGCTCCCGTTCGGTCCGGCGGTGGAGGTGTCAGGCAGTCCGCCACGTCCAGGACGTGGCGGCCCGCCATGGAGGGGAGGCAGCTGCCCCTGACCGGGCCGATCGCCGAGGCCCAGGCCCCGGGGATCGCCGTCTCGCCGCACAGCGCTCCCGCCAGGGCGCCCGCGACCGCCGCCGTCGTGTCCGCGTCGCGGCCCATGTTGACCGCGGTGAGGACCGATTCGCGGAAGTCGCCGCGGGCCACCGCGAACGCGCCGAACGCCAGGCCGACCGCCTCGGGCGCCAGGTCCGTCCACGGGTAGCCGCCGATCACGACCGCCTTGCGGACCGCGCGCTCCATCGAGAGCTGGGTGCCGTCGGGGTCGCGGCGGGCGAGCCGGGCCGCCGACACCGCGCGGTGCAGGGAGCGCGCCGTCCAGGAGTCGTCGGGCACCACGGACAGCGCGGCCTGGACGACCGCGTCCGGGTTGTGGCTGACCATCGCGGCCGCCACTCCCGCGGCCACCGCCCGGCCGCCGTGGATGCCCTCGCCGTCGTGCGACACGGTGCCGTCGATCGCGACGAGCCGGGCCGCCTCGGCGGGGCGTCCGGCCGCGTGGACCCCGAAGGGCGCCGCGCGCATGGCGAGTCCGTCGCTCCAGGCGTGGCGGTGCTGGGCGGAGATGGGGGCGGCGAGGCCGCGGCGGAGGTTCTCCAGGGTGCCGCGTTCACTGAAGCCGGCGCCCTTGAACGGGCCCTCGTCGCGGTCGGCGATCCAGGTGTGCCAGGCCGACTCGACGTGCTCGACCGTCAGGGCGGCGCCGTGCTCCGCGAGCAGCAGGCCGGAGAAGATCGCGTACTCGGTGTCGTCCGTGCCGGCCGGGTCGGCGGAGACGAACCCCTCGATGCGGCCCCACCGTTCACGGATCTGGGACGGCTTCATGTTCTCGGCGGGCGCGCCGAGCGCGTCGCCGACGGCGAGTCCGAGGAGCGCGCCGCGGGCGCGGTCCCGCAGGGAGATCGCGCCCGGCGGCTGGGGGCACGGGACCGTGCGGAGTCTGCGGGGGCCCGCGGTGCCGTCCGCGGGAGGATCCGGGTCGACGCTGACGCTCATGGTGTGCTCGTGCTCTTTTCTGGGGTTGTGCTTGGGGCTCGCGCCCGGTTCAGCGCTGGTAGCGGTCGAGGATGCGGTTGCCGTCGCCCGCGAGCCGCTTGCGGAGTTCGGTGACGCCGAACGCGCCGTTGTAGTACTCCTGGTAGGCCGGAGTGGCGATCTTGTCCTTCCACTCCGCGTAGCCGCGCACCCCGAGCACGGGGGACGGGCGCAGCGCCGCCGCTATGTCGGCGCCGGTCTTCCAGCCGTACGTGTCCGTGGTGAGGGACGGGTCCTTCAGGGCTTTGGTGCTGGTGGGCAACAGCCAGTCGCCGCGCGCCAGTTGCACCTGGTGCTCGGCCTGGGTGAGGAACGCGACGAAGTCGGCCGCCTGCTGCTTGTGCCGGCTGTCCTGGGACACCGAGAGGGTCTGCGGGGCGGTGCCCTGCGCCGATCCGCCGGCGCCCGACGGCATCGGCAGGACCGACCACTCGAAGCCCTTGGGTGCCTGCTGCCGCACCTGCTGGCGGTAGGAGAAGTTGAGCGGCAGCATGGCGTAGCGGCCCGCGAAGAAGCCGGGCAGGGTGTCCGACCCCGACATGCCCAGGCCGGACTTGGGGGCGGTGCGGTCCTTGTTGACCTGCCGGTTGATGAGCTGCGCCACCGCGGAGTCCGCGGCGCCGTACCGGATGTCGTTCTTGCCGTCGGCGTCCTTGTAGAAGATCCGGCCGCCGGTCGACAGGGACAGGTTCACCGACTGGCTCACCGGTTCCTTCATCGACCAGGCGACGCCGTACTGATCGGTCCTGCCGTCCTTGTCCTTGTCCCGCGTCAGCTTCTTGCTGACGCGCTCGAACTCGTCCCAGGACCACGGGTGTCCGGCCGTCGGGATGCGGACGCCGGCCGCGTCGAGCAGCTTGGTGTCGGCGATGAGGACCCGCGGCTCCTGGAGGAAGGGGACGCCGTACGTCTTCCCCTCGTACGCCGTGGTGTCCCACGACGCCTTCGGGATGTCCGCCTTCAGGGACGCGGGCAGGTACGGGGAGAGGTCGGCGAGGTAGCCGCCGTTGGCGAAGTCCGTGAGGTCGGAGGCGTCGTCGTGGAAGATGTCCGGCGCCTCACCGCCCTCGAAGGAGGTGAGGAGCTGGTCGTGGATGTTGTCCCAGCTCCCCTGCACGTACTTGACCTTCACGTGGGGATGGGTGTCGTTCCACTGCTTCACCAGCGCCTTGTTGGCGTCGACGGACTCCTTCTGCCAGGCGAGGCTGAGGAATTCGAGGGTGACCGTGCCGTCGGCGGCGTCGGAGTCCGGGCCGCCGCAGCCCGCGACGAGGGCGAGGGAGAGTGCCGCGGCGGCGCTCGCGACGATTCGGCGGGTGCGCATCAGCCCTTCACCGCCCCGCTGAGCATGCCGCCCACCAGCCGGCGCTGGAGCAGCGCGAAGAAGACGAGGCTGGGGATCGTGGCGAGGACCGAGGCGGCCGCGAGCGGGCCCAGGTCGGCGACGCCCTCGGCGCCGAGGAAGCGGGTGAGGATGACCGACATCGTCTGGTTCTCCGGGGACTTGAGGAGGACGAGGGCGAAGAAGAACTCGTTCCAGGCCGTCACGAAGCTGAACATCAGGGTCGCCACCAGGCCGGGCGCGAGGAGCGGCAGCACCACGCTGGTGAGCGTGCGCAGCCGGCCCGCGCCGTCCATCGCCGCGGCCTCCTCCAGGGAGCGCGGCACCGACTTGACGTAGCCCTGGAGCATCCAGAGGGAGAAGGGCAGGTTCCAGACGACGTACACGATGATCAGGCCGAGCAGGCTGTCGATCATGTGCAGGTTCTTCAGGACCAGGAACAGCGGGATGATCACCAGGACGAACGGGAACATCTGGCTGACCAGGATCCAGACCGTGCCCGCCTGGCTGACCCGCGACCGGTAGCGGACCATCACGTACGCCGCGGGGACCGCGATCGCCACCGAGATCACCGAGGCGCTGACCGCGACGACCAGGCTGTTGAGCGCCGAGTGGAGCAGGGGCTGCGCGTCGAAGGCCGCCCGGTAGTTGTCCAGGCTCGGGTGCCGGGGCAGCCACGTCGGATCGATCGAGCCGAGCTCCTGCGGGGACTTGAACGACGTCGAGACCAGCCACAGGAGCGGGAAGGCCAGGAAGACCAGGTAGCCCAGGAGCGCCAGGTACTGGCCCGCCCGGCCCGCGGCGCGGGGGAGTGCGGTGCTCGCGCTCATGCGGCGTCCTCCTTGAGCTTGTTGCGCAGGAACAGCGTCAGCAGGACCGCGATCACCGCGACCATGACGAGACCCATCGCGGCGGCGTACCCGAACTGTCCGTACTTGAAGGCCTCTTCGTACGCGAAGAGCATCGGGAGCCGGGTCTGGCCGCCGGGGCCGCCCTGCGTGAGGACGTAGACCAGGCCGAAGGAATTGAAGTTCCAGATGAAGTTGAGCGCGGTGACGGCCAGGACCACCGGCTTCAGCGCCGGCCAGGTGACCGTCGTGAAGCGCCGCCACAGTCCCGCGCCGTCCAGCTGGGCGGCCTCGCGCAGCTCGTGCGGCACGTTCTGCAGCCCGGCCAGCAGCACCACCGTGGTCTGCGGCATGCCCGCCCAGACGCCGACGACGATGACCGCGGGCAGCGCGTAGGACAGGTCCGCGAGCCAGTCGACGTTCTCGTGGAGGACACCGAGCTGGGTCAGCGTCTTGTTCAGGATGCCCGCGTCCGAGTGGTAGACGAGCCGCCACATGATGCCGACGACGACCTCGGGCATCGCCCACGGGACGAGGGCGAGGGTGCGGGCCAGCCAGCGGAAGCGCAGGTTCTCGTTGAGCAGCAGGGCGAGGCCGAGCGCGAGCACGAACTGCAGCGCCGTCACGCACACCGCCCAGACGAGCCCGATCCGGAACGACTCCCAGAACAGCGAGTCGTGGCGCAGGTCCAGGAAGTTGTCCGCGCCGACGAACTGCGTGGGTGACGTGCGGCCCGCCTGCGAGTCCGTGAACGCCAGCGCGACTCCGTACAGGAGCGGACCCACGCTGAGGACCAGGATCGGGATCAGGGCGGGCAGCAGCAGGAACCACGCGCCCCGGTCCAGGCCCAGCGCGCGCTTGCGCTGTCCCGGTGTACGGGGCGGCGGTGTGCCGCGGTCGCCCGGGACGGCTCTGTCCCGGGAGGCGGTGAGACTCATGGTGCGAACCTCGTGACTCTCAACTGTCGGTCGCCGCCGGGCCGGTGGAGGCGCGGACGACGAGGCGGGGAGGGGCGGTGGTGCTGCTGGGCGTGGCGGCCTCCGGCGTGTCCAGACGCCGGAGCAGGAGGTCGGCGGCGCGCCGGCCGCGCTCGGTGGAGCCGAGGTCGACGCTGGTCAGTGGGGGCCAGCCGGCCTGCGCGAGCACGCTGTCGTCCATTCCCGCGACGGCGACGTCCTCGGGTATCCGCAGGCCGCGGGCGTGCAGGGCGCGGGCGGCGCCGAGCGCCAGCTGGTCGTTGGCGCAGAAGACGGCGTCGGGCCGGGCGGCCAGGAGCCGGTCGGTGGCCTCGGCCCCCGACTCGATGCCGAAGTCGGTGTGCACGACGAGGTCCGGGTCGTATACGAGGCCGCAGTCGTCGAGGGCGGCCCGGTAGCCCGCGTCGCGGTTGCCGCCGGGGACCGTGTCGGAGGGGCCGTTGACGAAGGCGATCCGGCGGCGCCCGGTCTCGTGCAAGTGGCGTACGGCGAGCGCGGCACCCGCGACCGAGTCGGCACGCACGCTGTCCACCGGGACTCCGTCGGGCAGCGAACCTATGACCACGACCGGGCCCGCCGCGGTGCGCAGCGCCTCGACGTGGGCGTCGGTGATGCGGATGGGGCAGATGATCAGGCCGTCGCTGGTGCGGTCGCCGAGGCTGCGCAGCACGGCCAGCTCGTCCTCGACGACGGCGTCGGTGGAGTGCAGCAGCAGCCGGTAGCCGGCGGCCTTCGTGACGGCCTGGATGGCGCGGACCATCGCCACGTACACCGGGTTGCCGATGTCGGGCATCGCGAAGGTGAGCTGGCGGGTGCGGCCGCCCTTGAGGGAGCGGGCCACCGCGTTCGGCACGTAGCCCAGCTCGGCGGCGGCGCGCTCGACCCGCTCGACGGTGTCGCGGCGGGCCCCCACGCCGTTCAGCACCCGCGAGACCGAGGCGATCGAGACCCCCGCGCGCTCGGCGATGGAGAAGATCGTCGGCTGACCCGCGCCCATCCTTTTACCCCCATGCATCCGTGAAGGTCCGCTTTCTGTAAACGTTTCCCGGAACTGGAAACGTTTACGGATGTTGCAGCCATGTTTCCCAGGTCGTCAACGGACCGATCGCGTGATCCATCTCACGGGTGAGTTCGGGAAGGTCCAGGTCAGCCTCCGCCGTGGTCGTTGCGCAGGGCGCAAAACCGCAGGTAAGTACGGCCTTCCTTGCTAGCGGCGGTGATTTTCCGCGCGTAATTTCGAGGGCGTAGGAAGCGACACCGCACAGGGGACGGGGATCACCGGCATGGCCATCATCGAGACCGAGGCGACACTCCACGACGCGCACCGGGACAACCACACCCACCGCGACGTCAACGGGGGCTGGCTGCGCCCGGCGGTGTTCGGGGCCATGGACGGACTCGTCTCCAACTTCGCCCTCATGGCCGGTGTCGCGGGCGGTGCCGTCTCGCAGCAGACCGTGATCATCACCGGTCTGTCGGGGCTGGCCGCGGGCGCCTTCTCCATGGCCGCGGGCGAGTACACCTCCGTCGCCTCCCAGCGCGAGCTGGTCGAGGCCGAACTGGACGTCGAGCGCCGGGAGTTGAGGAAGCACCCGGCCGACGAGGAGCGCGAGCTCGCCGAGCTGTACGCGTCCCGCGGCGTCGAGCCCGGGCTGGCCCGCGAGGTCGCCCGGCAGCTGTCCAAGGACCCCGAGCAGGCCCTGGAGATCCACGCCCGCGAGGAGCTCGGCATCGACCCGGGCGATCTGCCGTCGCCGACCGTGGCCGCCGTCTCCTCCTTCGGGTCGTTCGCGCTCGGCGCGCTGATCCCCGTCCTGCCCTATCTGCTCGGCGCCAGCGCGCTGTGGCCGGCCGTGATCCTGGCGCTCATCGGGCTCTTCGCCTGCGGTGCCGTGGTGGCCAAGGTGACGGCGCGGTCGTGGTGGTTCAGCGGATTGCGGCAGTTGGCCCTCGGTGGTGCCGCGGCGGGTGTGACGTATCTCCTGGGCAGCATCTTCGGCACGGCGATAGGTTGACGGCCCGCCGGTCACGGCCGGATGATGGCTATACAGGGCCTTGCATAAGTAGTCGTTACTGGACGGTTTCGATTACTTGACCACGGGGCATGAGCCGTAAGCGCTGTGGGCAATGAGGCCCGCGGCGCACACCCGCAGCACCCCGCCCCCCGGTCACCGATCTGCCCGGCGAGGCCTCTTCCGCCGCCACCCGCGGTGTCCGCATGTTGGAACGAAGTATCCGGTTCCCGAGAATCGCTCCATCATGTAACCTGCACGAAATTTTGCCGCAGCACGTATTTCGCAGAGGGCCAACGTCGTCCCTCGGCATGCACCTTTGCCACGACGACGACGGGAGAGCCGATGCGTACGCCGCGCCAGCCGTCCCAGCACTCCAACAGCGGCCAGAACTGGTCGCACATGGATGCTCGCCCTGCCGCCCAGGGCATGTACGACCCGCGCAACGAGCACGACGCCTGTGGCGTCGGCTTCGTGGCCACCCTCACCGGTGAGGCGAGCCACACGCTGGTCGAGCAGGCGCTCACAGTCCTGCGCAACCTGGAGCACCGCGGTGCCACCGGCTCCGAGCCCGACTCGGGTGACGGCGCCGGCATCCTGTCCCAGGTTCCGGACGCGTTCCTGCGCGAGGCGGTCGACTTCGACCTGCCCGAGGCCGGTGCGTACGCCGTCGGTATCGCCTTCCTGCCCGGGGCCGACGCCACCGAGGAGGCCGAGAACGCGGTCTCGCAGATCGAGACGATCGCCGCCGAAGAGGGCCTGGACGTCCTCGGCTGGCGCGAGGTCCCGGTCGCCCCCGAGCTGCTCGGTGCCACCGCCCGCTCGACGATGCCGGCCTTCCGGCAGATCTTCGTGGCCGACGGCGCGTCGAAGGACATCGTCCTCGACCGCAAGGCGTTCGTGCTGCGCAAGCGTGCCGAGCGCGAGGCCGGGGTGTACTTCCCCTCGCTCTCCGCCCGCACCATCGTCTACAAGGGCATGCTGACCACCGGCCAGCTGGAGCCCTTCTTCCCCGACCTGTCCGACCGCCGCTTCACGTCGGCCGTCGCGCTCGTCCACTCGCGCTTCTCCACGAACACCTTCCCGTCGTGGCCACTCGCGCACCCGTACCGCTTCGTCGCGCACAACGGTGAGATCAACACCGTCAAGGGCAACCGCAACTGGATGCGGGCCCGCGAGTCGCAGCTCGCCTCCGAGCTGTTCGGCACGGAGAAGCTGGAGCGGATCTTCCCGATCTGTACGCCGGACGCCTCGGACTCCGCGTCCTTCGACGAGGTGCTCGAACTGCTGCACCTCGGCGGGCGTTCGCTTCCGCACAGCGTCCTGATGATGATCCCGGAGGCGTGGGAGAACCACGACTCCATGGACCCGGCCCGGCGCGCCTTCTACCAGTACCACTCCACGATGATGGAGCCCTGGGACGGCCCGGCCTGTGTCACCTTCACCGACGGCACCCAGGTCGGCGCCGTTCTCGACCGCAACGGTCTGCGCCCCGGTCGCTACTGGGTGACCGACGACGGCCTCGTCGTCCTCGGCTCCGAGGTCGGCGTCCTGGACATCGACCCGGCGAAGGTCGTCCGCAAGGGCCGCCTCCAGCCCGGCAAGATGTTCCTCGTCGACACCGCCGAGCACCGCATCATCGAGGACGACGAGATCAAGGCCGGCCTCTCCGCGGAGCAGCCGTACGCCGACTGGCTCGAAGCCGGTGAGATCGAGCTCTCCGACCTGCCCGAGCGCGAGCACATCGTGCACACGCACGCGTCCGTCACGCGCCGCCAGCAGACCTTCGGCTACACCGAGGAAGAGCTGCGCATCATCCTCGCGCCGATGGCCAAGGCCGGTGCCGAGCCGATCGGTTCGATGGGCACGGACACCCCGATCGCGGCCCTCTCGCAGCGCCCGCGCCTGCTCTTCGACTACTTCACCCAGCTGTTCGCGCAGGTCACGAACCCGCCGCTGGACGCGATCCGCGAGGAGCTCGTCACCTCGCTGCGCTCCTCGCTCGGCCCGGGCAGCAACCTGCTGGAGCCGACGGCCGCTTCCTGCCGGTCCGTGACCCTGCCGTTCCCGGTCATCGACAACGACGAGCTGGCCAAGCTCATCCACATCAACGCCGACGGCGACATGCCCGGCATGAAGGCCGTGACCCTGTCCGGCCTGTACCGGGTCTCCGGCGGCGGCGACGCGCTCGCCGCCCGGATCGAGGAGATCTGCGCCGAGGCCGACGCCGCCCTGGAGGCCGGCGCCCGGCTGATCGTCCTCTCGGACCGGCACTCGGACGCCGAGCACGCGCCGATCCCGTCGCTGCTGCTCACCGCGGCCGTCCACCACCACCTCATCCGCACGAAGCAGCGCACCGAGGTGGGCCTGCTCGTCGAGGCCGGTGACGTGCGCGAGGTGCACCACGTCGCGCTCCTGATCGGCTTCGGTGCCGCGGCCGTCAACCCGTACCTGGCGATGGAGTCGGTGGAGGACCTGGTCCGCGCCGGCACGTTCCTGCCGGCCGACGAGGACGGCGGCGCCGAGACGGCGATCCGCAACCTGATCTACGCGCTCGGCAAGGGCGTCCTCAAGGTCATGTCCAAGATGGGCATCTCGACCGTCGCCTCCTACCGCGGCGCGCAGGTCTTCGAGGCCGTCGGCCTCGACGAGGCCTTCGTCGAGAAGTACTTCAACGGCACGGCCACCAAGATCGGCGGCGCCGGTCTCGACGTCGTCGCCGAGGAGGTCGCCGCCCGGCACGCCAAGGCGTACCCCGCTTCCGGCATCGCGCCCGCGCACCGTGCCCTCGACATCGGCGGCGAGTACCAGTGGCGCCGCGAGGGCGAGCCGCACCTGTTCGACCCGGAGACGGTCTTCCGCCTCCAGCACGCGACGCGCTCGCGCCGCTACGACATCTTCAAGAAGTACACGGGCCGGGTGAACGAGCAGTCGGAGCGTCTGATGACGCTGCGCGGCCTGTTCGGCTTCAAGAGCGACCGCGAGCCCATCTCGATCGACGAGGTCGAGTCGGTCTCCGAGATCGTCAAGCGGTTCTCGACCGGCGCCATGTCGTACGGCTCCATCTCGCGCGAGGCCCACGAGACCCTCGCCATCGCCATGAACCAGCTGGGCGGCAAGTCCAACACCGGTGAGGGCGGCGAGGACCCGGAGCGCCTGTACGACCCGGCGCGCCGCTCGTCGATCAAGCAGGTCGCCTCCGGCCGCTTCGGCGTGACCTCGGAGTACCTGGTCAACGCCGACGACATCCAGATCAAGATGGCCCAGGGCGCCAAGCCCGGCGAGGGCGGCCAGCTGCCCGGCCACAAGGTCTACCCGTGGGTCGCCAAGACGCGTCACTCGACGCCGGGCGTGGGCCTCATCTCCCCGCCGCCGCACCACGACATCTACTCCATCGAGGATCTCGCCCAGCTGATCCACGACCTCAAGAACGCCAACCCGTCGGCCCGCATCCACGTGAAGCTGGTCTCCGAGGTCGGCGTGGGCACGGTCGCCGCGGGTGTCTCCAAGGCGCACGCGGACGTCGTCCTCATCTCGGGTCACGACGGCGGCACGGGCGCCTCGCCGCTCACGTCGCTGAAGCACGCGGGCGGTCCCTGGGAGCTCGGCCTCGCCGAGACCCAGCAGACGCTGCTGCTCAACGGCCTGCGCGACCGCATCGTCGTGCAGACCGACGGCCAGCTGAAGACCGGCCGCGACGTCGTCATCGCCGCGCTGCTCGGCGCCGAGGAGTTCGGTTTCGCGACCGCGCCGCTCGTCGTCTCCGGCTGCGTCATGATGCGCGTCTGCCACCTGGACACCTGCCCGGTCGGCATCGCCACGCAGAACCCGACGCTGCGCGACCGCTTCGCCGGCAAGCCCGAGTTCATCGTGAACTTCTTCGAGTTCATCGCCGAAGAGGTCCGCGAGCTCCTCGCGGAGCTGGGCTTCCGCACCATCGAGGAGGCCGTCGGCCACGCCGAACTCCTCGACACCGAGCGGGCCGTGGACCACTGGAAGGCGCAGGGCCTCGACCTGGAGCCGCTCTTCTACGTCCCCGAGCTGCCGGACGGCGCCGTCCGCCACCAGCTGATCACGCAGGACCACGGCCTGGAGAAGGCGCTCGACAACGAGCTGATCAAGCTCGCCGCCGACGCCCTCGCCGCCGGTGACCAGGCCGACGCCCAGCCGGTGCGCGCCCAGGTCGCCATCCGCAACATCAACCGCACGGTCGGCACGATGCTCGGCCACGAGGTGACGAAGAAGTTCGGTGGCGCGGGCCTGCCCGACGACACGATCGACATCACCTTCACGGGCTCGGCGGGCCAGTCGTTCGGCGCGTTCGTGCCGCGCGGTGTGACGCTGCGCCTGGAGGGCGACGCCAACGACTACGTCGGCAAGGGCCTCTCCGGCGGCCGGATCATCGTCCGCCCGGACCGCGGCGCCGACCACCTCGCCGAGTACTCGACGATCGCCGGCAACACCATCGCGTACGGCGCGACGGGCGGCGAGCTGTTCCTGCGCGGCCGCACCGGCGAGCGCTTCTGCGTCCGCAACTCCGGCGCCACGGTCGTCTCGGAGGGCGTGGGCGACCACGGCTGCGAGTACATGACCGGTGGCCACGCGGTGGTCCTCGGCGAGACGGGCCGCAACTTCGCGGCCGGCATGTCGGGCGGCATCGCGTACGTCATCGACCTCGACCCCCACAACGTCAACGTCGCCAGCCAGGCGGCGGTCGGGGCCCTCGACGACACCGACAAGCAGTGGCTGCACGACGTCGTGCGCCGCCACGCGGAGGAGACCGGCTCCACGGTCGCCGAGAAGCTCCTCGCCGAGTGGTCCACCGCGGTGGAGCGCTTCAGCAAGATCATTCCCAGTACGTACGAGGCAGTGCTCGCCGCCAAGGACGCCGCCGAGCGAGCCGGTCTCTCGGAGACCGAGATCACCGAGAAGATGATGGAGGCGGCGACCAATGGCTGATCCCAAGGGCTTTCTCAACCACGGGCGCGAGGTCGCCACGACCCGTCCGGTCGGCGAGCGGCTCAGGGACTGGAACGAGGTCTACGTTCCGGGCTCCCTGCTCCCCATCATCAGCAAGCAGGCGTCCCGCTGCATGGACTGCGGCATCCCGTTCTGTCACAACGGCTGCCCGCTGGGGAACCTGATCCCCGAGTGGAACGACTTCGCGTACCGCGAGGACTGGTCCGCCGCGCAGGAGCGCCTGCACGCGACGAACAACTTCCCGGAGTTCACCGGGCGGCTCTGCCCGGCTCCGTGCGAGTCGGCGTGCGTGCTCGGCATCAACCAGCCGGCCGTGACCATCAAGAACGTCGAGGTCTCGATCATCGACAAGGCGTGGGACGCGGGCGACGTCGCCCCGCAGGCCCCGGAGCGCCTGTCCGGCAAGACGGTCGCGGTCATCGGTTCGGGCCCGGCCGGTCTGGCCGCCGCCCAGCAGCTGACGCGGGCCGGTCACACGGTCGCCGTGTACGAGCGCGCGGACCGCATCGGCGGTCTGCTCCGCTACGGCATCCCCGAGTTCAAGATGGAGAAGCGCCACATCAACCGCCGCATCGAGCAGATGCGCGCGGAGGGCACCAAGTTCCGTACGGGTGTGGAGATCGGCCGCGACATCGACGCCGCGAAGCTGCGCAAGCGCTACGACGCGGTCGTCGTCGCCGCCGGTGCCACCATCTCCCGCGACCTGCCGGTCCCCGGCCGCGAGCTGAACGGCATCCACTTCGCGATGGAGTACCTGCCGCTCTCCAACAAGGTGCAGGAGGGCGACTTCGTGCAGCCCCCCATCACCGCCGAGGGCAAGCACGTCGTCGTCATCGGCGGCGGTGACACCGGCGCGGACTGCGTGGGCACCGCCCACCGCCAGGGCGCGGCCTCGGTCACGCAGCTGGAGATCATGCCGCGGCCGAACGACGACCGGAACCCGGTCTCGCAGCCGTGGCCGACCTTCCCGATGCTCTACAAGGTCACCTCGGCCCACGAGGAGGGCGGCGAGCGCGTCTACTCCGTCTCGACGACCCACTTCGAGGGCGACGAGGACGGCAACGTCCAGTGGCTGCACCTCACCGAGGTCGAGTTCGTCGACGGCAAGCTGACGCCGCAGCCGGGCACGGAGCGCAAGATCCCCGCCCAGCTGGTCACCCTCGCCATGGGCTTCACCGGCACCGACCAGGAGAACGGTCTCGTCTCCCAGTTCGGCCTGGACCTCGACGAGCGCGGCAACATCGCCCGCGACGCCGACTTCCAGACCAACGTCCCCGGTGTCTTCGTCGCCGGTGACGCGGGCCGCGGCCAGTCGCTCATCGTCTGGGCGATCGCCGAGGGCCGCTCGGCCGCCCGCGGCGTCGACGCCTTCCTGAGCGGAGCCTCCGAGCTCCCGGCCCCGATCCGCCCGACGGACCGCGCCCTGGCGGTCTGACACCACGGTCCTGACGGACCGTCAAAAGACGTCCCGTACAACGGCGTACGGAACTGAGCGCGACGCTCGCCCCAACTGTCCCCGACCGGACGCGTGGGCGGGCGTCGCGGTGCGTCCGGGCCCGGTTCAGGCCGGCCGCCACCGGCGCAGCGTGTCGTCCTCCACCGTCAGCCACGTGCCGTCGCCGAGGGCGAGCGGGTCGTACGCGACCGTGCCGGGATAGTCGAGCTCGGCGACCGGCGCCAGCGTGCGGCCGTCCAGGAGCAGATGGCTGTTCTCGTCCGAGTCCTCCTCCTCGGCCGCCGCGGCGAGCACCCGGCCCTCGTCGAGGAATCCCGTGCGGTAGCCGACGAACCGGAAGTCCTCCGGCAGCACGTCCTCGGCATCGACCCGGACCTCCGGCTGCCCGGCCTCGTACCGGCTGAGCCACTCGCCGCCCACGTCCAGGTGGAGGAAGGCGCCGCCGAGCCCGACCCCCGCGGCCAGTTCGGTCGGCAGACCGGTCCGGTCCGCCGAGAGTCCGCCGCCCGCCGCGCCGATCGCCAGCGTGAAGAACGTGTCGCCCTGCGCCGCGTCGAGGAGGAGCTGCGCCGGGTGCGTCAGGGACTGCTTGAAGGCGTAGCCCGCCGACGCGGACGGCAACTGGGCCCGGCCGACGGGCCGGCCGTCGGCCAGGTCGAGCGCCACGCACAGGTCACCGGGGTAGGGGCGGGCCGTCAGATCCCCCGGCGTGGTGACGAGGAGGCGCCGGCCGGCCGGGTCGGCGACGCAGGCCGGACTCGCCCCGGTACCGGCCGTCCACGGCGTGAACTCATGGGTCCAGCGCACCCGGGCGTCCGCCTCGTACACGGTGACCAGTCCGTCGCCGACCACCGCGAGGCCGCCGTCCGGCAGCGGCGAGGCGTACGCGCGGCCGCCGTCCGGCCGGAGGCGCGGCCAGCGCCGGACCTCGTCCAGGACCCGCCCGGTATCGGCGGCGACGCGGGCCACCGCGATGGTGTCCCCGGTCCGGGCGACCAGCCAGTTCGCGCCGTCACGGGTGAGGAACGAGTCGTACCCGGAGGAGCACTCGCCGTACCCGGCGAACTCCTCCTCGGCCAGCAGGTCGACCGTGGGGCGGGACGGTGCCATGTGTGCGTCTCTCCTGGGTTCTGGTGCGGTGCCGGGTCAGGGGGTGTGCCGGGCCGGCCAGTAGAACTGCATCTGCTGCGTCCCCTGGGTCCCCGGATACACCTGCCCAAACATAGCCCCGAAGGTCTTGCGGATGATCGGCGAGCAGAACTTGTCGCACACGACGTTCGACGCGGCGCCGTGGGAGGGGAGCCAGCCGGCGTCGCCGCCCGCCGCCAGGTTCCTGCGGTGCAGGAAGTGCAGGATGTTCTGCTCGGCGTGGCCCCCCTCCTCGCCCTTGGGGATCTTCAGGTACTCGTCGTTGGGCAGGGGCACGAGTCCCATCTTCTTGGCCAGCGCGATCTGGTCCTTGGTGAGCTTGCTCTTGCTCGTGCCCGCCACGAACGTGACCGGGCCGTTCGGCGTCTGCGCGTGGATGACCGCGACGGTCTGCCGGTCGCGCGCGATGCCCTCCTTCTTCAGGTTGTTGATCTTCTGGGCCATGTCCTGCATGGACTGCATGCAGGGGGCCAGACCCATCGGGTCTGCCATGGTGGCCGGATTGTCCACGTACCCGGCCGGGTTGGGCGCGGGGTCCAGGCCCAGCGGGTCGGGCGTGACGTAGCGGCCCGGCTCGGGGTCGTAGTGGCGGAAGTGGTTGTAGTGGAGGCCGGTCTCGGGGTCCGCGTACTGGCCGGGGTGGCGCAGCGGTGTGTACGCGCTGGACCCGCGGCTCCACGCGGTGGCGCCCCACTGGACGGTGCGGCTGTGCCAGGCGATCTCGCCGGTGTCGTCGACGAGTTCGGTCGGGGTGCCGATGAGATCGGTGACGATGGCGAAGAACCGGGAGTCGATCTCGTCCTGGGCCGCGCCCGCGGCCGGCCGGGACTCCATCTGCGCCAACGGCCGGATGCCGTCGTACTCCCAGGTCAGCGTCGTCTGCGTGGTGCTGTCGGTCTGCTCGGAGAGCCGGCCGCCGTCCCAGGAGAAGACGGTCTCCTCGGCCACCGTCCCGTCGGCGGCGTGCCGGCGCTTCGCGGTGCGGCGGGCGAAGGCGTCGTACGCGTACGTCCACAGCGTGCCGTCCGGCGTGGTGCAGGAGGTCAGCCGGTCCTCGGCGTCCCAGGCGTAGCGCCAGACGTCGGGCTTGTGGGACAGCCGCTTGCGGCGGCGCTCGACGACGCGGCCCGCCGCGTCGTACGTGTAGTGCAGGGCGCCGGCGAAGCGCAGCCGGTTCCCGTCGTAGCCGCGGGAGCCGCGCGCGTCCGGGTGCGGCGCCTTGTCGGGCCAGTCGGCCTCCGTCTGGTTGCCCTCGCTGTCGTAGAGGTAGCGCTCGCTCCAGCCGTGCGCGTCGACGCCGGTGGGGCGGCCGTCGGCGTCGAGGGTGAACCGCCGCTCCCCGCCGCCGGTGCGGTCGGTGACGGCGAGGAGATGGTGGTCGGGCCGGTAGGTGTACGCGCGGGCGCGCACGGCCCCGCCCCGGGCGGTGAGGCTCTGCTCGCTGACCCGGCCGAGGGCGTCCCAGGAGGTGGCCAGCGTGACGGCGTGGTCCTGCGGACCGAAGGCCCGGGTGACCTCCCGGCCGACCGCGTCATGGGTGAACCGCAGTGCGCGGCCGGCGAGTTCCAGGTCGGTGCGGTTGCCCGCGGGGTCGTACGTCTGCCGCGTCGCCGCGCCGCTCGGCGTGGTGCGGCCGGTGCGCCGGCCGACCGCGTCGTAGGCGTAGCGGTGGGTGCGGCCGTCGACCGTCTCGGCGGTGAGCCGGCCCTGCGCGTCCCACTCCATCTCCAGGGAGGAGTGCGCGGAGCGGGCCCGCAGCAGCCGGCCTGCCGCGTCGTAGTCGAAGTCGGTGCGCTCCCCGTCGACGTCCTTCGCGGTGAGGCGGCCCAGTGCGTCGCGGTACTGGGTGACGCTCTGCCCGAGCGGGTTGGTGCGGGTGACCGTGCGGCCGGTGGCGTCGTGGCGGTAGCTGAGGGTGCGGCCGTCGAAGTCCGTCTCGCCGACCACCCGGCCCGCCGGGTCGTAGTCGTAACTCCACGTCAGTGAAGCCGAGTTGTGCACCTTCAGGAGGCGCATCTCGGTGTCGTAGGCGAAGGTGTGCCGGGCGCCGCCGGGCCGGACGCGGGCGGCCAGCAGCCCGAAGTGGGTGTACTCGAAGCGGGTGGTGCCGACCCCGGCCGTGGTCTCGGTCAGCCGGTTCCCCTCGCCGTCGTACGTCCACAGCTGCTCGCTGCCGTCCGGTTCCACCCGGCGCACGAGCCGGCCCTCGGCGCTCCATTCCATCCGGGTGACCGCGCCCAGCGGATCGGTCATGGACGTGGGGCGGCGGAACGCGTCCCGGGTGAACGTCCAGGTGTTGCCGAGGGCGTCGGTGCGGGCCATCGGCAGGCCCGCCGGGTCGGGCCGGAAGGCCTCCGTGGACCCGAGCGCGTCGGTGATCGAGGTGATGGCGCCGCGCTCGTCGTGCGTGTACCGGGTGGCCGTGCCGTCCGGGGCGAGCACCGCCGTGTTGTTCCCCGCGGTGTCGTACTCGCAGCGCCACACGGCGCCGTCGGGGGCGGTCATGACGAGCGGCAGGCCCCGCTCGTCGTACTCGGCGGTGGTGACCGTGCCGTCGGCCTCGTGGGCGGCCGTGAGGTTGCCGGCGTCGTCCCAGGTCCACCGCGTGGTGTGGCCGTCCGGGTCGGTGCGGCTGAGCAGCCGGTCGCGGCTGTCCCAGGTCTGGGTGGCGGTGTGGCCGAGGGGGTCGGTGGTCGCGACGATCTGGCCGAGGTGGTTGGCCCGGTAGACCGTGGCGTGGCCGAGGGAGTCGGTGTACGTGACGGTGGTCGTGCCGTCGGCCTGCCGGTCCCCGTACGTGATGCGGGAGTCGAGGATGCCGTCGCTGCCGTGCGTCTCCACCGCGCGGCCGAGGGCGTCGTAGACGTAGCGGAACTCGGTGTCGTTGCTGTCGCGCCAGCCGGTGATGCGGTGCGCGTCGTCGTAACCGAAGCGGGTGGCGGCGTCGACGGCGTTGCGGACCTCGACGAGGTCGCCCGACGTGTCGTCGTAGGCGAATCCGCGCAGCCGCAGCGGGCCGTCCTCGGTGACCAGCAGCAGTCCGGTGACGGCGGGCCCGTCGTCGGCGGTGTCGACGCGGATGCGGTAGCCGCCGGAGTGCGCCACGTCCACCAGCGTGTCGTTCTCGTCGCGCTCGATGACGACGTGGTTGTGGTTGCGGTCCTCGGTGCGGGTGAGCCACCACGTCCCCTCGCCGGTCGCGGCGGGTTCGAAGTGCCGGGTCAGGTCCGTGTACGGGTCCTCGACGACGAGGACGTACGAGGTGCCGTGGGAGAGGTACGTCAGGGGCAGGGGTTCGCCGGCGACCGGGTCGACGCGGTCGCCGACGATGTCCGGGGTACGCGGGTAGTAGAGGCTGGAGCCGTCCTCGCGACGCCACCACACACCGGTCCCGGACGGGTCGGCCTCCAGGCGCTCGTCGAGGGTGGAGGCCCAGGACGGGCCGAAGGCGATCCCGTGCGCGTAGCCGGTGAGATGGGTGCGGCGCAGCACGAGGGGGAGCACGCCGGCCAGTTCGACGTCGGTCTGCGCCATGGCCATCTGACCGGACGCCATGTCGATGGGGTCGCCGCAGAACTCCTTGTCCCGGAACGCGCGGGCGTCCTTGGCGCGGTCGACGAGATCGGGGTCGTTCTTGCGGGCGGCGTCGATCTTCAGCGGGGAGCCGGAGTCGGACTTCCCGCCCCGGCCGCCCTTGCCGTCGCCCTTCTTGCCGCCGTCGATCGCGTCGACCTTGTCGCGGACGTCGTGGTCCTTGCCCTTGTGGGTGCGCGAGGCGCCCTTGACCCGTTCGGGGACGGTCTCCGTGATGTGCTTGCTGATCTTCTTCAGGGCCTTCTCGGACCCCTTGAGCGCGCCGTGCAGCACGCTGTCGAAGGTCTGCGTGAACGGGTCGCGGCCCTTGCTGCGGCCGAACGCGCCCCTGACCCGGCCCAGCGGGTCGGAGGAGGCGGTGTGCAGGTCGGTGCCGTGCCGGGAGACCTTGCCCGCGCCGTCCTCGAACTCGAAGTGGTCGATACGGGTCCGCTTCTGCGCCCCGCCACCGCCCCCGCCGCCGGCCGAGGCGAGGTTCATCCCGCCGTGCCCGCCCTTGCCCTCGTGTCCGCCGCCGCTGCCGTCGGCGGGCGGCATGGTGAACGCGCCCTCGGCCAGGTCCAGGACCATGTCCTCGACCATCGCCTCCAGCTTGGCGTTGACCGGCTCGGTCAGCTTGGCGATGACCTCCTCGACGATCCGGTCCACCGCCTCGTCGATGATGCGCTTGACGACCTGGCGCATCGCGGCGATCTCGGCCGCGCCCAGGATCGCGGACAGACCGCCGGTGACCCAGGCCAGACCGATGGACAGGCCCACCGAGCCCGCCATGATGGCGAGTTCGGCCTCGGCCTTGTGCTTCATCCACTCGATGATCTCGGCCAGGACGTCACAGGCGTCCGCGAACAGCCGTGCCAGCTCCGGGAGTTTCTCCAGATGGCTGGCCTTGATCTGGTTCCAGTGCTTCTCCATGGAGTCGACGGCCCAGCCCTCGGAGGAGGACAGGATCCGGGCGAACGCCTTGTGCGCGTCACCGCCGTGACCCTCGAACTTCTCCGCGAACTCCCGCATGGCGTCGGCCATTTCGCGGTAGTCGTCCTCATCCACGTTCGGGAAGTTGATCCCGATGAACTCCAGGATCTCGTCCAGCCAGCCCGGAATCGTGTAGCCCATCCCCCGTGCACCCTTCGTCCCGCCGCAACTGCCCTGATCTTGTCCGCGCGTTCGAGATTAGTGGGCGTGTGTGACACCCGTGTACGGGGACGTCGACGGGTGCGGTGCAGGTTGCACGGGGCGGGCCGGGCGTGCGGCCCGGACGGGTCAGGCGTGGAAGCCGATGTACCCGTTGCCGTCGCGGTCGTTGGCGGACTTCGTGTACTTGTGCGTGTCCGCGTGGCTGCCGGCCGGCTTGTAGAGGTAGATCGTGTCGCCCGCGTTGTTCCAGAGGAAGTTGCAGTTGTTGCGGTAGACCACGTTCTTCGCGTCCGAGTCCGTGCCCCGGCCGCCGCGCAGGCGCACGTAGTCGCCGGGCTGGAGGCTGTGGCTCTTGGTGAAGGTGAACGTGTTGCCGGTCGCGTCCTTGACCACGTACCCCTTGAGGTTCACCGTCGCGGTCCTGGAGTAGTTCTTGATCGTCAGGTACTCCTGCGCGGTGTTGCCGCCGGAGCACCGGTTGTCGTCGCGCCCCGGCGCGTCGTACTGGACCCCGCGGACCTTCAGGGCCGAGCTGTACTCGGTCGCGTACGCGGGGGCCGCTCCCAGCAGGGCCACGGCCGCCACCACGGTGACGGAGAGCGCGGAGGCGGCGGCCAAGGTGGGGCGTATGGTCATGTGTTGTCCCCTTTTGGGCATGGTGGTGCACACGAGAGCACCGTGAATTCGACACGTCATCTTCACAGATGAGGTGGCGGTCACGGGGCGGAATGCTCGTGAACTACGGCACGCGGAACGTTTCGCCGTAGACCTGCCACGTGAGCGGCGTCTTGAGGGCGAGGTTCCCGTCGTAGAGGAAGCGGCGCTGGGCGGTGTCGATGCGGCTGGTGTCGATGTCCGCCTTCCGCTCCTTCATCGCCTTGCGGCGCAGGTCGAGGAAGATGTCGAGGTACGTCTTCTCCTTGCCGCCCTGTGACGGGGTGTCGGCTTCCTTGATCGCCGCTTCGCGCAGGCCGTAGAAGCCGGTGGGGCCGGTGCCGGGCCCGTGGAAGACCATCGCGTCGTAGTAGACGAACTGACCGAGCGTGCCCAGGCCGTCGAGCTTGGCGAGGCGGACCGCCGGGTTGAAGTAGACGCGATCGCGCTCGGTGTTCTGGGCGTCGCGGAAGGCCTTGACGCCGGCCTCCTTCTTCCAGGCCGCGGTGAAGCCGGGGTCGAGGCCCTCGTGGGAGTCGGAGCCGTCGACCTCGCGCAGGGCGGGGAGGTACTTCTTCAGGCCGTTGTCGGGGTGGGCCTTCGTGTAGCGCTCGACCAGGGTCAGCAGGTCGTGGGTGCCGGTGCAGAACCCGATGATGCCCGCCGTGTAGCCCTGGCCGTCGGCTATGTCCTCGATGTAGCCGTACTGGCCGCGCCAGTCGAGCGTGGAGTTCTCGGCACTGGCGACGATCTGCTGGGCCAGCTCCTTCTTCTCCGTGGCCGCGAGGCCGGGCGGCAGGCTCGCGATCAGCTTGTCGTCGGCCTCGCGCTCCGTGGCCGACTTGCCGTCGTCGTAGCCGGCACTGGCCGACGACTTCGGGAGGGCCGGGGAACCGTCGTTCTCGCCGTCGGGGGACAGGAAGAAGACCGCCGCTGTGGCCAGGGGGGCCGCGGCGATGAAGGAGAGGACCAGACATCCTGCGCGTTTCATGCGGGACAGAGTAAGGGGACGGACGTGCGGGGCTGCTACGGGTGTCCGGTCCTCGAGTCGTCCGTGGGGCCTAGGTGAGGGCCGCCACCTTGAGTGCCGCCAGGAGCAGCGCCAGGGCCACCACGCCCACGCACGCGACCGCCTGCACCGCGTCCCGCCGTCGGCGCGGCGCGTACACGAGGGCCGCCGTCACCAGACCGCCCGTCAGCAATCCGCCCAGGTGTCCCTGCCACGACGTGAATCCGGCCGAGATCAGCATCCACAACAGGAAGTACGCCATGAACCGGTTGACGCCGCGCATGTCCGCGCCGAGCCGCCGCGCGATCACGTAGTACGCCGCGCCGAGCCCGAAGATGGCGCCCGACGCGCCGACCGTCGGGGCCTCCGGGGCGATCAGCAGCACCAGGACCGAGCTGCCGAGCGCCGAGATCAGGTACAGCGCGAGATAGCGGACGCGGCCCAGCTGGGACTCGACGACCCGGCCCAGGTTCCACAGCGTCCACATGTTCAGGGCGATGTGCAGGACGCCGAACAGGCCCTCGGTGGGCGGCAGGTGGAGGAACGCGCCGGTCAGCAGCCGGTACCACTCGCCGGTCGCGACCCCGTCGGTGTGGAAGTCCGGGGGGAACGCGTCCTGGGGGACGTACCGCCCGCCGTCCGGTCCGACGAGGCCGATGCCCACCATCCGGAGGCGCTCGACGATGCCGGGGTAGACCGTCTCGCCGAGGTAGGCGAGGACGTTCACCGCCATCAGCGCGTACGTCACCAGCGGCACGGCCGAGATCCGGCCGCCGGCCACCGTGCGGGCCTGGCGCACCGAGCGGCTGCCCTCGTGCACGCACTCCGGGCACTGGAAGCCGACGGCCGCGTCCCGCATGCACTGCGGGCATATCGGACGCTCGCAGCGCGTGCAGTTGATGTGCGTCTCGGTGTCGGCGTGCCGATAGCACGTCGGCGTCGTGGCGGACTGGGGCGTGGGCTCCACGGCCGGCTCCTGGAGGTCGTCAAGTGCGAGATCGTCACGTACACGCGAGATCGTCACGTACATGGGGCGGCGAACAAAATAGCGAAGCGGGCGGGGCCGGGTCGGCCCGGGTGGGTCACGGTCGCGTAGCGTCTGCGCCCATGAACCACGAGGTCGTCGTCCGTCTGCTGCCCGCCGCGGCCCGTACCGCGATGCCCTGGAAGAACGGCGGCGGGGTGACGCGTGAGATCGCCGGTGCGCCCGAGGGCGCGGGCACGGCCGACTTCCGGTGGCGGGTCAGCCTCGCCGAGGTGGCGGGGGACGGACCGTTCTCCGCGTTCCCCGGCGTCGACCGGACGCTCACCATGGTCGAGGGCGGCGGGATGGAGCTGACCGTCGCAGGCCGGCCCCATCTCGTCGAATCGCCTTACGAGCCACGGGACTTCGCCGGTGACGTGGCCACCGACTGCCGGCTGCTCGGCGGGCCCGTCGTCAACTTCAACGTCATGTGGCGCCGGGACGCCGTCGCCGCGCCGCCCGCCGTCGCCGTCGTCCGCGGCGCCCTGCCCGTGGAGGCCGCGCTCGTCGTCGCCCTGTCCGACGCGGGCGCGGAGCTCGGGGGCCGGACTCTCGGGCGGTACGACGCCGCGCTGGTCGACGGCCGTGCGCACCTGCTGGCGAAGGGGCCGGTCGCCGTGGTCACCGGCGTGTGACGCGGGTCACTCCGAGGTGTGTCACGTTCCGGGCGGCCCGGCAGTCCCATGGCCGACCGCACGGACCGACGGACTCTGGAGGACACCATGAAGGTTCTGCTCGCGGGCGGCAGCGGCACCCTCGGCACCCTCGCCACCGACGCGCTGCGCGCCGACGGCCACGAGGTGACCAGGCTCGGCCGGGGCGCCGCCAACGACGCCCGCGCCGACCTCCTCGACCGGGAAGCCGTCCTGCGCGCCGTCGACGGACGCGGCTTCGACGTCGTCGTGCACGCCGCTACCGCCATCGGCGGCAAGTCCATGACGCGCCATCAGGACATGTATCCCACCGACGAGTTGCGCACGACCGGCACCGTCAACCTGCTCGCCGCCGCCCGCGCCACCGGCGCCCGCCGCTTCGTCGCCGAGTCGATGATGTTCGGCTACGGCTACGGGGACCACGGCGGCGCCCCCGTCACCGAGGACGGCACCCCCTTCGGGCCGCGCGGGCGCACCGCCCCGCTGGAGCGCCACGTCGGCGCCATGCGGACCAAGGAGGAACTCACCTTCACCGCCGACGGCATCGAGGGGATCGCCCTGCGCTTCGGCCTCTTCTACGGCGGCGGCACCACCGACACCCACATGGTGCCGCTGCTGCGCGCCCGCAGGCTGCCCACCGTCGCCGACCGCGGCCGGGCCCAGTCGTGGGTCGAACTCACCGACGCCGCACGGGCGGTGGCCGCCTCGGTCACCGGCGGCCGGGCGGGGGAGGCGTACAACGTCTGCGAGGACGAGGCCGTCTCCTTCAGCACGCACCTGCGGGCGATCGCCGAGGCGTTCGGCACACCGCGGCCGCCGACCGTCCCGGCCTGGCTGCTGCGCGCCGCGCCGCTCGCGCACAGCATGATGACCACCGACCTGCGCATGGCCAACGCCAAGGCCGCCGAGGGGCTCGGCTGGCGGCCCACGTACCGGAGCAGCGTCGAGGGCGTCCGCGCACTTGCCGCGCGCGCCGGGGCGCTGGCAGCCTGACCGCGTGATCGAGAAATCCGGCGACACGGGCGACGCAGGCGGCATGGGCGACCCGGGCGCCGCCGGCGCCACCGACGACGACGTCTTCGTGACGCACCGCCGGCTGCTGTTCGGCACCGCCTACCGGATGCTCGGCAGCGTCGCCGACACGGAGGACGTCCTCCAGGACGCGTGGATCAAGTGGGCGGCCGTGGACCGGTCGACGGTCGGCAACCCGCGCGCGTATCTCGTCCGGATCGTCACCAACCTCTGCCTGACCAGACTGACGTCGGCCCGTGCCCGGCGCGAGACGTACGTCGGCCCCTGGCTCCCCGAGCCGCTGCTCACCGGCCTCGGCGCCGGCCTCGGTACCGGCCTCGGGAACGAACCGGACGCGGCCGAGGAGGTGGAGACCGCCGAGTCCGTGTCGCTGGCGCTGCTGGTGGTCCTGGAGTCGCTCTCCCCGCTGGAACGCGCCGTGTTCGTGCTCCGCGAGGCGTTCGGCTTCTCTTACGCGGAGATCGCCGACGCCACCGACCGCGCCGAGGCCACCGTGCGGCAGACCGGCCACCGGGCCCGCTCCCATGTCCAGGCACGCCGCCCCCGCTACGACACCGACGACGGGGCGCGCCGCGAGATCACCGAGAAGTTCCTCGCGGCCTGCACCGGCGGCGACCTGAACGCGATGCTGGAGCTGCTCGCCCCCGACGTCACCGCCTGGTCGGACGGCGGCGGCAAGGTGACCGCCGCGCGCCGCCCTCTGTACGGCCCCGACCACGTCGCCCGCTGGTTCCTCGGCGTCCTCGCCAAGCCCGGCCTGGAGGCGGTGCGCGGCGAGGCCGCGGGGATCAACGGGCAGTCCGGCGTGCTGTTCACCGTCGACGGGTACCCGGTCGGCGCGCTCGCCCTGGAGGCGGTCGACGGCCGCATCCAGGAGCTGCGCTTCCAGGTCAACCCCGACAAGCTCGCCGGGCTCACCCGTCGATCTGCCTGAACTGCTCGTCGGACAGGGCGAGTCGGAGAGCGCCGAGGTTCTCCTCCAGGTGGGCGGGGGACGAGGTGCCGGGGATGGGCAGGATGTTCGGGGAGCGGTGCAGCTGCCAGGCCAGCGCCACCTGCGACGGCGTCGCCTCGATCTCCGCGGCCACGGCCGCCACCGGGCTGTCGGCCCCCGCGTGCGCGCCCATCGCGATCGGGAACCACGGGACGAAGGCGATGCCGCGGGCCGCCGTGTGCTCGACGACCGCCTCGTGGTCGCGGGTCTGCAGGTTGTAGAGGTTCTGGACGCTCGCCACCGGCGTGATCGCCTCGGCCTCCTCGATCTGCTCGACGCTCACCTCGGACAGTCCGATGTGCCGCGCCTTCCCCTCCTCCTGGAGCTGCTTGAGCGCGCCGATCTGGTCCGCGAGCGGGTACTGCGGGTCGACGCGGTGCAGCTGGAGCAGGTCGATGCGCTCCACCCGCAGCCGCCGCAGCGCCAGTTCGGCCTGCTGGCGCAGATAGGCCGGGTGGCCGAGCGGCACCCACTCCGTGGGCGAGGGCCGGACGACACCGATCTTCGTGGCCACCGCGACCTGCCCCTCGTACGGGTGCAGCGCCTCGGCGATGAGCTCCTCGCTCGCCCCGAGGGCGTAGGCGTCGGCCGTGTCGAAAAGGGTGACGCCCAGCTCGGCCGCCCGCCGCAGCAGGGCGATCGCGGCGGTCCGGTCGGTGGGCCCGCGCCAGATGGGCGCGCCCGAGCCGTACCGGTCGGCGGGGGCGTCGGCGAGGCGCATCGTGCCGTAGCCGATGCGGGAGACGGGAAGGTCGGAGCCGAGTGCGAAAGTGGTGCTGGTCGTCGTGGCGGTCGTCGTGTTCGCTGTGTTCGTCATGACGGGAACGCTATGAACTCACATGGATGTGAGGTTCAAGGGACTGTGGCGCACATCACTCACAGGGGGATGCGGGATGAAGATCGGTGAGCTGTCGAGGGTGACCGGCGTCGGGGTGCGGCTGCTGCGCTACTACGAGGAGCAGGGCCTGCTCACTCCCGGGCGCACCGCGGGCGGGCAGCGCGTGTACGACGCGGAGGCCCCGCGCACCGTGCGCCGCATCCGCGCGTTCCTCGACGCGGGGCTGCCCACCCGGGTCATCGGCGAGATCCTCACCTGCGTGTGCGGCAGCGAGGCCGAGGTCGAGCCGTGCCTGACGCCGATGCTCCTCGACCAGCTGCGGGACATCGAGGAGCGCATCGACCGGTTGCAGGGATCGCGGGCCTCCCTCACGGACATCCTCACGGCGACCCGGTCACCCGCGCCCGGCACACCGCCGGAGACCACCACGCGTCCCGCAGCGGGCGTGCCTTCCTGAGCCACAGGGACAGGTCGAGCTCCTCCGTGTACCCCACGGCGCCGTGCAGCTGGAGGGCCGCGCGGGCCGCCGCGTACGCCGCGTCGCCCGCCGCCGCCTTGGCCGCCGCGATGTCCGCCGACGTCATCGACAGAGCCGCCCCGAACAGCAGCGGCCGGGCGAACTCCAGCCCGATGAGCGCGTCCGCGAGCCGGTGCTTGACCGCCTGGAACGAGCCGATCGGCACCCCGAACTGCTCCCGCTGCCGGGCGTACTCGACGGTGCGGCGCAGCAGTTCGAGCCCGGTGCCGAGCGCCTGCGCCGCCGTCAGGAACGTCGCCAGGTCCGCCGCCCGTGCCACCGCCGCCCGCACCTCGGGACCGCGCGCCAGCACCTCGCCGTCCTCGGCCGCGAACAGCCGGCGCGCCGGGTCGGCCGACTCCCGCAGCGGCCCGTGTCCGGCGGCGGTCCGCAGCGTGTCGCCCGCCGCCACGAACACCGCGTCGGCCGCGTCCGCGTCCAGTGCGTACGCCCCCGCGGCCAGGGTGACCGCGGCGTCCCCGCCCGCGATCCGGGGCAGCCACTCCTTCGCGACCCCCGAGCCGTCCGGCAGCGCGCCGAGCAGCACCGCGACCGCCGCCGTCTCCACCACCGGACCCGGCATCGCGTGCCGGCCCAACTCCACGTAGGCCACCGCGAGTTCCACCGGGAGCAGGCCGAGGCCCTCGTGCGTCTCGGGGACCGCGAGCGCGAACACCCCGGCCTCCGCGAGCCGCGCCCACAGCGCCCGCCCGGGCCCGAAGTCGCCGCCCGCCCACGCCCGCACCGCCGCCGGGGTGTCCGCCGCGCCCAGCATCCGGTCGAGCGTGCGGCCGAACTCGGCCTGCTCCGTCTCCAGCAGGAACCTCATCAGCGGCGCCCCTTCGGCAGGCCGAGCAGCCGCTCGGCGATGATGTCGCGCTGGATCTCGTTCGTCCCCGCGTAGATGGGGCCCGCGAGCGAGAACACATATCCCTCGGACCAGTCCCCGTCCGCCAACTCGCCGTCCGCGCCGAGCAGTTCGAGCGCCGTCTCGTGCAGTGCGATGTCGTACTCCGACCAGAACACCTTGTTCAGGCTCGACTCCGCGCCGATCCGCTCACCGGCCGCGAACCGGGACGCGTTGGCGTACGTGAACAGCTGGTAGGCCCGGGCGCCGATCAGCGCGTCGGCCACCCGGCCCCGGAGCGCCGGGTCCGCGCCGCGCTCCCGCCACAGCCGCGCGAGCCGGTCCGCCGCGGCGAGGAAGCGGCCGGGGGAGCGCAGGGTCAGCCCCCGCTCGTTGCCCGTCGTCGACATCGCGATCCGCCAGCCGTTGCCCGGCTGTCCGATCACGTCCTCGTCCGGCACGAACACGCCGTCCAGGAACAGCTCCGCGAACGCCGGCTTCCCGTCGAGGCGGCCGATCGGCCGGACCGTGACACCGGGCGCCTTCAGATCGAACATCAGGTACGTCAGCCCGTGGTGCGGCTTCGCCGCCTCCGGGTCCGTACGGAAGATGCCGAACGCCCGGTCCGCGAACGCCGCCCGCGACGACCACGTCTTCTGGCCGTGCAGCAGCCAGCCGCCGTCCGTGCGCACCGCCCGCGCGCGCAGCGACGCCAGGTCGGAGCCCGCCTCCGGCTCCGACCACGCCTGCGCCCAGATCACCTCGCCGCTCGCCATCGACGGCAGCACCCGGGCCCGCTGCTCGTCCGTGGCGTGGTCGAAGAGGGTCGGCGCCAGCAGATTGATGCCGTTCTGCGAGACGCGGCCCGGCGCGCCCGCCGCGTAGTACTCCTCCTCGAAGACCAGCCACCGGAAGATGTCGGCGCCGCGCCCGCCGAACTCCCGCGGCCACGACACCACCGACCAGCGGTCCGCGTGCAGTTCGGCCTCCCACGCGCGGTGCGCGGCGAAGCCCTCGCCGGTCTCCAGGGAGGGCAGCGGCTCGGCCGGCACGTGCGCTGCCAGCCACTGCCTGGCCTCCTCGCGGAAGGCGTCCTCCTCCGGCGTGAAGTCCAGGTTCATCGCGTGCCCGCCTCCTTCATGGCCCGGACGTCCATGCCACCGAGCGGGTCGGCGGCCGTCTCCGCGTTGTGCGCGTGCGCCAGGTGGTGGAGGCCGAAGACCGCGTCCATGCCCGCGTGCAGACCCTGGAGGTCCTCCGCCTGGTTCACCGCGCGCTTGGTGAGCGCCAGGCCGAGGCGCGGCATCTCGGCCACCCGGTCCGCCAGGTCACGGGTGGCGGCCGCCAGTTCGCCGCGCGGCACCACCCGGTTCACCATCCCCACCTCGTACGCGCGGCGCGCGCTCATCCGCTCGCCGGTGAACAGGAACTCCTTCGCGATCCGCGGCGGCATCACCCACGGGTGCGCGAAGTACTCGACGCCCGGTATCCCCATCCGCACGACCGGGTCGGCGAAGAACGCGTCCTCGCTCGCCACGATCAGGTCGCACACCCACGCCAGCATCAACCCGCCCGCCACGCACGCCCCCTGGACCGAGGCGATCACCGGCTTCGGCAGCTCGCGCCAGCGCCGGCACATGCCGAGATAGACCTCCGACTCGCGCGCGAACCGCGACTCGGCGCCCCGCTTGTCGCTGTGGTCCCACCACAGTCCGGCCCGCCGCTCGAACGGCAGGTGCGCGTCGCGCTCCGGCGTCCCGATGTCGTGCCCCGCAGAGAAGTGCTCGCCCGCGCCCGCGAGCACGACGACCTTCACGTCCGCGTCGTCCGCCGCCCGGTAGAAGGCGGAGTCGAGGGCGTACGTCATCGCCGAGTTCTGCGCGTTGCGGTACTCCGGCCGGTTCATCGTCACGTACGCGACCGGGCCCCTGACCTCGTAATGGACGGGCTGCGGTGCGGGCCGTTCTGCGGGCATCGGAATCGTCCTTCCCTAACAAGTGTTTGGTAGGTTAGCTTATGAGCACGGACGGCGTCGAGGACTTCCCGGCCGGCTCCCGCGGCCGGCCGGAGCGGGAACTCCGCGGCGAGCAAGCCGAGTCGAGAGAAGAGGCGCGCGCATGACGAGGTCCACCGCTCCCGAGTACGTCCCCGGCCATCGGCTGCTCGACGGGCGCACCGCCGTCATCACCGCCGCCGCCGGCGCCGGGATCGGCGGCGCCACCGCGCGCCGCTTCCTGGAGGAGGGCGCCCGCGTCGTCATCAGCGACGCGCACGCCCGGCGCCTCAAGGAGAGCGAGCAGGCGCTCGCCACCGAGTTCGGCACCGACCGGGTCGCCGCACTCGCCTGCGACGTGACCGACGAGGAGCAGGTCCAGGCGCTGTTCGCGCACGTCGCCGAGTGCCACGGCGGACTCGACATCGTCGTCAACAACGCGGGACTCGGCGGCACTTCGCCCCTCGCCGACATGACCGACGAGCAGTGGGGGCGCGTCCTGGACGTCACGCTGAACGGCACCTTCCGCTGCCTACGCGCCGCCCTCCGTGCCTTCCGCGACACCGGCCGCGGCGGCGTGATCGTCAACAACGCGTCCGTGATCGGCTGGCGCGCCCAGGCCGGGCAGGCGCACTACGCCGCCGCCAAGGCCGGAGTGATGGCCCTGACCAGGACCGCCGCGATCGAGGCCGCCGCGTACGGCGTACGGGTCAACGCGGTGGCGCCGAGCCTCGCCATGCACCCGCACCTGGTGAAGGTCACCTCCGCCGGACTCCTCGCCGAACTGACGGAGAAGGAGGCGTTCGGCCGGTACGCCGAGCCCTGGGAGGTGGCCAACGTGATGGTCTTCCTCGCCTCCCGCTACTCCTCGTACATGACCGGCGAGGTCGTCTCCGTCAGCAGCCAGCACGCATGAGCCCCTCGCCCGAGCGGCACCGCGAACTCCTCGACACGGCGGCCGAGGTGTTCGCGGCGCACGGCTACGACGCCACCACCGTGCGCCGGATCGCCGACGCCGCAGGCATGCTCGCGGGCAGCCTCTACTACCACTTCGACTCCAAGGACTCGATCGTCGAGGAGATCCTGCGCGGCTTCCTCGACGAACTGTGGGGCCGCTACGACACGGTGCTCGCCGCCGGGCTCGGGCCCCGGGAGACGATGCGGGCCCTGGTCACCGAGTCGTTCCGGGAGATCGACCGGCACGGGCCCGCCGTCGCCATCTACCAGAAGGAGTCGAAGGCCCTCGCGGCCAGGGAGCGGTTCGCGTTCCTCGACGCGTCGCAGCGCAAGTTCGAGCAGACCTGGCTGACCACCCTCCAGGAAGGGGTGGCGGCCGGGGCGTTCCGCGCCGACCTCGACATCCGGCTCACGTACCGCTTCGTCCGCGACACCGTGTGGGTCGCCGCGTCCTGGTACCGGCCGGGCGGCAGACACAGCCCCGAGGAGATCGCCCGCGAATACCTGGCGATGGTCCTCGACGGGATAGCCAAGCCCCCTCACCCCCAGCACGTCAGGAGTTGAAGCACCATGGCCGAGGCCTACATCGTCGACGCGGTCCGCACCCCCGTAGGGCGCCGCAAGGGCGGACTCAGCGCCGTCCACCCCGCCGACCTGGGCGCGCACGTCCTCACGGCGCTCGTCGCCCGTACCGGCATCGACCCGGCCGCCGTCGAGGACGTCGTCTTCGGTTGCCTCGACACCGTCGGCCCGCAGGCCGGCGACATCGCCCGCACCTGCTGGCTCGCCGCCGGTATGCCCGAGGAGGTGCCCGGGGTCACCGTCGACCGGCAGTGCGGCTCGTCCCAGCAGGCGATCCACTTCGCCGCGCAGGGCGTGCTCTCCGGCACGCAGGACCTCGTCGTCGCGGGCGGCACGCAGAACATGTCGATGATCCCGATCGCCTTCGCGTCCCGGCAGGCCGCCGAGCCCCTCGGCCTCACCGCGGGCCCGTACGCGGGCAGCGAGGGCTGGCGCGCCCGCTACGGCGACCAGCCCGTCAACCAGTTCCACGGCGCCGAACTCATCGCGCGGAAGTGGGGCATCACCCGGCAGGACCAGGAGGCGTGGGCGCTGCGCTCCCACCAGCGGGCCCTGCGGGCGATCGACGAGGGCCGGTTCACGAAGGAGACCGTCGCCCACGGGGACGTCACCGTCGACGAAGGACCGCGCCGCGACACGACCCTGGAGAAGATGGCCGGGCTGAAGCCCGTTGTCGAGGGCGGCACCATCACCGCCGCCTGCTCCTCGCAGGTCTCCGACGGCGCGGCCGCGATGCTGATCGCCTCCGAGCGGGCCGTACGGGAACACGGGCTGACGCCCCGCGCCCGCATCCACCACCTCTCCGTACGCGGCGAGGACCCCATCCGGATGCTGTCCGCGCCCATCCCCGCGACCGCGTACGCGCTGAAGAAGACCGGCCTCACCATGGACGACATCGACCTCGTCGAGATCAACGAGGCGTTCGCCCCGGTCGTCCTCGCCTGGCTCAAGGAGACCGGCACCGACCCGGAGAAGGTCAACGTCAACGGCGGAGCCATCGCCCTCGGCCACCCGCTCGGCGCGACCGGCACCAAGCTGATGACGACGCTGCTGCACGAACTGGAGCGCACCGGCGGCCGGTTCGGCCTCCAGACCATGTGCGAGGGAGGCGGCCAGGCCAACGTCACGGTCATCGAGCGCCTGTGACCGAGGCCGCGCGGAGCAGGCGGAGGACACCGAGGGGAGGCGTACGCGGATGAGTGAGGGACAGCGGGCGGGGCGTGCGGGACTGGTGGGAAAGGTCGCCCTGGTGACCGGCGCGGCCCGCGGGATGGGCGAGGCCGTCGCCCGCGAGCTCGTGGCGGGCGGGGCGCGGGTCGTGCTCGGCGACGTGCTCGTCGCGGAAGCGGAGAAGGCCGCCACCGGACTCGGTGACGCGGCGCGCTTCGTGCGGCTGGACGTCACCGACGCGGCGTCCTGGGCGGCCGCGGTCGAGACCGCCGTCAGCACGTTCGGCCGGCTCGACGTGCTCGTCAACAACGCGGCGATCTACACCACCGCACCGATCGTCGACGAGGATCCGGCGCAGTTGGCCCGGATCCTCGAGGTCGACCTCGTCGGCCCGTTCCTCGGCATCCAGGCCGTCGTCCCCGCCATGCGGGCCGGGGCGGCGGGCGGCTCCATCGTCAACATCTCCTCGCAGGCCGGCCTCCAGGGCATCTGGGGGCACGGCTCGTACGGCGCCGCGAAGTGGGGGCTGCGCGGCCTCAGCCGGACGGCCGCCCTCGAACTCGGCGGCGACGGCATCCGCGTCAACGCCGTCTTCCCCGGTGCCATCGACACGGCGATGACCGCGCACCTCGGCACCACCGACCACCCGGCCGCCGCGCTCGGCCGCATCGGAAGGCCCGACGAGGTCGCCCGGCTCGTCGCCTTCCTCGCCTCGGACGACGCCTCCTACCTCACCGGCGCCGAGGTCGCCGCGGACGGCGGCGCGTCGGCCGGCCGGCTGCCTGCGCGCGGGCAGCGCGGCACGGGGGAGCGGAAGTGACCCGCCCTGTGGCTGTGGGCCCGGCCACGGGGACCACAATGGGCCCGTGCCTACGAAGCCTGCGAAGCCCCCGAAGAAGTCCCCGTCGACGACCACCGCCGCCCCGGAGCGGCGCGGCGAGCTCCTGCACACCGCGGCCGAGGTCTTCGCCGAGCAGGGTTACAACGCGACCACCGTGCGTAAGATCGCGGACCACGCGGGCATGCTCGCGGGCAGCCTCTACTACCACTTCGACTCCAAGGAATCGATGCTGGAGGAGATCCTGCGCACGTTCCTCGACGAGCTGTGGTCCGGCTACGACACCGTGCTCGACGCGGACCTCGGCCCGCGCCAGACCCTGGAGGCCCTGGTCACCGAGTCCTTCCGGGAGATCGACCGGCACCGCTCCGCCGTCGCCATCTACCAGCGCGAGGCGCGGGCCCTCGTCGCCCAGGAGCGCTTCGGTTTCCTCGCCGACTCCCAGCGCCGCTTCGAGAGGACCTGGCTGACCACGCTGGAGCGGGGCGTCGCCGACGGCGTCTTCCGCACCGACCTCGACATCCGGCTCACGTACCGGTTCGTGCGCGACACCGTGTGGGTCGCCGCGTCCTGGTACAGGCCCGGTGGCCAGCACAGTCCCGAGGAGATCGCCCGCCAGTACCTGACCATGGTGCTGGACGGAATCGCCGCACGTTGAGAGATCGTGCTAGGCTTGCTGACGTTGCAGTTTTGGTACCCATAGACTTTATGTGCGCCTGACGGGAATGTTCCTCAGGCGCATTATTGTTTTTTGCCGGGGCGTTTCCGGAATGGGGGCTGCTACCTGTTCAAGGAGAATGACATGGCCACCGGTACCGTGAAGTGGTTCAACTCGGAAAAGGGCTTCGGCTTCATCGAGCAGGACGGCGGCGGCGCCGACGTCTTCGCCCACTACTCGAACATCGCCACCTCGGGCTTCCGTGAGCTCCAGGAGGGCCAGAAGGTCACGTTCGACGTGACGCAGGGCCAGAAGGGCCCGCAGGCGGAGAACATCCTCCCCGCCTGATCACAGCATCACCGGGCCGGGGCCCGCACCTTCACGGTGCGGGCCCCGGCTCATGCTGTCCCCTGTCTTTGGAAGTCCCCGGAAGGCATGCCGCATGGCCAGCTCAGCCCGCCCGTCCCGCCGCCGCGCCCCCCGTCCCGCAGAGGGTGGCAAGCGTCGCGCCCCCGAGCAGCGGCGCAGGCAACAGCCCACCCCGCCGCGTGAGTTCACCATGCCGGAGAACACCTCTCCCGCGCTGCCGCCGGTCGACACCTTCGACGCACTCGACATGCCCGCGGCCCTCCTGAAGACCCTGGCCGCGCAGGGCGTCACCGCGCCCTTCCCGATCCAGGCCGCGACGCTGCCCAACTCGCTCGCCGGCCGCGATCTGCTCGGCCGCGGCCGCACCGGCTCCGGCAAGACCCTCGCCTTCGGGCTCTCGATGCTCGCCCGCACCGCCGGTGCCAAGGCCGAGCCGAAGACGCCGCTGGCGCTCGTCCTCGTCCCCACGCGCGAGCTCGCCCAGCAGGTCACCGACGCCCTCACCCCGTACGCCACCTCGCTGCACCTGCGGATGGCGACCGTCGTCGGCGGCATGTCGATCTCCCGGCAGGCGGGCCAGCTGCGCCGCGGTGCCGAGGTCGTCGTCGCCACCCCCGGCCGCCTCAAGGACCTCATCGAGCGGGGTGACTGCGACCTCGCGCAGGTCCGCATCACCGTCCTCGACGAGGCCGACCAGATGGCCGACATGGGCTTCATGCCGCAGGTCACCGCGCTGCTCAAGCAGGTCGCGCAGGGCGGTCAGACGATGCTGTTCTCGGCGACGCTCGACCGGAACGTGGACCGCCTCGTCCGGCAGTTCCTCACCGACCCCGTCGTGCACTCCGTCGACCCGTCCGCGGGCGCCGTCACGACCATGGAGCACCACGTCCTGCACGTCCAGGACGAGACCGACAAGAAGGCCGTCACGGCCCGGATCGCCGCCCGCGACGGCCGCGTCATCCTCTTCGTCGACACCAAGCGCTCCGCCGACCGGCTCGCCAAGCGGCTCCTCGCCGACGGCGTCTACGCGGCCCCGCTGCACGGCGGCCGCAGCCAGCCGCAGCGCAACCGCACCCTGGAGCAGTTCAAGGACGGCCGGGTCACCGCCCTCGTCGCCACGAACGTCGCGGCGCGCGGCATCCACGTCGACGACCTCGACCTCGTCGTGAACGTCGACCCGCCCACCGAGCACAAGGACTACCTGCACCGCGGCGGCCGCACCGCCCGGGCCGGCGAGTCCGGCAGCGTCGTCACGCTGGTCCTGCCCGAGCAGAAGCGCGACGTGCAGCGCCTGATGCGCGACGCCAAGATCCAGCCCCGGACGACGCAGGTCCGCTCCACCGACGAGGAACTGGTGACGATCACCGGGGCCCGTGAGCCGTCCGGTGTGGCCGTCACCATCGCCGTGCCCGAGCCGACCGCTCCGGCCGCCGCCGCGAAGCCGCGCCGCTCGCGCCGCCCCCGCGGGGGCGGCTCCGGCAACGGCGGTACGGGCCGTGCGGCCGGCGGCGAGGGCCAGCAGCGCTCCTCGGCGGCCGGGTCCGGCGGCCGGCGCCGCGCCGGCGGCGGGGCGAACGGTACGGGCGCGGGTTCCGCGGCCGGCACCGGTGGCGCCCGGCGCGGTCGCGGCCCGCGGGGCCCCCGCAAGGCCGCCGCGTAGCTCAGGCGAAGGCGTCCACGCCGGTCAGCTCCGCCGACAGGGTCCACAGCCGGGCCGCGGCCTCCGGGTCGCGGACCCAGGACTTGACCCCGCCGGCGAGCATGTCGTCGGCGTCGTCCGGCACCTGCTCGGCGAGGTCGCAGTCCTGGCAGTAGGCGCCGCCGTACGCGTCGAGCAGGGGTGAGGTGGCCGCCCACACGGTGGTCGCCGCACCCTGCTGCGGCGTCTTGAACCCCGGCCGCGGCGCACCGGTCTCCGAGACCCAGCCGCGCTCCGCACTCTCCTCGCGCGGGATGTGCCGCTGCAGCGGGGTGAGGATCGAGCCCGGGTGCACGGCGTACGCGTGCAGCCCGTGGCCGGCGCCGAGCCGGTCGAGGTGCAGCGCGAACAGGGCGTTGGCCGATTTGGCCTGACCGTAGGCCAGCCAGCGGTCGTACCCGGTGCGGAAGTCGATGTCGTCCCAGCGGACGCCGGTCAGGAAGTGACCGGACGAGGTGAGAGCGACGACCCGGGCGCCGTGCGGCGCGAGCGCCGGGCGCAGCCGGTTGACGAGGGCGAAGTGCCCGAGGTGGTTCGTGGCGAACTGGTACTCGCGGCCGGGCCCGACCCGGGTCTCCGGGGCCGCCATCACCCCCGCGTTGTTGATGACGAGGTCGAGGGTGCGGCCCGTGTCGAGGAGACCCTCGGCGTAGCCGCGCACGCTCTCCAGGTCCGACAGATCGAGCGCACCCACCTCCGTCCCGCTGATCCCGTCGAGCGCCGCGCGCGCCGCGTCGGGGCGGCGCGCGGGCACGAGCACCCGCGCGCCCGCCGCGGCGAGCGCGCGCGTCGTCTCCAGGCCGAGGCCCGAGTAGCCGCCCGTGACGAGGGCCGTCCGGCCGGTGAGGTCCACCCCGGCGATCACGTCGGCGGCCGTGCTGTGCGCCCCGAAACCGCTGCCGATCCTGTGCTGCTGAGCTGTGCTGGTCATGCCGCGGCACGCTAGGCGCTGGAGTGCACACCAAGGCAAACCGACCCGCCTCAGTACACCAGTCGGGCCCGCAGCAGCGCCGCGGTGCGCCGGTCGACGCCGAGTCCTTCCGCGACGTACCGGTGGAGGCTGCCGTAGTCGGTACGGACCTGGTCGAGGGCGGCCGTGAGGTAGTCGGTGCGCACCTCCTGGAGCGGGATCAGCAGATCCGGATCCTGCATCGCACCGGACTGCCCGAGGCTCTCGCGCAGCTTCGCGTCGTAGGCCGCGCGGAAGGTGTTGGACGCCAAGTAGTCTTCCACGGCGGCCCGTTGGGACACGCCGAGCAGCCGCAGCAGGACGTACGTTGTCCAGCCGGTGCGGTCCTTGCCGGACGTGCAGTGGTACAGCAGCGCGCCGCGGCCGCCGTACGCGATGTCGTGCAGGGTCGCCGCGAACCGGGCGCGGTTGTCGGCGCCGGTCACGAACATCGGGTAGACGCTCCGCATGAACGCCGCCGCGCGGCCGCCGCCCAGCATTTCTTCCTGTTGCACCGGGTCCCGCGAGGCGATGGCGGTCAGGATGCGCGCGTACAGGCCGTTGTCCGTGACCGGACGGGCCACGCCGGTGATGCCCGCGGGCAGCCGGTCCGTGCCGTCGTACCGCACCTCCAACGGAACCCGGAAGTCGACCGCTTGACGCAGTCTCAGGTTCTCCAGCGTCGTCAGGTCGGCGTCGGTGAGCTTGCTCAGTGCGTCGGCCCGGTAGACCTGGCCGTACCGGACCCGGCTGCCGCCGGCGGCCCGGTACCCGCCGATGTCACGGACGTTCACCGCGCCCTGCAGCGGGACCTGCCGGATGTGCCGGTTCGGCGGGGCGGCGGACGCGGCGGCGGGGGCGGCAGGGGAGAGCGCCGCGGCCGTCACCGTGCCGAGGGCGGCACCGAGTGCCCGGCGCCGCGTGAGGACTGCTCTCTTCGTGGCTGGCATACGTGAACTCCCTTGCGGAAGCGGCCGGTCGGCGGCCTGTGGATCACCCTGGTGTCGGCAGGGTGCCGAGCACGTGCCGGGCCTCCGCCAGCACGCGGTCGACGAGCTCCGCGCAGCTGGGCAGGTCCTCGATGAGCCCCGCGACCTGGCCCGACGCCATCACGCCGAGGTCGGTGCGGCCCTCGACCATGGACGCCTTCAGGAGCATCGGGGTGTTGGCGGCGAGCAGGACCTGGCTCCACGTGAGGTCCTTGCCGTGCTTCATGGCGAGCCCGTCCCTGACCAGCTGCGGCCAGGACAGGCCGGAGAGCTTGCGGAACCCGGCGGCGCGCCGCACCGCCTGCAGCAGGGCGCGCGAACGCCCCGCGTTCTCCAGCGAGTTCACGAGGTCCGTGCGCAGCATGCGGTGCGGCAGTCCGTCCACCGCCCGGGTCACGGTGACGTCCTTCACCGACGCCGCGAGATAGCGGGCCTTCACCGCGTCGGGAACCGTGGAGTCGGACGTCAGCAGGAACCGCGTCCCCATCGCGACGCCCGCCGCTCCGTAGGCCAGCGCGGCGACCAGGCCGCGCCCGTCGTGGAAGCCGCCCGCGCCGATCACCGGGATGTCGACTGCGTCCACCACCTGCGGCAGCAGCACCGACGTCGCCACCTCGCCGGTGTGGCCGCCGCCCTCGCCGCCCTGCACGATCACCGCGTCCGCGCCCCACGCCGCGACCTTCTCGGCGTGCCGCCGCGCCCCGATCGACGGGATGACGACGACGCCCGCGTCCTTCAGCTCGGCGATCAGCTCGCGCGACGGGGCCAGCGCGAACGAGGCGACCTTCACGCCCTCGTCCACGATGATCCGGACCCGCTCGCGCGCATCGCCCGCGTCGGCCCGCAGATTCACCCCGAAGGGCTCCTCGGTGCGGGACTTCACCTCCCGTACGGCGGACCGGAGTTGCTCGACGGTCATCGTCGCGGAGGCGAGGATGCCGAGCGCCCCCGCGTTCGCCGACGCCGACACGAGCCGGGGCCCCGCGACCCAGCCCATGCCGGTCTGGACGATGGGGTGGCGCACGCCGACGAGCTTGGTCAGGGGCGTGCTGAGGGTGAACGCGGCGTCGCTGCTCATGCGGACGGGACCTCCCGCTCCCGCGTCCCCTTTGGGTCGATGACCTCCCGGATCAGCCGCAGCTCCTCGGGCGTGGGCTCACGGGTGAAGGGCACCTCGCCGCCCTCCGGCAGCGCGAGCGGGAACCCCGTCGCCGCCTGCACCTCCTCGACCGTGACCCCCGGGTGGACGGACGCGAGCCGCATCGCGTGACCGGGCGTCTCGAAGTCCAGGACCGCGAGGTTCGTCACGACGCGTGGGATGCGGTGGTAGCGCGTCGCCGACGGGCCGGCCGCGGCCGCGCTGTCGTACCCGACCCCGCTGATCATGTCGACCTTCTCGACGAAGACCCGCGGACTGTGCCTCGGCACCCAATAACTCACCGGATTGTTCAAGGTGTTGACGGGCGCGCCGCGCACGCCGAGCAGTTGCCGGTCGGGCCGCGCCCAGTCGCCGATGCACGAGATGTTCTGGTTGCCGAACCGGTCGAGCTGGCTGGCGCCCATCATCACGTGCCGCTTCCCGCCCGTCACCATCGCCAGGTGCTGCCGGTACGGGAGCCAGCCCTCGGCCGCGCCGTCGGGGCCGACCAGCATCGCCTCGCCGTCGGTGAGCAGCAGATCGGGGGAGAAGGTGCGCCTGGCGAGCCGCGCACCGGCGGCCGGGATCAGGCCCATGGGGCTGGCGAGCACCTCGCCGTCGCCGCGCCAGGCGTCGGCGCAGGCGATCACGCAGTACTCGGCGCGGGTCGTACCGGCCGTCGTGCCGGTGGTCGTGCCGGTGGTCGGGCCGGCGGTCGTGGGGGTCACTTCTGCTCCTCGTGCCAGGCCTGGACGGCGGACTGGTACTGCTTCTCGTCGCCGTCCGGCGGCAGGAACCGCTCGGCGAACTCGGGCCAGGGCGTCGTCGCGTACATCTTCTGGAACGCCTCGTCGCGGTCGTGGTCGGGCACGCAGGACGTGAAGTGCGCGCCGTTCGGCGTCTCGACGACGCCCGTCACCGCGTGCCGCCTGACGAGCAGCGACTGCGGCACGACGTCGCTCCCGAAGCCGTCGACCAGCCGCTCGCAGGAGACGTACGCCGCGTCGGCCGCCTCGCAGAACAGGTCGTCGAAGTACGGGTCGGGGCCCAGGTACTGTCCGTTGCCGCGCCGGTCCGCGCGGTTCACGTGCACCAGCGCCGCGTCCAGCCGCAGCGCCGGCATCGCGACGAACGTCTCCCCGTCCTCGTACGGCGAAGTGACCGTCCGCAGCCGCGGGTTGACCCGCATGACGTCCGAGCCGATGCCCGCGCGCACCGGCAGGAACGGCAGCCGGTTCGCCGCCGCGTGCAGGCCCCACATGAACATCGCCTCGTCGACCTCCTCCAGCTCGAACGCGCCCTGCTGGCGCGCCGCCCGGAAGTGCGGTTCGAGCGGGATCGAGTCGAGCGTCACGAACGCGGCGACCAGCTTGCGGATCTTCCCGGCCGCGGCGAGCAGCCCGACGTCGGGGCCGCCGTACGAGACGACGGTCAGGTCCGTCACGTCGCTCCGCAGCAGCGCCCTCACCAGCGCCATCGGCTTGCGGCGCGCACCCCACCCGCCGATGCCGACGGTCATGCCGCTGCGCAGCCGGGCGACCACCTCGTCGGGCGTCATGGTCTTGTCCGTCGTGCTCCGGCCGGTCGTGCTCCGGTCGGTCCTGCTCTGGTCGGTCATGGTCACTCGTCCTCCTGTCCGAACGTGTCGCGGACCCGGTCGGCGACGCCGCTGAGGTTCGCCTCGAAGGTGAAGCCCTGCTCGAAGCGGTAGCTGCGGTGGACGTCGACGGGGTCGATCCCGTTCAGCGCGGCCTTCGCGAGCCGGATCAGATAGCCGTCCTTGCGGGCGATGTCCCGGGCCAACTCCATTGCGCATGCCCTGAGTTGATCGCGCGGCACGACCTTCCACACCGATCCGTGCGCGTGCAGCTCGGCGGCCGTCACGGTGCGCGAGGTGTAGAAGAGGGCGCGCATCAGGTGCTGGGGAACCAGGCGGGCCAGGTGCGTGGCCGCGCCGAGGGCGCCCCGGTCCAGCTCGGGCAGGCCGAACGTGGCGTCGTCGCTCGCCACGATCGCGTCCGCGTTCCCCACCAGCCCGATGCCGCCGCCCAGGCAGAACCCGGCGACGGCCGCCACCACCGGCACCTCGCACCGGTACACGGCCGAGAACGCCTCGTAGCAGCCGCGGTTGGCGCCGATCAGCGCCCGGTGGCCGCCGTTCGCCGTCTCGCGCTGCATCTCCTTGATGTCCACCCCGGCGTTGAACCCCCGGCCGTCCTCGGCGGCCGTCAGTACCACGCAGCGGACGTCGGGATCGCGGCCGGCGGCGCGCACGGCGTCCGCCAGGTCGTACCAGCCCTGCACCGGCAGCGCGTTGACCGGAGGGAAGTCCACCGTGACGACGGCGATCCCCTTTTCGGGCGATGAGGTGGAGACACCCATGGCGCTCAGCTACCTTTCCACCTAACGTTTGTTTGGTAGTGCATGACCGTAGCAGGCGACGGAGGTCGGCGGAATGGGTCGGGGAGTGAGCCGGGCGGCGCACGGGGGCGGGGGCGCGCGATGGACATGAAGGGACGGGTCGCCGTGGTGACGGGCGGCACCAGGGGAGTGGGCGCCGGGGTCGCGGGCGCCTTCGCGCGGGCCGGGGCGCGCGTCGTGGTCTGCGCCCGCAGACCGCCCGACGTGCCCCTGGAAGGCTGCGAGTTCCTGCCGCTCGACCTGCGGGACGGCGCCGCCGTACGGGACTTCTTCGCGCGCCTCGACCAGGTCGACGTCCTGGTGAACAACGCGGGCGGCACGCCGTACCGGCTGCTCGGCGAGAGCGACGCCGAGCGGCACGCCCGCGTCATCGAGCTGAACCTGACGGCGCCGCTGACCGCGTCCCTCGCCGCCCGCGAGCGGCTCGCCGCGACGCGCGGATCGATCGTGATGATCGGCAGCGTCAGCGGCACCCGGCCCTCGCCGGGCAGCGCGGCGTACGGGGCGGCGAAGGCGGGCCTGGCGAACCTGGCGCGGTCGATGGCTGTCGAATGGGCCCCGGAGATCCGGGTGAACACCCTGGTCCTCGGCATGGTGCGCACGGAGCTCTCGGCGCTGCACTACGGGGATGAGGAGGGCATCGCCGCCGTCGGCGCGACCGTGCCCCTGGGGCGGCTCGCCGAGCCCCGCGAGATCGGCGAGGCAGCGCTGTTCCTGGCGTCGGACGCCGCCTCGTACATCACCGGGGCGAGCCTGCTCGTGCACGGCGGCGGGGAGCGCCCCGCCTTTCTCGACGCGGCAACGGTCAACAAGGAGGCGTGAGATGACGGATCAGGGTGAGGCGTCGGTGGGCGGCGGTCTGTGCGCGGGGCGCGTGGTCGCGGTGACCGGGGCGGGGCGCGGCCTGGGCCGCGCCCACGCCCTCGCGTACGCGGCCGAGGGGGCGAGGGTCGTGGTGAACGACTTCGGGGTGGGTCTCGACGGACAGCCCGCTCCCGACAGTCCGGCCGCCCAAGTGGTCGCCGAGATAAGGGAGTCGGGCGGCGAGGCGGTCGCCCACGGCGGCGACATCGCGACCTCCGAGGGCGCCGCCTCGCTCGTCGCCGCGGCCGTCGACGCCTTCGGGCGGCTCGACACGCTCGTGAACAACGCCGGGTTCCTGCGCGACCGGATGCTGGTGAACCTCGCCGAGGACGACTGGGACGCCGTGCTGCGGGTCCACCTCAAGGGCCACTTCCTGCCGCTCCGGCACGCCGCGGCCTACTGGCGCGCCGAGGCGAAGGCGGGCCGCACGCCCGTCGCCCGCGTCGTCAACACCTCCTCCGGAGCGGGCCTGTTGGGCTCGGTCGGACAGGGCAACTACAGCGCCGCCAAGGCCGGGATCCTCGGCCTGACCCTGGTGGCCGCCGCCGAGATGGACCGGTACGGGGTGCAGGTCAACGCGATAGCACCGGCCGCGCGCACCCGGATGACCGAGGCCACGTTCGCCGAGACGATGGCGGCACCTCAGGCGGGCGCCTTCGACGCGATGGACCCGGCGAACGTCTCGCCCCTCGTGGTGTGGCTCGGCTCCGGCGCGGCCAGCGACGGGGTGACCGGGCGGGTCTTCGAGGTGGAGGGCGGCCGGATCACCGTGATGGAGGGCTGGCGCCCGGGCCCGACCGTCGACAAGGGCGAGCGGTGGA
>NZ_JAMOLN010000030.1 GCF_024448165.1 Streptomyces longispororuber
TCGGGCGGCCGCACTCGCGGCTCAGGGTCTCGCTGACCACCGGGGCGAGCCGGCCCTCGAGTACGCCCTTCGCGAACTCGTTGGGGACCGCCAGGAGGGCGGTGTCGGCGACGAGTGCCAGTGGCTGGCAGCGCCGGATCCAGTGTTCGTCCTTCGTCTCGACGCCCTGCCCGTGACCTTCCCCGAGGAGTTTCTCCAGTACTCGTGGCCACACTGCGGCAAGATCGGCAGGTACGTCAGCCACAGGGCACGCTCTCTCGCTGGTCCCACGAACGTGTGATTCCTGGGACGGGTTGGGTGGGAGGTTCGAAGCCCGGGTCGGGCAGAAAATCGGGTGGGGTGGTGAGAAGGGAACGAATCGGAGTTCAGCCACGGTAGTCAGCGCGACCGCTGCGGTTCAAGTTGTTGTCCCCAGCCTGTGGACAGTGTCTCCCGCGTGACCCTGGTTTGACCGGATGGCGTAGCCGCGCGTACCGTAACCAGGTCGAGTTGTCGATGGCTGCTGCCGCCTGCCTCCGATGGGCAAGGTCATGGTCCGCAAGTTCTTTGCAGTCTGTGTAGCGGTGCACTCGGGCGTATTGCGAGCTTCTCGTGGGCGCACGGTGACAGCCAGGCGATGTCCCGCCACCACCCGAATTTCTCTGGAGCCCCCGAGTGAGCAAGCGCACCTTCCAGCCGAACAACCGTCGTCGCGCCAAGACCCACGGTTTCCGCCTTCGCATGCGGACCCGCGCCGGTCGTGCGATTCTCGCCAACCGTCGTGGCAAGGGTCGCGCCAGCCTGTCCGCCTGATTTCGTAATCAGGTCATGACGTGCTGCCTACCGAGTATCGGCTGAGGCGGCGCGAAGACTTCGCGACCGCGGTACGCCGAGGACGCCGGGCCGGACGCCCGCTTCTCGTCGTCCATCTACGCAGCGGTTCAACGGACCCGCACGCGCCTGGGGAGAGCGTTTCCCCACCGCGTGCGGGTTTCGTCGTGAGCAAGGCCGTAGGTGGAGCCGTCGTACGGAACGCGGTGAAGCGCAGGCTTCGGCACCTCATGCGCGACCGAATGGCCTTGTTGCCCCCAGGTAGCCTGGTAGTCGTACGTGCGTTGCCCGGATCGGGCGACGCCACCCACGCACAACTGGCCCGAGACCTGGATGCCGCCCTGCAGCGGCTGCTGGGAGGGGGCACGCGATGAAGTACCCACTGCTCGCATTGATCAAGCTGTACCAGTGGACCATCAGTCCGCTGCTCGGTCCGGTGTGCAAGTACTACCCGTCGTGCTCCCACTACGGCTTCACGGCCATCGACCGGCACGGTGCGATCAAGGGGACAGCCCTCACCGCCTGGCGGATCCTCCGGTGCAATCCGTGGTCGCTCGGCGGTGTCGATCATGTTCCGCCGCGTAAGCGTCCGCGGTGGCACGAAATGCTGCGCAACGCCTGGCGCGAACGCAAGGGCGGGCCTTCCGCCGCCGGCGCGCCTGCCCAAGGCTCCCCCGAGAGCCTGGCCGCCGAGACCCCGTCCCATGCTCAAGGAGCCTGATTAGTGGACACGATTGCCGGTTTTTTTAGCTTCATCACGACACCAGTTTCGTGGGTCATCGTCCAGTTCCACTCGCTGTACGGGAAGATCTTCGGTCCCGACACGGGCTGGGCCTGGGGCCTGTCGATCGTGTCCCTGGTGGTCCTGATCCGGATCTGCCTGATCCCGCTCTTCGTGAAGCAGATCAAGTCGACTCGGGCGATGCAGACGCTGCAGCCCGAGATGAAGAAGATCCAGGAGCGCTACAAGAACGACAAGCAGCGCCAGTCCGAAGAGATGATGAAGCTGTACAAGGAGACGGGTACCAACCCGCTCTCCTCGTGCCTTCCCATCCTGGCGCAGTCCCCGTTCTTCTTCGCCCTGTACCACGTGCTCAACGGCATCGCGACGGGCTCGACGATCGGTGTCATCGACGAGCCGCTGCTGGCGAGCGCGCGCAAGGCGCACATCTTCGGCGCCCCGCTGGCCGCGAAGTTCACGGACAGCGCCGACAAGGTCGCCTCGCTGGGCGCCACGCTGACCGACGTCCGCGTCGTCACGGCGATCATGATCGTCCTGATGTCGGCGTCGCAGTTCTTCACGCAGCGCCAGCTCATGACGAAGAACGTCGACACCACGGTGAAGACGCCGTTCATGCAGCAGCAGAAGATGCTGATGTACGTCTTCCCCGTCATGTTCGCCGTCTTCGGTATCAACTTCCCCGTCGGTGTCCTCGTCTACTGGCTGACCACCAACGTGTGGACCATGGGCCAGCAGATGTACGTGATCCGCAACAACCCGACGCCGGGTTCCAAGGCCCAGTCCGCGTACCTGGAGCGCCTGCTCAAGCACGTCACGCACGCCGAGAAGATCCGCACCCGCCGCGACCGCAACGTGGTCAAGGCGATCGTCTCCAAGGGCCGCGACCGCAACGAGTTCGAGCGCAAGTTCATCAACGGTCTGACCAAGGCCGGTCTCGCGGCCCAGGCCGACGGCCAGGTGGCCAAGAGCACGGCGACCGCGGTGCTGGACGAGGACGGCGCTCCCGCGTCGACCGCGACCCCGAAGCGGCAGCAGCCCAAGCGGCAGTCCAAGTCGCAGCGCCAGTCCGGGACGACCACGGCCAAGGAGGACTCCTCCTCCGAGACGAAGACGTCGCTCGAGAAGACGGACGAGCCGCAGGACGCGAAGCCGCAGGCCAAGCAGTCCGGTGGCGCCAAGCCCGCCGGCGGCACGCAGCAGCGGAGCAAGGCCAAGTCCGGGCAGCGCAAGGGCCCGCAGCGGCCCAAGTCCCCGTCCAAGAAGTAAGACCTCGACGTAAGACCGTGGCGCAAGCCTTTGACGCAAGAAGGAGTCCATCCCGTGACGGAAGGCACCACCTCCGCCGCTCCTGAGGGTGGCGACACCCTGTCCCGCCTCGAGCAGGAAGGCGAGATCGCCGCGGATTACCTTGAGGGTCTGCTGGACATCGCCGACCTCGACGGCGACATCGACATGGACGTCGAGGCCGACCGTGCCGCGGTGTCCATCGTCAGCGACTCGGCCGGCCGTGATCTGCAGAAGCTGGTCGGGCGTGACGGAGAGGTTCTCGAGGCCCTCCAGGAGCTCACCCGCCTCGCCGTCCACCGGGAGACCGGGGACCGCAGCCGCCTGATGCTCGACATCGCCGGGTACCGCGCCAAGAAGCGCGCCGAGCTCACCGAGCAGGGCGCCAAGGCCGCGGCCGAGGTGAAGAGCAGCGGTGAGCCGGTCAAGATGAACCCGATGACGCCCTTCGAGCGCAAGGTCGTGCACGACGCGGTCAAGGCCGCCGGCCTGCGCAGCGAGTCCGAGGGCGAGGAGCCGCAGCGCTTCGTCGTCGTGCTCCCTGCCTGAACGGCACGTCGCTCTCCGGCCCCGTCTGTTCGCAGGCGGGGCCGATCTTTGTCAGCCTGTTAGTCAGCCACCCAGTGCGGTAGTGCGGTACGGAAGGACGGTCCCCGTGACGGAGGCAGCAGAACTCCCCCCTGCTCCCGAGCAGGCCCGGACGGTGTTCGGCGAGCGCTTCCCGGACGCTGTGCGGTACGCGGAGCTTCTCGCTGACGCGGGAGTGCAGCGTGGTCTGATCGGCCCGCGCGAGGTGCCGCGCCTGTGGGAGAGGCACATCCTCAATTGCGCCGTGCTGTCCGAGGTGGTCCCCGAAGGCGTCACCGTCTGCGACGTGGGTTCCGGGGCGGGGCTGCCGGGCATTCCGCTGGCCCTGGTCCGGCCGGATCTCAAGATCACGCTGCTGGAGCCGCTGCTGCGGCGTACGACGTTCCTCACCGAGGTCGTCGAGCTGCTCGGGCTCGACCACGTGACGGTGGTGCGGGGCCGCGCCGAGGAGGTCCTCGGGAAGCTGCAGCCCGTCCATGTCGTCACCGCGCGAGCCGTGGCACCGCTCGACCGCCTGGCCGCGTGGGGCGTGCCCCTGCTGCGGCCGTACGGAGAGATGCTCGCCCTCAAGGGCGACACCGCGGAGGAGGAGCTCAAGGGGGCCGGCGCCGCCCTGAGCAAGCTCGGTGCCGTGGAGACGTCGGTCCTCCACGTCGGCGAGGGCGTGGTCGACCCGCTGTCCACCGTGGTGCGCGTCGAGGTCGGAGAGAGCCCCGGCGGTGTGCGCTTCGCCGCGAAGCGCGCCAAGGCGGCTCGTACGGGACGAGCGCGTCGCAGGCGCTGAGCGTCTGTCGCGCGCTGGTCTTGAGCGATCTTCCCGTGTGAGCTCCTGGCGTGATTGCCTGGCGTGATGATGAGTACCGCTGATCCGTCCTGACGACCAGCGGTACTCCACAAAAGCTGTCAAACGTACGCATCTCGGGGTGTCGCCAGGGAGCGCACCACCCTGCGGTGCATCGTGTTTCACGTGAAACGTCGCTCACTGCTGCATGGCATCATCAGTCGCGGCCGCGCAGCGGCCGCTCCCCGCGACCGTAGACCTCTCGGATCCCTCGATACGGGCACGGAGTTGTCCACAGAGGGGGATTCATCCACAGAAGACCGGGCCTCGCTGGTTCTTGACCCCGAAGGCATGGGAGGCTCTGTTCATTGCGAGCCTGAAGTCGAGGAGAGTGAATCCTTGCGGTCCGACGCCAACATCGCGGGACCGATGACCGATCCGGTCCCCGGTCCCCGTACCGAGTCGGCGGGGGAGGATGTTTCACGTGAAACACCGCCTCCGATGGACGACACCCCCATCGGTCGTGCTGCCCAACTGGCAGTAGAAGCTCTTGGTCGTGCCGGCGAGGGCCTGCCACGTCCTGAGCAGACCCGCGTCATGGTGGTGGCCAACCAGAAGGGCGGGGTCGGCAAGACCACCACGACGGTCAACCTTGCCGCCTCGCTCGCGTTGCACGGCGCACGCGTGCTGGTGATCGACCTGGATCCACAGGGCAATGCCTCCACGGCTCTGGGCATCGACCACCACGCCGAAGTGCCGTCCATCTACGACGTGTTGGTCGAGAGCAAGCCGCTCTCCGAAGTGGTTCAGCCCGTCCCTGATGTCGAAGGGCTCTTCTGCGCCCCGGCCACCATCGATCTCGCCGGTGCGGAGATCGAGCTGGTCTCCCTGGTGGCGCGTGAGAGTCGGCTGCAGCGAGCCATCCAGGCGTACGAGCAGCCGCTGGACTACATCCTCATCGACTGCCCGCCGTCGCTGGGTCTGCTGACGGTCAACGCTCTCGTCGCGGGGGCGGAAGTGCTGATCCCGATCCAGTGCGAGTACTACGCGCTGGAGGGGCTCGGCCAGCTCCTGCGGAACGTGGATCTGGTGCGGGGGCACCTCAACCCCGACCTGCACGTCTCGACGATCCTCCTCACCATGTACGACGGACGTACGCGGCTGGCCTCCCAGGTCGCCGACGAAGTCCGCAATCACTTCGGTGGAGAGGTTCTGCGGACGAGCATCCCGCGCTCGGTCCGTATCTCGGAGGCTCCCAGCTACGGGCAGACCGTGCTGACCTACGATCCAGGGTCGAGCGGTGCACTCTCGTACCTCGAAGCGGCGCGGGAGATGGCGCTGCGCGGGGTCGGGATCCACTACGACGCCCAGCATGCCCACGCGGGCACTCAACTTGACCAGCAGAGCACGCCGGAGGGTATTCAGTGAGCGAGCGACGGAGGGGACTGGGCCGTGGTCTCGGCGCGCTGATCCCGGCTGCCCCCACACCTGAGAAGACGGCGCCGGCAAGTCCGGCAGGAGGGGTCTCGACTTCTCCCGCCGCCGTGCCGGTACTGACAGCGGTGCGTGGGGTCGCGGCGGCCAAGGTGGCATCGCTCTCGCAGCAGAATGTTTCACGGGAAACCGAGGAACCTGCGACGGCCGCGGTGGACGGTTTCGAGAGCCCCGCAGGGGCGCACTTCGCGGAACTGCCGCTCGACTTCATCACGCCCAACCCGCGCCAGCCGCGTGACGTGTTCGACGAGGACGCCCTTGCCGAGCTCATCACGTCCATCAAGGAAGTTGGCCTGCTGCAGCCCGTCGTGGTGCGGCAGGTGGGTCCCGGGCGCTACGAGCTCATCATGGGCGAGCGGCGCTGGAGGGCCTGCCGTGAGGCGGGTCTGGAGCGCATCCCGGCCATCGTGCGCGCCACCGAGGACGAGAAGCTGCTCCTCGACGCGCTCCTGGAGAACCTGCACCGTGCCCAGCTGAATCCGCTGGAAGAGGCTGCCGCCTACGACCAGCTGCTCAAGGACTTCCACTGCACGCACGACCAGCTGGCGGACCGCATCGGCCGGTCCCGTCCGCAGGTCTCCAACACCCTGCGTCTGCTGAAGCTCTCTCCGGCCGTGCAGCGCCGGGTCGCGGCGGGTGTGCTGTCCGCCGGCCACGCGCGTGCTCTGCTGTCCGTCGAGGACTCGGAGGAGCAGGACCGTTTGGCCCACCGCATCGTCGCCGAGGGGCTCTCGGTGCGTGCCGTCGAGGAGATCGTGACCCTGATGGGGTCCCGGCCCACGAGCACGGCGCGGGCGAAGGGACCGAGGGCCGGCACGCGGGTCTCCCCGGCACTGAGTGAGCTCGCCACGCGGCTCTCGGACCGGTTCGAGACGCGGGTGAAGGTCGACCTGGGCCAGAAGAAGGGCAAGATCGTCGTCGAGTTCGCGTCGATGGACGACCTGGAGCGCATCCTCGGCTCGCTCGCCCCCGGCGAGGGACCGGTTCTGCAGAACGCCCTCCCGGAGTCGGCCGAGGACGACGAGCAGGACTGACCGCTGCACCGCAGTGACCTGGAGCGGGCTGTGTCCGGTGTGTACCGGAACACGGCCCGCTCTTTGCTTTCTTACGGTATCGATGGAATCGCATCGTGGTTACGATGCGACGGGAAGAGCGCATCCACCCGGCAGCACCTCATAGGGGAGGCGGGGGTCATGCGATCGGTGAGTCGCAGCGGACTGATGACCGCAGGTCTCGGGCTCGGCGCAGTCGGCGGATTCGTCGGCAGCCTGCTCAGGGAACGGAGCGCTCTGGCAGCTGCCCGCGTCGCTGCGGGCGAAGGAAGCGAGGAACTGCCTTCATGGGGCGTCGGCTCGTACCGCTCACACTGGACAACCTTCCGGACCTTCCCAAGCGCTGCCGGTCGTGTGTCTTCTGGGAGCTGGACCCGGTCAGTGGCGAGGCCGCGGTAAAGGCGGGCACCCCCGAACTGGAGAAGGAAGCCTGGATCTCCGCGGTCCTCCTGGAGTGGGGCTCCTGCGGACGCGTCGTCTACGTCGATGACGTTCCGGTCGGCTTCGTGCTCTACGCTCCGCCCGCGTACGTCCCCCGGGCGGCATCCTTCCCGACGAGTCCCGTGTCCCCCGACGCCGTCCAGCTGATGACCGCCTGGATCATGCCGAGCCATCAGGGCCAGGGGCTGGGCCGGGTCATCGTGCAGACGGTCGCCAAGGACCTTCTGCGCAGGGGCTTCAAGGCGATCGAAGCCTTCGGCGACGCCCAGTGGAAAGAGCCGGCCTGCTTGCTGCCCGCGGACCATCTGCTCTCGGTCGGCTTCAAGACGGTGCGACCCCATCCCCTGCACCCCCGGCTGCGCCTCGAGCTGCGTACGACGCTGTCCTGGAAAGAGGACGTGGAGCTGGCGCTGGACCGGCTCCTGGGCGCCGTGCAGAAGGAGCCCGCGCTTCGGCCCCTGTGACGGCCGAGGGGTGGCTGCCTACGAAACGCCGAACGGGCCGGCCCGGAGGGGCTGGCCCGTTCGTGTTTCACGTGAAACACCGTCTGCCGTTCGCGAAAGGCGTCGTCGCTTACTCGGCGATGAAGTCCTCGAGGTCGCGCACGATGGCGGCCTTCGGCTTGGCGCCGACGATGGTCTTGGCGACCTCGCCACCCTGGTAGACGTTCAGGGTCGGGATCGACATGACGCCGTACTTGGCGGCCGTGCCCGGGTTCTCGTCGATGTTGAGCTTGACGATCTCGATCTTGTCGCCGTACTCGGCAGCGATGGCCTCGAGCGACGGCGCGATCTGGCGGCACGGGCCGCACCAGGCAGCCCAGAAGTCCACCAGGACGGGCTTGTCGCTCTTGAGGACGTCCTCGTCGAAGGAGGCGTCCGTCACGTTCTTCAGGTTGCCGGCCACAGCAGGCTCCTCATTTCTTGGGGGGAGGGTCGGGAGGGAAGTTCAGGTCAGACGCTGGCGGTCTGGGTCTTCTCGGGCTCGGCGGCCTCACCGTCGGCCAGCGCGGCCAGGAAGCGCTCGGCGTCGAGGGCGGCGGAGCAGCCGGTGCCGGCCGCCGTGATCGCCTGCCGGTAGGTGTGGTCCACGACGTCGCCGGCGCCGAAGACGCCCGTGAGGTTGGTGCGCGTCGACGGGGCGTCGACCTTCAGATAGCCCTCGTCGTCCAGCTCGAGCTGACCCTTGAAGAGCTCGGTCCGCGGGTCGTGGCCGATCGCGATGAACAGGCCGGTGACCGGCAGCTCCGACGTCTCGCCCGTCTTGAGGTTGCGCAGCGTCAGACCCTGGAGCTTCGGGTCGCCCTTGATCTCGGCGACCTCGCTGTCCCAGACGAACTTGATCTTCGGGTCGGCGAAGGCGCGCTCCTGCATGGCCTTCGAGGCGCGCAGGGTGTCGCGGCGGTGCACGATCGTCACGGACTTGGCGAAGCGCGAGAGGAAGGTGGCCTCCTCCATCGCGGTGTCACCGCCACCGATCACGGCGATGTCCTGGTCCTTGAAGAAGAACCCGTCGCAGGTCGCGCACCAGGAGACGCCACGGCCGGACAGGGCGTCCTCGTTCGGCAGGCCGAGCTTGCGGTGCTGGGAGCCGGTGGTGACGATGACGGCCTTGGCGCGGTGCACGGTGCCGGCGGTGTCCGTCACGGTCTTGATCTCACCGGTCAGGTCCACGGCCACGACATCGTCGGGCACGAGCTCGGCGCCGAAGCGCTCGGCCTGGCCGCGCATGTTGTCCATGAGCTCAGGGCCCATGATGCCGTCCTGGAAGCCGGGGAAGTTCTCCACCTCGGTCGTGTTCATCAGCGCGCCACCTGCGGTGACGGCGCCCTCGAACACAAGCGGCTTCAGCGACGCGCGCGCGGTGTAGAGCGCCGCCGTGTAGCCGGCGGGCCCGGAGCCGATGATGATCACGTTACGGACGTCGCTCACGGCTTGATTCCTCGTCTCTGCGGGACTGCTGCGTACTGCCGGGGGAGCCTCTTCTCAGGACTCTCACCCCACCCAACGGATCCTACGGGGCATGCATTCCCGACGTGTCCGGGCGCACGTCGGGAGTGCGTTCGGGTGCCCCTCAGCGACGCTTGTAGGAGTGGGTGTACAGCAGCTCGCCCGTGGACGTGTGCCGGCTCATGCAGGAGGAATCCACGATGAACGCGGTCACCTGATGCGCCGGGTCGGACTCGTGGGGCAGCACGACGAGGTAGGCGTCCTTCCCCTCGTACGTGCCCTTCTCCACAGCCAGCGGGTCCTCGTTGCGCTGGGTTCCCTGCTGGACGCAGGGCGGTGCGTAGGGCGCCTGCTTCTTCATCGGCGAGTTCGAGCCCGGAGCCTTGGGGCCGGTGTCCTCGGTGCCGAACGGCTCCGTGCTGGACGACTGGGTGCCGAGCAGCTTCGAGACCTTGGTCTGCAGCGTGCTCTGCGCGAAGGTGTCCGATGCGCTGCTCGTGGGCGCTTTCGCAGTCGGGGATCCGCCGGTGTTCTGCATCAGAAGCGCGCCCACGCCGAGCGCGGCCACCGTCAGGACGGAGCCGATGGCGGCACCGGTGCGGCGCCGTGTGAAGCGGGACTTGCGCCCCGGCCCCGTGGCGGCGCGTGCGTGCCCTGCGGGCCGGTCCGTGGAACGCAGCGAAGGCTCGGCGGTCTCGGTCGTCGATGTTTCACGTGAAACAGGATCAGTGGTTTCACGCGGCGAGGTCTCGGCGAGCTCGTGCTCCGGGGCCGCGGTGACACTGTCCAGAAGCGCTTCGGCGGCCAGCGCCGCGTCGATGCGTGTGGCGATGTCCTCGGGCATCCGCGGCGGACCCGGCAGGGTGCCGAGCATGCCGCGGATCTCCTCCAGGGAGGCATAGACGTCCGCGCAGAGCACACAGCCGTCGAGGTGACGCCGGATGTCGGAGGTGCGCGAGGGCGGCAACAGGCCTTCGGCGAGATCGGAGATCTCGGTGACCTCCGGGTGCTCTGCCGTGTCGGTCGTGGATGTCACGCTCGCCCACCTCCGCCCTTCACCGCAGCCGAATCATTTGGTCCTGCGTCGTCCCGAGGACCCGCTGCGGGTGGGACGGATGTCCCCTGCGTCCGGTTCCTTCCAGGGGTCGGGTTCTCGCCACCTTCGGTACTCTCCTTGGCCCCGCTCTCCGTACGGAGATGGGTCAGGAGGGGAAGCAGTCTGGCTCTGCCGCGCGCACAGCGACTCTTGACCGTTCCTGTGGGGACGTCGAGGAGCCGGGCGGCCTCGGCCACCGGGTAGCCCTGCATGTCGACGAGGACGAGCGCGGCCCGCTGGTCCGTCGGCAGCGATCCCAGGGCGGCCAGGAGCTCGCGGTGGAGGTCGTTGCGCTCGGCGGGCGCGGCCGCCGATTCGTGCGGCTCCAGGAGCTGGTCCAGGCGATCGGCGTCGTCCACGGGGGACGTCTTCCGCGATGCCATTTTGCGAGCCCGGTCCAGGCACGCGTTCACGGTGATGCGGTGCAGCCAGGTCGTGACGGCGGACTGGCCGCGGAAGGTGTGCGCGGCGCGGTAGGCGGAGACCAGCGCGTCCTGCACCGCGTCCGCGGCTTCCTCGCGGTCTCCCAGCGTCCGCAGCGCCACCGCCCACAGTCGGTCCCGGTGCCGTCGCACGATCTCGCCGAAGGCGTCCTTGTCCCCCGCGACGTGGCGGGCGAGGAGGTCCTGATCGCTCGCTCCGCCGTAGGCGTCGTCCACTGCCGAACCCCCTCCCCCTGGTGAGTCACGGTGTCCCGGTGGTCAGCCGGTGAACTTCACATCCGTGATGCCCTGCTTGTAGCCGGCCTGGCTGTACCCATCCTGACCCGCGTGCGGCAGTGCCGTCAGCCATACGAGTACGTACCGCGTCCTGACCGGCTTGTCGGCCTCGACGCTCGCCGTCTTGGCCCGGGTCTTGGTCTGGGCGCCGATCCGCTTCAGACCGTCCACGGAGGCCGGTGAGAGCGAGTCGGCCGCGTACAGCGAGACCGTGGTGTGGTCGCCGTCGTAGCGGAGCCCTATCGACGCGGCCGACACGTCCTTGGCCGAACCGAGGTCGTACACGATGCCGACACCCGGCTTTATGACCATCTCGGGGCCGTCGAGGAACGACTTGGTGCGCCAGTACGTGGAACTGTCGCCGTCGTACGTGTCCGCGACGTCGTTGGGTGCCTGGGGGTCGCCCTTGGCGACGTACTCCTGGGCGCCCTTGATGGTGTGCGGCTTGGCGGGCTTCTTGTCGTCCTTGCCGCCGCCGCCGTCGGTCGTGTGCGTGGTCTCGGAGTCGCCGGACTTGCCCTGGTCCATGAGGGCGTCCGCGAGCTGCCAGCTGCCGAGCCCCAGCGCGGCGATGAGCAGCGCTGACACGGCCCACTTGAGGGCCTTGCCGGTACGGCTCTGCAGCGGGGGCGGCGGGGTGGGCACCGGCTGGGTGACGCCGGGCGCGGCCTGGCGGCCGTACGTGCCCTGCTGGTAGGTGGTCCGCTGGTACTCCGGCGGAGCGGTGAAGGCGGGCTCCGGCGGGCGGATCCTGGGCATCTCGCCGATGGCCTTCACCAGGTCCTCCGGCGTGGTGCACGGAGGCTCCTGGCGGGACGCCGTCGCCCCGTCGTTGGCGAGCGCGCGCATGGCGAGCTCCGCGAGGCCGCGGTGCACGCCGGCCCTCACCTGGTCGGGCGCGATGAGGCCGACGCCCTTGGGCAGCCCCGACAGGCCGTACGCGTCGTTCTCGTACGGCCAGCGCTGCGTCAGGGCGGCGTACAGCAGCGCGCCGATCGCCTCGGTGTCGGTGCGCTGCGGGGTGTCGGACGTGATGCCGCGCAGCGCGGCGTTCACGGCGAGGCCGCGGATGCGCCACTGGCCCGTGGAGGTACGCAGCACGGCGCTCGGCGTGAGCCGCAGATGGGCCAGGCCCTCGCGGTGTGCCGCGGCCATGGCGTGCGAGACCTGGTTGACCATCTGGTACGCGTCGTGCGCCTCGAGCGAGCTCACGGCGAGCAGCGCGGTCAGCTCCGTGGCGTCGGGCAGCCACTCGTGGACGACGTAGACGAGATCGTTCTCCTCGACGGCGTCGAGGACCTGGACGAACCGCGGGTCGCCGAGCAGCGCCGACGAGCGGGCCGCGGCGAGCACCGAGCGGGCCCGCGGATGATCGGCGGGCAGCAGGTGCACGCCGACAGCGCGGCGGAGCTTCTCGTCCACCGCACGCCAGCTGCTGAAACCGTCCAGACGGGTGACGCACTCCTCGAGCCGGTAGCGTCTGGCGAGCTTGTGCCCGCTGTGCAGCTCGGGTGGTGTCGTCTTCCCGGGGCTCACGTGTGTCCCCGTCTCCGCGGTGTCCGCGGGTTCCTCGCGTGCCGCCGTGTCCCGCTCCCCGGTCTGGGCCGCCCCGTCGGCCGTGGCCTGCTCCGCCTTGTCCGCCTTGGCGGCCAGCGGCTCGTCGCCGCCGTTGTCGGCCACGTCGACGGCAGCCGTGCTCCGTTCCGCCACCGTCGTTCCTGCCTCCCCATCCGTTGCACTCACTGCGACGTCAAAGCCAATTGTGCCCACAGTCCGGCGCTATGCACGACACGCGGTAGCCGCCGATGGTTGCACGCACTTCCGGTCGGATCACCGGCCGAGACGGCCACGCACCATTCCGACCATCGAATTGAGCTCCTCGATCCTCATCTTCCGGGCCGCCACGTAGAAGACTCCCAGCAGCACCGCACCTCCGACGACCAGTGCCGCGATCGATCCGACCGCGCCGTGGCCGAGGGCCTTCGTGAGCGCGTACCCGATTCCGCCGCCGATCACCGCGGCAGGCACGGACGCGAGGCAGAGGCGGGCGTACGTACGCACGACGTTCGGGCCGTCCAGGTCGCCCCCGAGCCGCTTGCCCAGCCGCTTCCATGCGACGCCGACACCGATCGCGTACGCGAGACCGTACGAGAAGGCCATGCCGACGACCGCCCACCGGGCGGGCAGGATGGCGTAGCAGACGGCCGAGGCGGCGGCGTTGACCGCGGCGACGATGACCGTGTTGTAGAAGGGCGTCCGAGTGTCCTCGTACGCGTAGAAGCCGCGCAGCACCACGTACTGCACGGAGAACGGGATGAGGCCGAGTCCGAACGCCATGAGGATGTAGCCCATGGACTGGGCGGCCTCGGTGCCGCTGGAGCCGAACAGCAGGGTGCACATCGGGACGCCGAGCGCCACGAACATGAAGGCGACGGGGACGATGGCCACCGCCGAGGTCCGCAGACCCGAGGAGATGTCGTCGCGGACCGCTCCGGGGTCGCCGTCGTGCGCGGACCGCGAGATGCGCGGCAGCATCGCCGCCATGACCGAGACGGTGATGATCGCCTGCGGCATGCCCCAGATCAGCTGGGCGTTGGAGTAGCCCAGGATGCCGGTGCCCTTGACCGGGGACGCCTCGCCCGCCGCTGTGGCGAGCTGGGTGACGACGATGACGCCGGCCTGGTTGGCGAGGACGAACAGCACGGTCCACTTGGCGAGCTTCACGGCCTTGCCCAGGCCGTGGCCCTTCCAGTCGAAGCGGAGACGGAAGCGGAAGCCGGTCTCGCGCAGGTACGGGATCATCGCCAGCGCCTGCACGGTCAGACCGAGCAGCGTGCCGATGCCGAGCAGGCGGACGCCGTCGTCCGGGATCGTCTTCACGCCCATGTGGGTCTCGGCCGCGGTGCCGTAGACCCAGATGAACATGCCGAACGTGAAGATCATGACGATGTTGTTCAGGACCGGGGTCCACATCATCGCGCCGAACTTGCCGCGGGCGTTCAGGATCTGGCCCATGACCACGTGCACACCCATGAAGAAGATCGTGGGCAGGCAGTAGCGGGCGAAGGTGACGCCGACACTGTCGGCGTCCGGGTTGTTCGAGACCGTGCTCGACATCAGGTTGATCAGCAGAGGTGCGGCGACGACGACGATCACGACGATCGCCGCGAGGGCCACCATGACGAGCGTCAGCAGCCGGTTCGCGTACGCCTCGCCGCCGTCCTCGTCCTCCTTCATGGAACGGACGAGCTGCGGCACGAACACGGAGTTCAGACCGCCGCCGACGGTCAGGATGTAGATCATCGTCGGCAGCGTGTACGCGACGGTCCAGGTGTCACCGAGCAGTCCGGCGCCGAGCGCCGCGGTGATCACCATGGTGCGGACGAAGCCGGTGAGGCGGGAGACGAGCGTGCCCGCCGCCATCACCGCGCTCGACTTCATCAGGCTGGAGGCCCGGCCGCCCTTCTTCGCGGGCGCCGGGGCGGGCGCCGCTGCCGGCGGAGGCACCGGCACGGGGGCCTGACCGAGGAACTGGGTCGGGTCGTCCACCGGCTGCTCCACCGGGGCGCGACCGCTGCCGTAGCCGGGCTGCTGGTCGCGGAAGAGGTGGGCGAAGGCGTCCGGCTCGTGGCGCTCCTCGCTCGCCTGCGTCACGAGGTCGTCGACGCCCACGAACTGCGTCGTCCGCGCGTCGTCGCCGTACGGCAGGTACTGGGTGGCGCCGTCCGGCTCCGGCGCGGGCGTCTGCGCCCACACCCGCGGGTCCGGCTGGTACTGGTTCGCGGGCGGCGGAGCGTAGAGCGGCTGCTGTTGCTGGTACGTGCCCGGGGGCGGCGGCGGATGCGCGGCGCGGTCGTACAGCGCCTCGGTCACCGGGTCCTGGGCGGCCAGGTCGTTGGCCCGGTACGGGTCCTGGTCGTAGGCGTCCTGGAGGTACGCGTCCTGCGGATACGCGTCGGGCGCGGGCTGGGGCGGCGGGACCTGCCCGCCGGCCCCGTGCGAGCCGGCGTACGGGTGGCCATCGCCCGAGGCAGAGCCGCCCGAGCCCTGGCCACGGTCACCGTCGTACGGCGCGTTCATGGATACCCCACCTCATCGTCCCCGGCCCACCGGCCACGACATCGCTCAACGGTCCACTCTCTCACCCGTCCCCGACGGGGCCGTGCTTTCGGAGGAGGTGTCAGCCGTCGGGTCACTCGGCTGCTGCGGAACGTCTGCCCGGGCGGTGGGAGCCGACTCGTCCTCCGGCGCGGGCTCCGCCGCAGCCTCCGAGTCGCTGTCCGGGGCGTCCTCGCCGGCCTTGGCCGCCTTGTCGGCGGCGGCCCGCTTGCGCTGCGTGTACATCCGGAACCCGGCCAGGACCAGCAGCAGGACTCCGCCGGCGATGACGAGCATCACGGTCGGCGTGACCTCGTTGGCATCCACCTGGAAGGACACCTCCTGGCCGTAGGCGTCACCGTCCTGGGTGAAGAGCTGGGCGTGGACCGTGACCGGGCCGGTCGCCTTGGCCGTGGTGGTGAACTTCACGGACTGGCTGTGGCCGCTGGCGATCTTCACCGGCTGGTCCTGGAACGTCTCGCCGTTGATCTTGAGGCGGGTGCCGTTGCCGGAGGTGAGGCGCAGCGTCAGGTGGTCGACGTCCTGCCACAGGTTGTTCTGCACCGACACCGGGATGGTGGCGCTGCGACCGGAGAGCTTCACCTCGGACTTCTCGATCAGCATCACCTGATCGGTGAGGCCGCGCAGATAGCTGGAGACCCCGTCCCGGAAGGTCGTCGCCGTGCCGGTCCGGCCCCGCCACGACGTGGACACCTCGCGGTCCATCGCCCGGCCGAACGGAGTCACCACGCGCGACTTGTCGGTGAGGATGACCTTGAAGTTCTCGAGGTCGCTCTCGGTGGCCGCGATCTGCTCGAAGGCGGGCGGCTTCAGCTCCTGCTTGCGGAGGTACGCCGGATAGGAGCGCGGCACGCGGGTCGTGGCGCCCGGGTCGGGCTTGGCCTTGGCGGCGGCGGCCAGGCTCTGGGGCTGCGACCAGGTGCCGCTCTGCAGGATGCCCACCGCCTCGGCCATCGTCTGGGCCTGGCTCGCCGTGGGCATCCGCTGCGGGGCCACGACGACGCTGCGCTGCTTGTCCGTCTGCAGGTCGAACATGAGGCTCTGGGCGAGGAACTCCTGCACGGCGAGCGTGGACCTCTCGGCGCCCGTCATGTCGCCCTGGAACGCCGTCGACAGCCGTGCGTCGGCGACCACGGCCGTGGCCCCGCCGCCGATGGGGCGCGCGGCGGACGGGGTGTACGTGAGGGTGCCCGTCTCCCGGAGGCTGTCGCTGCGCGCGATGATCTTGTCCGCGCCCGCCGACGTCGCGACCTTGACGATGTCGGGGTCGACGGCGCCGTCGGCGGGCCAGGCGTACGAGGTGTCCGGCTTCACGTGGAGGATCGTGTCCACGGTCTTCTCGGCGGCGTCCGTGGCGTTCTTGAGGTGGCCGAGGGAGCCGGAGATCTTCGTGCCGCTGTGGGCGAGGGAGGCCAGGTCCGGGTCCGCGAACGGCAGCGTGACCACCTTCTGGCCCTGCACCGCGGTCTCCAGTTCGCTCAGCCACGCCTTGGCCGTCGACTGGTCCTTGCCGGACGTGAGCTTTCCGTCCACTTCCTTGATCTTGTACGACTCCGTCATCGCGTCGACGGAGGCCAGCAGGTCGGGGTCGATCACCCAGGTGACGTCGAGTTCGCTGCCGAGCTCCAGCATCCGCTGGAGGCGGCCGCCGGCGCCGATCTGCTCGGCCAGGCTGTCGTCGTTGAAGACGGGCGTCTGCTCTTCGTTCGTGCCCGTCTCGGCCGTCAGATGGGTGCTGGAGATCAGCGGCCACAGCACCGTGGTCTTCGTCCGGGGGCCGGCGCCGTCGGGCTGCCAGGGAAGGAAGCTCCGCTGGATGCCCAGCGTCTGCAGGTACGGCTGCGCGGCCGTCTGGCCCATGAGGGCGACGCTGATCTGGTAGACGCCCTCGGACCCGAGCTGCAGCGCCTTCGCCGGGACGGAGAGCGTGAAGTCCTGCTGCGCGCCGGGCGCGAGCGTGGGGACCTTCTTGGCGTACTTGCCGCCGATCTCCCGGCCGCTGGGCGTGCCGCCCGTGCTGCTCTTCGCGTCGGCGTCGATCTGGGAGCGGCCGCCGTAGGACGTGCCGACGCGCAGGGCCATGTGCGCGCCGGTGACGGCCTGCTTGCCGTTGTTGGTGATCCGGCCCTTGACGGTGAGCGTGTCACTCTCGCTCGGCGCGCCGGGCGAGAGCTCGTTCACCGCGACGTCGACCGTGGTCGTGCCCGTCGCGGCGGCGGTGGCCGCGGACGGTGCCGAGGCATGGGCGGGAGTGGCTCCGGACAGCAGGGGGAGCGCCGCCACGAGCGGCGCCGCGGCGAGCAGGGCTCCCGCGTGCCGCAGCAGTCGGCGGGCAGGTGAGGGACTCATCCCTGGGAAGTCTGCCGCCTCGGCCACGCGCTCGTCCGTCCCTCGTCGTCGTCAGTGGTCGCAGATGTGTCCACGCATGGTAACGAGGAGCACTGTGGCTGAGTGCCCGGGTCTGCCTCACAAGATCGTGGAGCCAGGGTAGGGGGCCGCCCGGACGGTCCGGGCGGTGGCCCGGCAAACGGTTCGGTGCGGGCCGCCCGGGCCACGTACCCTGTCCTGTTGTGCCGAACGCCAATGAAGACAACCCCAGTGCCCTGAGCCAGGTGCAGCGTCTCGCGGTCAGCGAGCTGCTGCGGGTCTCGCCTGTCGCGGACGATCTCGCCCGCCGATTCCAGGAGGCCGGGTTCTCTCTCGCCCTGGTCGGCGGTTCGGTCCGGGACGCACTGCTCGGCCGCCTCGGCAACGACCTGGACTTCACCACCGATGCCCGCCCCGACGACGTACTGAAGATCGTGCGCCCGTGGGCCGACGCGGTCTGGGAGGTCGGGATCGCGTTCGGCACCGTCGGCTGCCAGAAGGACGCCCGCGTCGACGGCGTCGACCAGAGCTTCCAGGTCGAGGTCACGACGTACCGCTCCGAGGCCTACGACAGGACCTCGCGCAAGCCCGAGGTGTCCTACGGCGATTCGATCGAGGAAGACCTCGTCCGTCGCGACTTCACCGTGAACGCGATGGCCGTCGCGCTCCCGGAGAAGGACTTCATCGACCCGCACGGCGGCCTGGACGACCTCGCCGAGAAGGTCCTGCGCACGCCCGGCACCCCCGAGGACTCGTTCTCGGACGACCCGCTGCGGATGATGAGGGCCGCCCGGTTCGCCGCGCAGCTGGACTTCGAGGTCGCTCCCGAGGTCGTCGCGGCGATGAAGGCGATGTCCGGCCGCATCGAGATCGTCTCGGCGGAGCGCGTCCGGGACGAGCTGAACAAGCTGATCCTCTCCGCGCACCCGCGCAAGGGGCTCACCCTGCTCGTCGACACGGGCCTCGCCGACCACGTCCTGCCCGAGCTGCCCGCCCTGCGTCTGGAGCGCGACGAGCACCACCGGCACAAGGACGTCTACGACCACACGCTGATCGTCCTGGAGCAGGCGATGGCGCTGGAGACCGAGGGTCCCGACCTGACGCTGCGCCTCGCGGCGCTGCTGCACGACATCGGCAAGCCGCGCACGCGCCGCTTCGAGAAGGACGGCCGCGTCTCCTTCCACCACCACGAGGTGGTCGGCGCGAAGATGACGAAGAAGCGCATGACCGCGCTCAAGTACTCCAACGAACTGGTGAAGGACGTCTCGCGCCTGGTCGAGCTGCACCTGCGCTTCCACGGCTACGGCACCGGTGAGTGGACGGACTCCGCTGTGCGTCGCTACGTACGCGATGCGGGACCGCTCCTGGGCCGGCTGCACAAGCTGACCCGCTCCGACTGCACGACGCGCAACAAGCGGAAGGCCAATGCCCTCTCGCGGGCGTACGACGGCCTTGAGGAGCGCATCGAGCGGTTGCAGGAGCAGGAGGAGCTGGACTCGATCCGGCCCGACCTGGACGGCAACCAGATCATGGAGGTCCTGGACGTGACGCCGGGGCCGGTGATCGGTCAGGCGTACAAGTTCCTGCTGGAGCTGCGTCTGGAGAACGGACCGATGGAGTACGACGCGGCGGTGGCGGCGCTCAAGGAGTGGTGGGCCGCCCGCGCGCAGGACTGACGCCCACGTCATCACTCGGGGCTCTGTTTCACGTGAAACAGAGCCCCGAGTCGCGTCTGAGTGGCCCGACCGGGAGGCAATGTTTCACGTGAAACATTGCCTCCGCGCACCGACCGTGCGGCGACGCCTAGCGCGTGGGGAAGCGGGACACGGCCAATGCGACCGCTCCGTAGAGAGCGGCCACCAGGACCACGAGCTGGATCGAGCGGCCGTCCGGCGGCAGCATCAGGGCCGCCACTCCGGCCGCGCCGACGAACGAGACGTTGAACAGCACGTCGTAGACGGAGAAGATCCTGCCGCGGAAGCCGTCGTCGACGGACGACTGCACGACCGTGTCCGTGGCGATCTTCGCGCCCTGGGTGGTGAGGCCGAGGACGAAGGCGGCCACCATGATCGGCGCGGGCTCGAAGGTGAGCCCCAGGGCCAGCTCCAGGACCGCCGCGACGCCGGCGCAGATCATGATCCAGCCGCCGGCTCCGAAGCGCCCGACGGCGGCCGGTGTGATGGCTGCTGCCACGAAGAAGCCGGCACCCGAGATGCCCACGGCGAGACCGAGCAGGGCCAGGCCTTCGGACTCCGTCGACGACCAGGCGTACCGGCAGAGCATCAGCACCATGACCAGAAGGGCGCCGTAGCAGAACCGCATCACCGTTATCGCGGCCAGCGCGCGTGTGGCCGTCGGCCGGGCGGTGAGGTGGCGGACACCGGAGAGCAGTCCCTGTGCGGTGCCCGCCAGCGCGGCCCGCAGCCGGGGCTGCACCAACTCGGGATCCGGGCCGAGGAGCTGTACGTCCATCCGCAGGGACGCGAGTGCCGCACAGAGATAGAGGAAGGCGCCGAGCAGAACGACCGCCGCGTCGGAGTCCGAGGCGACCAGCCGGACACCGAAGGCGAGGCCGCCGCCCAGCGTCGCGGCGAGGGTCCCCGCGGTCGGTGAGAGCGAGTTCGCCATGACGAGACGGTCGGCGTCCACGACCCGTGGCAGCGCGGCCGAGAGGCCCGACAGGACGAAACGATTGACCGCGGTCACACAGAGGGCCGATGCGTAGAAGAGCCAGTCCGGTGCGTGACTCAGCATGAGGACGGCCGTCACGGACGCCAGCAGGACCCGCAGGAGATTCCCGTAGAGGAAGACCTGGCGGCGCCGCCAGCGGTCGAGGAGGACGCCTGCGAACGGTCCGACGAGCGAGTACGGCAGCAGCAGGACGGCCATCGCCGAGGCGATCGCCCCCGGCGAGGTCTGCTTCTCCGGAGAGAAGACGACGTAGGTGGCGAGCGCGACCTGGTACACGCCGTCCGCGCCCTGGGAGAGCAGTCGCAGCGTGAGCAGGCGCCGGAAGTCACGCAGGCGCAGCAGTACACGCAGGTCACGGACGACAGCCATGAGGCACAGCCTCACATACGAGGAAGGCCCCTGGAACGCACGACGTGTGCGATCCAGGGGCCTCGACAACCCTCGGACGATCGGTGTTTCACGTGAAACACCGACGCGGCCCGGTCAGCGGGAGGTCAGCGCTCGACCTCGCCCTTGATGAACTTCTCGACGTTCTCGAAGGCCTCGTCGTCGAAGTACTGAACCGGCGGGGACTTCATGAAGTACGAGGACGCGGAGAGGATCGGGCCGCCGATGCCGCGGTCCTTGGCGATCTTCGCGGCGCGCACGGCGTCGATGATGACACCGGCCGAGTTCGGGGAGTCCCAGACCTCGAGCTTGTACTCAAGGTTCAGCGGGACCTCGCCGAAGGCGCGACCCTCGAGGCGGACGTACGCCCACTTGCGGTCGTCGAGCCACGCGACGTAGTCGGACGGGCCGATGTGGACGTTCTTGTCGCCCAGCTCGCGGTCGCGGATCTGCGAGGTGACGGCCTGCGTCTTCGAGATCTTCTTCGACTCGAGGCGGTCACGCTCGAGCATGTTCTTGAAGTCCATGTTGCCGCCGACGTTGAGCTGCATGGTGCGCTCAAGACGGACACCGCGGTCCTCGAACAGCTTCGCCATCACGCGGTGCGTGATGGTCGCGCCGACCTGCGACTTGATGTCGTCGCCGACGATCGGGACGCCCGCCTCGGTGAACTTGTCCGCCCACTCCTTGGTACCGGCGATGAAGACCGGCAGAGCGTTGACGAACGCGACCTTGGCGTCGATGGCGCACTGGGCGTAGAACTTCGCCGCGTCCTCGGAACCGACGGGCAGGTAGCAGACGAGAACGTCGACCTGCTTGTCCTTGAGGATCTGGACGACGTCGACGGGGGCCTCGGCGGACTCCTCGATCGTCTCGCGGTAGTACTTGCCCAGACCGTCGAGCGTGTGGCCACGCTGGACCTGGACGCCCGTGTTCGGGACGTCGCAGATCTTGATGGTGTTGTTCTCGGAGGCGCCGATGGCGTCCGCGAGGTCGAGGCCGACCTTCTTCGCGTCGACGTCGAACGCGGCGACGAACTCGACGTCGCCGACGTGGTAGTCGCCGAACTGGACGTGCATGAGGCCGGGGACCTTGGTCTCCGGGTCAGCGTCCTTGTAGAACTCGACGCCCTGCACCAGCGAGGCGGCGCAGTTGCCCACGCCGACGATGGCTACGCGAACCGAACCCATTCCGGTTGCTCCCTGTGTGTACTGGTGAAGTCCTGATCGGACTTCACGTGGCGGTGTCGTCGGACGGATCCGGCCGGGTGCTGTCCCGGTGCCGGGGCAGGCCGCCCGTCTCTCCAGATGTGTCCTGCTGAGCTGCGTCCCCCGGGCCCGACCGTCGCTGGTCGCGGCCCGCGCGCTCGCTCTCGATGAGCTCGTTCAGCCAGCGCACTTCGCGCTCCACGGACTCCATGCCGTGGCGCTGCAGCTCAAGCGTGTAGTCGTCCAGGCGCTCCCGGGTGCGGGCGAAGGAGAGGCGCATCTTCTCGAGGCGCTCCTCCAGCCGGCTGCGACGGCCCTCGAGGACACGCATCCGCACATCACGCGACGTCTGCCCGAAGAAGGCGAATCGCGCGGCGAAGTGCTCGTCCTCGTACGCATCGGGGCCGGTCTGCGAGAGCAGGTCCTCGAAGTGCTCCTTACCTTCCGCCGTCAACCGATAGACGATCTTGGCGCGACGCCCTGCGAGTGGTGTCGCCAGGGCATCGGCGGGATTGTTTCCCGACTCCTCGATCAACCAGCCGTTGGCGACCAGCGTCTTGAGGCAGGGGTACAGCGTCCCGTAACTGAAGGCTCGGAAGACGCCGAGCGACGTATTGAGTCGTTTGCGCAGCTCATAGCCGTGCATCGGGGACTCACGGAGCAGGCCGAGTACGGCGAACTCAAGGATGCCGGAGCGCCGGCTCATGTCGCCTCCTCACTGTCGCGGTCCCGTATATCGACTCTTTATGTCGTGCTGATGTATCGGCTCGATACATCTCGACGATAGAACGACCCTGCGACTGCGACAAGAGGGATCACGGTGAACGGCGTCACATCACCGATTCGTAGGAAGCAACTTGCCTGATTTGGGGTGAACTTCGGCCCTAGGAGGGTTTTGACGGTGCGTAGTCTGTCCGCCATGCAGACCACCGGGAACCGAGTGACGCCTGAGGACGTCGTCGTCCCCGGGGCAGTGCGGGTGAGTGCCGGACGAGGCGCATCCGTACTTCGGGGGGACCGGAAACCAGCCGCCGTCCAGGTGCGCGTGCCGCGCCTGCCCTAGGAGTAGTCGTTCGATGAGCGAGCACCGTCGCAAACCGCCGCCGCCGCAGGGTGGCGGGCGTGCCGCGGCCCGTCGCGGAGCATCCGGAGCGTCATCGGGCCGTCGCGCGGCACCGCGTGGCAGCACCGCTTCCCCCTCCGATTCCTACGGTGGCCCGAGTTCGTCGGGGTCGTCCGGGAGCGCGGGCGATGACCGTCAGTGGGGCGGCCGTGCCGAAGCGCGCCGCGCGGCCCAGCGCAGTACCAGCGGCAGCAGGCGCAGGGCGCCTGACGGCGGCGCCGGACGCGGTGGCGCCGGTGGCGGCGGCCGTCGTGGCGGCGGGGGCCCCGGGGGCCCGAACGGGCCGGGGCGCGGCCGGGGCCGCCCGGGGAAGAAGAAGTTCATCGATTACCCGCGTGCCTACAAGGACGGGTGGCGACGGTGGATGCCGTCCTGGCGTCTGGTGACGGGCGTGTGCGTCGGCTTCTTCGGGAGCCTGATGGTGGCGGCCGGCATCGCGTACGCGTTGGTGGACACGCCGAAGGAGGCCCTGACCGCCAAGGCGCAGAACAACGTCTACTACTGGGCCGACGGCAAGCAGATGATCGCGACCGGTGGTGAGACCAACCGGCAGATCATCAAGTACGAGGACATCCCGAAGTCCATGCGCTACGCCGTGATGTCGGCGGAGAACAAGACCTTCGAGACCGACAAGGGCGTCGACCCGATGGGTATCGCCCGTGCCGTGTTCAACATGGCCAAGGGCGGCGAGACCCAGGGCGGCTCGACCATCACGCAGCAGTACGTGAAGAACGCGATGCTGGACGATCAGTCGCAGACGGTCTCCCGAAAGTTCAAGGAGCTCCTCGTCTCCATAAAGGTCGGCCGCACGGTCGACAAGGACGTGGTCATGGCCGGGTACCTGAACACGGCCTACTACGGGCGTGGCGCCTACGGCATTCAGGCCGCGGCTCGTACCTACTTCGGCAAGGACGCCTCGGAACTCGACGCGAGCCAGTCCGCGTTCCTCGCGTCCGTGCTCAAGGGCGCCACGTACTACGACCCGGCGGGCTCGCCCGAGATCGACCCGGTCAACGCGACGGCGGCGAAGAACCGCCAGCGCGCCGAGGACCGCTGGAAGTGGATCCTCGACGAAGAGGTCAAGGACGGCCGCCTGTCGGCCTCGCAGCGGAGCGTCTTCGACAAGAAGGGCTTCCCGAAGCTGCAGAACCCTCGTACCAACGCGCAGCTCGGCGGTCAGATCGGTTACCTCGTCGACCTGGCCAAGGCGTACGTCATCAACAACAGCGACGGGCAGATCACTGCCGAGAAGCTGCAGCAGGGCGGCTACGAGATCCACACCACCTTCGACAGGCACAAGGTGAAGGAGCTCGAGGACGCGGTGAAGAAGGTCCGCAAGGAGAACCTCGACTCCAAGCGCAAGTTCAAGGGCGAGTACGTCGACAAGTACGTCCAGTTCGGTGGCGCTTCCGTGAGCCCCAAGGACGGGGCCATCCAGGCCATCTACGGCGGTGAGGACGCGACCAAGCACTTCACCAACAACGCCGACGTCACCGGTGCCCAGGTCGGTTCGACCTTCAAGCCGTTCGTGCTGGCCGCGGCCTTCAAGTACGGCGTGCGGGACCCGGACGGACTGCCGGACCAGGACGAGTCCGAGCGGACGATCGTCTCGCCGAAGAGCCTGTACAGCGGCAAGAACAAGCTCAAGATCGAGACGTACGACGGCGTGCCCTGGAAGAACCAGAAGGGCAAGGAGTGGCTGCAGACCAACGACGGCGGCGCCTCCTACAACCGGCCCAGCTTCCAGATCGACCTGCGTGAGGCGATGCGGGAGTCCGTCAACTCCGCGTACGTCCAGCTGGGCATGGACGTCGGCCTCGACAAGGTCAAGGAAGCCGCCCAGAGCGCCGGCATCCTCGAGGACAGCTTCGCCAGCGCCAACTTCCCGTCGTTCTCGCTCGGTACCTCCGACCCGAGCGCGATCCGGATGGCCGGTGCCTATGGGACCTTCGCGACCAGTGGCCAGCAGAACGACCCGTACTCGGTGAAGTCCGTCGACCATGAGGGCGAGACCGTCTACCGGCACGAGACGAAGCCCAAGCGTGCCTTCGACCCCCAGGTCGCCGACAACGTGACCGACGTGCTCAAGACCGTGGTCGACAAGGGAACGGGTACCAAGGCGCAGCTGCCGGGCCGGGACGTGGCCGGCAAGACCGGTACCACCGACGGCAACAAGTCCGCCTGGTTCGTCGGCTACACGAAGCAGCTGTCCACCGCGATCACGATGTACCGGATGGACGACAACGAGAAGGCCAAGGACCGCAAGTTCCTGGAGATGTACGGAACGGGTGGCCAGGACAAGATCCACGGTGCGTCGTTCCCGGCCGAGATCTGGCACGACTACATGTCCAAGGCGATGCAGGGCGCGAAGTACGAGTCCTTCCCGACGCCCGAGCCCATCGGCAAGGTGATCGGCGAGACTCCGAGCCCGACGCCGACCCCGTCGGCCACCGCGCCCCCGTCCTCGTCCGCTCCGCCCTCGCCGACCCCGAGCCAGTCGACGGCTGACCCTTCGCCGTCGACCAGCGAGAGCTGCAGCCAGTGGGACTGGAACTGCAACCAGAACGGCGGTGCGGCGAACGGCGGCACGGCGGACGGTGGAACGACGGACGGCGGAGTGACGTCGTCGCCGACGGCTACCGAGACCGACGGCAACGGAAACACCAGAGGGAACGGAAACGGAACCCTCTTCGGCGGAGGAGGCTGACCGGAGCAGCCGCAACGCTCCGTGTTTCACGTGAAACGCTGCGTGTTCCACGCCGATCGAGGGCCGTCGCACCGACCAGGTGCGGCGGCCCTCGCCGCGTTCTCAGCCGCGTACGGCAGGATGTGCGGCATGCCCAGTGCAGAGACGACACGAGCGAACCCGCAGCAGCCGGACCCCGTGCGGCCGACCAGAGAGGACGAGGTCGCGGAGGCCGGCAGCGAGTTCATCGGAGGCCCCATCGGACGGCGTGCCCTGCTCGGCCGCTCGTGGTGGACCCCGGTGCGCGTCATCGCGCTCGTCATGCTGGGCATGTTCGCGCTCGGCATGGTGCAGAAGTTCCCCTGCTACGACGGTGCCTGGTTCTACGGGGCGAGCTCCCAGTACACGCACGCGTGCTACTCGGACATCCCGCACCTCTACCAGGGGCGCGGGTTCGCCGACGGGCTCGTCCCATACTTCGACAAGCTGCCCGGCGACATGGACTACCTCGAATACCCGGTCCTCACCGGTGTGTTCATGGAGGTCGCCGCGTGGCTGACGCCCGGCAGCGGATCCATCCAGCACCAGGAGCAGGTGTACTGGATGGTCAATGCCGGGATGCTGATGATCTGCGCCGCGGTCATCGCCGTCTGCGTCGCCCGCACCCACCGCAGGCGCCCCTGGGACGGCCTCCTGGTGGCCCTGGCGCCCGCGTTCGCGCTGACCGCCACCATCAACTGGGATCTCTTCGCCGTGGCCCTCACAGCGGCCGCCATGCTGATGTGGTCGCGCGGGCGTGCCCTCGCCTTCGGCGTGCTGCTGGGACTCGCGACCGCCGCCAAGCTCTACCCCGTCCTGCTCCTCGGCCCGCTGTTCGTGCTGTGCTGGCGGGCGGGCAGGTGGCGGGCCTTCGGGGTCGCGACGCTCGGCGCGGCCGGTGCCTGGCTGGTCGTGAACCTGCCGGTGATGATCATGGCGCCGGACGGCTGGTCGAAGTTCTACACGTTCAGCCAGGAGCGCGGTGTCGACTTCGGCTCCTTCTGGCTGGTCATCTCCCAGCACATGGACTCACCGCTCGACACCGACGTCGTCAACACCCTGGCCACGGCCCTGATGGTGCTGGCCTGCCTGGGCGTCGCGGCCCTCGCGCTGACCGCCCCCCGCCGGCCGCGCTTCGCGCAGCTCGCGTTCCTGGTGGTCGCCGCCTTCATCCTCACCAACAAGGTCTACTCGCCGCAGTACGTCCTGTGGCTCATCCCGCTCGCCGCTCTGGCCCGCCCGAAGTGGCGGGACTTCCTGATCTGGCAGGCGTGCGAGGTCGCGTACTTCCTGGGGATCTGGCTGTACCTCGCGTACACGACCAGCGGCGACAAGCACCAGGGCCTGCCGACGGACGGGTACCAACTGGCCATCGCCGCCCATCTGCTGGGCACGCTGTACCTCTGCGCCGTCATCGTGCGGGACATCTGGATGCCCGACAGGGATGTCGTGCGGCGTTCCGGGGACGACGACCCGTCGGGCGGCGTCCTGGACGGCGCTGAGGACGTCTTCGTGCTCGGGTACGCGGCCCATCCCCCGCGGCACGCAGGCCACGGCGGCGAGCAGCCCCCGCCCGTGAACTGGGGCGCTGATCCCGGTGATTGGGGCAAGGACCCCGGACGTTCACTCTGAGCGAACCGGGCCCGTGACGGGAACGAAGAAGGGGCCGCGCACCTCCTGGATGCGCGGCCCCTTCTCTCATGCCCTGTGGATGGTGCTCCGGCTCAGCGGTCCACGATCCGGTCGAACTGCGTGGTGGTGTGCCGCAGATGGGCGACCAGTTCCTCGCCGACCTTCGGCTCGGCGGCGTCCGACGGCACGAAGAGGATCGACACCTGCATGTGCGGCGGTTCGGCGAACCAGCGCTGCTTGCCCGACCAGACGAACGGCGCGAGGTTCCGGTTCACCGTCGCGAGGCCGGCCCGGGCGACGCCCTTGGCGCGCGGCATGACGCCGTGCAGCGCCTTCGGGGCCTCCAGGCCCACACCGTGCGACGTACCGCCCGCCACGACCACCAGCCAGCCGTCGGAGGCGGCCTTCTGCTGGCGGTAGCCGAACCGGTCGCCCTTCGAGACGCGGGTGACGTCCAGGACGGCGCCGCGGTACTCGGTCGCCTCGTGGTCGCCCAGCCACAGCCGCGTGCCGATCCGGGCCCGGAAGCGGGTCTGAGGGAACTGCTGCTGCAGGCGCGCCAGTTCCTCGGCCTTGAGGTGGCTGACGAACATGGTGTGCAGCGGGAGGCGGGCCGCGCGCAGCCGGTCCATCCAGCCGATGACCTCCTCGACGGCGTCCGAGCCGTCGGTGCGGTCCAGCGGCAGGTGGATCGCGAAGCCCTCCAGGCGGACGTCCTGGATGGCGTGTGCGAGCTGCGGCAGGTCCTGCTCGCTCACCCCGTGCCGCTTCATCGAGGACATGACCTCGACGACGACGCGGGCGCCGACGAGGCCGTGCACGCCGTCGACGGAGGAGACGGAGCGGATGACGCGGTCGGGCAGCGGCACCGGCTCCTCGCCGCGCCGGAACGGGGTCAGGACCAGCAGATCACCGCTGAACCAGTCCTTGATCCGGGCGGCCTCGTACGTGGTCCCGACGGCGAGGATGTCGGAGCCCAGGCGGGTGGCCTCCTCCGCGAGCCGTTCGTGGCCGAAGCCGTAGCCGTTGCCCTTGCAGACGGGGACGAGCCCCGGAAACTGCTCGAGCACGTGCTTGTGGTGTGCCCGCCAGCGCGCGGTGTCGACGTAGAGCGTGAGCGCCATGGCCGGTCCCGGAACCTTTCTCGTGGCTGCGGTGTATCAGAGGTATGAAGAAACTTTGGAGCTACGTGAATTGTGCCGGGTCCGCGGCGAAAGCGGAGCAGGGAGTGCCGAGCCGAGTCGGTACGGGCCCCGTGCACGCCCAGCGGTCAGCGCCGCGACATGTAGATGTCGAGCGCCTTGTGCAGCAGCTTGTTGAGCGGGAAGTCCCATTCGCCCAGGTATTCGGCTGCCTCGCCACCCGTGCCGACCTTGAACTGGATCAGGCCGAAGAGGTGGTCCGTCTCGTCGAGCGAGTCGCTGATGCCGCGCAGGTCGTAGACCGTGGCGCCGAGCGCGTAGGAGTCGCGGAGCATCCGCCACTGCATCGCGTTCGAGGGCCGGACCTCGCGGCCGATGTTGTCGGAGGCGCCGTAGGAGTACCAGACGTGACCGCCGACGACGAGCATCGTGGCCGCCGAGAGGTTCACCCCGTTGTGGCGGGCGAAGTACAGCCGCATGCGGTTGGGGTCCTCGGTGTTGAGGGCCGTCCACATGCGCTGGAAGTACGAGAGCGGGCGCGGCCGGAAGTGGTCGCGCACGGCCGTGATCTCGTACAGCCGCTGCCACTCGGCGAGGTCCTGGTAGCCGCCCTGGACGACCTCGACACCGGCCTTCTCGGCCTTCTTGATGTTCCGGCGCCACAGCTGGTTGAAGTTCTTGTGGACCTCTTCCAGGGAGCGGTTCGCGAGCGGCACCTGGAAGACGTAGCGCGGCTGCACGTCGCCGAAGCCGGCGCCGCCGTCCTCGCCCTGCTGCCAGCCCATGCGGCGCAGCTTGTCGGCGACTTCAAAGGCCCGCGGCTCGATGAAGTCCGCCTCGATGTCGCGCAGGCGCTTCACGTCCGGGTCCTGGATGCCCTTCTTGATGGAAGCGGCTTCCCAGCGGCGGATGATCACCGGGGGGCCCATCTTCACGGAGAAGGCACCCTGCTGCTTCAGATGCGCGAGCATCGGGCGCAGCCAGTCGTCGAGGTTCGGCGCGTACCAGTTGATGACCGGACCCTCGGGCAGGTACGCGAGATACCGCTTGATCTTCGGCAGCTGGCGGTACAGCACGAGGCCCGCGCCGACCATCTCGCCGGTGCGGTCGTCGAACCAGCCCATGTTCTCGGAGCGCCACTCCGCCTTGACATCTGCCCATGCCGGGACCTGCATGTGGCTCGCCGCGGGCAGGCTCTGGATGTAGGCCAGATGCTGCTCTCGGCTGATGGTCCTCAGGGTCAGGCTCATTCGGGGCGCTCCTCGGGCTGGTGTGTCCCCATGGGTACAGGGGCTCCGGCTCTCGCGCCGAAGCCTACTGCGCCCTGCGAGCGCCCCGACTGGCCGTATGGGAGGTCGGGCTCCGAGGGGGGCCTGACCTCAGCCGATGACCCCTCCGAAAAGGCCTCCGTGGGCCATCCCGATGAAGAAGCCGACGGCCGAGGCCCCGAGGCCCAGGATCAGGCCGAAGCGTTCCCGGGTGGTCTCCGAGATGAACTGGCCGTAGGCGCCCGTCAGGATCCCGACCAGCCCGGCCCAGGAACTGAGGAGATGGAGCCCGCTCCAGATCGAGGTGATGATCGCGATCGCTCCGAGCACGACGGTCACGGCGAGCAGGGTGTCCGGAAGGGGATGGGCCTTGCCGTCCGTCGCGAAGAGGGACGACGAGGCCGTGCTGTTCGGTCGCATTACTTGTGCCATAGCGGCACCTCCTGCGGAAGGCGGCGCATCGTAGCGCCATACACACCCGATGTGTACAGATTGCGGTGCTCCGCTGTCGGATTTCAACCGGAAGCCGAGGTGCGGGTAGTCTGTACCGTCTGCATTGGTGTCTGCCCACGTCCCGACCAGGGACTGATACCCACTGATCTGCAGGGTTCTCCTCGCGAGACCCGGTTGTCAGTGGTGGCCGATACCGTTGCTCACGCATAACAACCCTCCTGCCACGGAACGACCGTGGCCGCTGAGTCCAAAGGAGGTGGGTTCCACATGCGTCACTACGAGGTGATGGTCATCCTCGACCCCGATCTGGAGGAGCGCGCCGTCGCCCCCCTGATCGAGAACTTCCTCTCCGTCGTCCGCGAGGGCGCCGGAAAGGTCGAGAAGGTCGACACCTGGGGCCGTCGTCGTCTCTCGTACGAGATCAAGAAGAAGCCTGAGGGCATCTACTCGGTCATCGACCTGCAGGCCGAGCCTGCGGTCGTCAAGGAGCTCGACCGCCAGATGAACCTGAACGAGTCGGTCCTCCGGACCAAGGTCCTCCGCCCCGAGACCCACTGAACCTCGCGGTTCAGTCCCTCGGGATTCGAGTAGCAGCAAGCAGTCCGCAGCAAACCCGCCGAGAGGTACCCCATGGCAGGCGAGACCGTCATCACGGTCGTCGGCAATCTTGTCGACGACCCCGAGCTGCGCTTCACCCCCTCCGGTGCGGCGGTCGCGAAGTTCCGTGTCGCGTCCACTCCCCGCACCTTCGACCGTCAGACGAATGAGTGGAAGGACGGCGAGAGCCTGTTCCTGACCTGCTCGGTCTGGCGTCAGGCGGCGGAGAACGTCGCGGAGTCGCTCCAGCGAGGCATGCGCGTCATCGTGCAGGGCCGGCTGAAGCAGCGGTCCTACGAGGACCGTGAGGGCGTCAAGCGCACGGTCTACGAGCTGGACGTCGAGGAAGTCGGTGCCAGCCTCCGCAGCGCCACGGCCAAGGTCACCAAGACCAGCGGCCGCGGTGGCCAGGGCGGTTACGGCGGCGGTGGCGGCGGCGGCCAGCAGGGCGGCGGCGGTGGCAGCTGGGGTGGAAACTCCGGCGGCTCCGGCGGCGGTCAGCAGGGCGGCGGCGGTGCTCCCGCCGACGACCCCTGGGCGACCGGTGCCCCTGCCGGCGGCGGCCAGCAGGGCGGCGGCGGTGGCGGCTGGGGCGGAAGCTCCGGCGGCTCCGGCGGCGGCTACTCGGACGAGCCCCCCTTCTAGGGATCACCGCCCTCCGGGGCTGGGCTCGTACCCCAAACTTCTTGATCACACAGGAGAAACACCATGGCGAAGCCGCCTGTGCGCAAGCCTAAGAAGAAGGTCTGCGCATTCTGCAAGGACAAGGTCACGTACGTGGACTACAAGGACACGAACATGCTGCGGAAGTTCATTTCCGACCGCGGCAAGATCCGTGCCCGCCGCGTGACCGGCAACTGCACGCAGCACCAGCGTGACGTCGCCACGGCCGTGAAGAACAGCCGTGAGATGGCGCTGCTGCCCTACACGTCCACCGCGCGATAAGGGAAGGGTGACCGAAAAATGAAGATCATCCTCACCCACGAGGTCTCCGGCCTCGGCACCGCCGGCGACGTCGTCGACGTCAAGGACGGGTACGCCCGCAACTACCTGGTCCCGCGTGGTTTCGCGATCCGCTGGACCAAGGGTGGCGAGCAGGACGTGGCGCAGATCCGCCGCGCCCGCAAGATCCACGAGATCGCGACCATCGAGCAGGCCAACGAGATCAAGGCCAAGCTCGAGGGTACGAAGGTCCGTCTGGCCGTCCGCTCCGGCGACGCCGGTCGTCTCTTCGGTTCCGTCACGCAGGCTGACGTCGCTTCGGCGATCGAGACCGCTGGTGGCCCGAAGGTCGACAAGCGCCGCGTCGAGCTGGGCTCGCCGATCAAGACGCTGGGCGCCCACGAGGCGACCGTGCGTCTGCACCCCGAGGTTGCCGCCAAGGTCAACGTCGAGGTCGTCGCTGCCTGAGCACTGCCCTGAGCAGCGCTGAAGCGATATGTGGGGCCGCACCCTTCGGGGTGCGGCCCCACATGCTTGTCGTCCGGTTTCACGGTGCGCCGTTTCACGTGAAACGGCACGCTTCGGTCAGCGGGTCGCTCCGGTGACTGCCCAGCGGCCCGAGCGGTACCGGACCCAGAGCGTCAGCATCCGCACCGCCATCATCAGCGTCATCGCTCCCCACAGGGCGGTGAGTCCACCGCCGAAGGTCGGTACGAGAAGTGCCACCGGGGTGAAGAACGCCAAGGTGACGAGCATGGCCCAGGCCAGGTAGGGGCCGTCGCCGGCGCCCATGAGGACGCCGTCGAGCACGAACACGATCCCGCAGATCGGCTGGGAGAGCGCCACGACGATCAGAGCGGGCAGCGCCGCGTCCTGTACGACCTGGTCGCTGGTGAACAACGGGACGAACAGTGGTCGCGTGACGATCACCAGAAGACCCAGGACCATGCCCGCCGCGATGCCCCACTGCACCATCCGACGGCAGACGTCGCGTGCGCTGTCGGCGTCATCGGCACCGAGATAGCGGCCGATGATGGCCTGGCCCGCGATCGCGATGGCGTCGAGCGCGAAGGCGAGCAGGTTCCAGAGGGACAGGACGATCTGGTACGCCGCCACGTCCGCGTCTCCGAGCCGGGCGGCGACGGCTGTCGCGATCATCAGGATCGCGCGGATCGAGAGGGTGCGGACGAGCAGAGGTGCTCCTGCTTGTGCACAGGCCCGGATACCTGCGGCGTCGGGGCGCAGAGAGGCACCGTGGCGTCGGGCTCCACGGACGACCACGACGAGGTAGACCACGGCCATGCCGATCTGGGCGATGACGGTGCCCCAGGCGGATCCTGCGATGCCGAGATCGGCGCCGTAGACGAGTCCTACGTTGAGGACGCCGTTGGCGACGAAGCCGGCTACGGCCACGTACAGCGGGGTCTTGGTGTTCTGCAGTCCGCGCAGGACGCCGGTCGCGGCCAGGACCACGAGCATCGCGGGGATGCCCAGGGCGGAGATCCGCAGATAGGTGATCGCGTACGGGGCGGCGGTGTCCGAGGCGCCGAAGAGGCTCACCAGGCCGGGGGCGGTGGGCAGGACGATCGCGATGACGGCGGCGCCCAGGAGCAGGGCGAGCCAGATGCCGTCCATGCCCTGCTGGATCGCGGCCCGCAGATCGCCTGCGCCGACCCGGCGGGCAACGGCCGCCGTGGTCGCGTAGGCGAGGAAGACGAAGACGCTGACCGCGGTCGTGAGGAGGGCCCCGGCGATGGCGAGACCCGCCAACTGGGCCGTGCCGAGATGGCCCACGATGGCGCTGTCGGCCATGAGGAAGAGGGGCTCGGCGACGAGCGCGCCGAAGGCCGGAACGGCGAGGGCGACGATCTCTCGGTCGTGCCGGCGACGAGCGGCCTTGGGAGTCGCGGGAGCCTGTGTCATGGGCACCAATCTAATCTTCCACAGGTAAGAGATGCAACGCTGCTGTGACCCTTACCTTGAGAGGTCTTGCGCGTGTTGCGTGAAGGCCTTCCCAAAGATCTTGGTCCGACTGGGGAAGTTTTTCTCCTGCACAGCCGGTGGACGGAAAAGGTGCAGGTCAGCATGGGTGCGTGGAAATGCTTGAGGGCTTGTTCACAGGGCTGTCCACCGAGCCGTGCACAGGTTTTCCCCGGTTCTCCACAGCGAGAGGCCCGTCGTCCACAGTGCCTGTGGATAACCAGATTGGCTGACGGTGCCCGCACGCCTACCGTGGTGCGGCGCCCACCGTGTCCTCCGCCCTCGGAAACCTCACAAAACCGACGCGTCAGAACCGGAATCGGGTCCCCTGATTTGTCAGTGTCGTGCCGTAGGAAAGAGTGGCACGGCGAGGTCCGCTCGGCGGACGGGAGGAGGCGGCCCGGTGAGTATCTCCGAGCCCTTGGACGACCCTTGGGCCGACAGCGGTCCCGGTGACCGTCTGCCGTCCTCCCGCAAGCGCCGCGACGGTGGCCGGGGCCAGGGCGACCAGCACGAGCGAGGTCATGACGACGGCGGCTGGGACGACGGTCCGGCCACGTTCGAGCGCGTACCGCCGCAGGATCTGGACGCCGAGCAGTCCGTCCTCGGTGGCATGCTCCTGTCCAAGGACGCGATCGCGGACGTCGTCGAGGTCCTCAAGGGCGCCGACTTCTACAAGCCCGCCCACGAAACGATCTTCCAGGCGATCCTCGACGTCTACGCCAAGGGCGAGCCGGCCGACCCGATCACCATCGCCGCCGAGCTGACCAAGCGCGGCGAGATCAACAAGGTCGGCGGCGCATCGTATCTGCACACCCTCGTCCAGACGGTCCCCACCGCGGCGAACGCCGAGTACTACGCGGAGATCGTCCACGAGCGGGCGGTCCTGCGGCGCCTCGTCGAGGCGGGCACGCGGATCACGCAGATGGGATACGCGGCGGACGACGACGTCGACGAGATCGTCAACAAGGCGCAGGCCGAGATCTACGCGGTCACCGAGCAGCGCACCAGCGAGGACTACCTCCCGCTCGGCGACATCATGGAGGGCGCGCTCGACGAGATCGAGGCGATCGGCTCCCGCAGCGGCGAGATGACCGGTGTGCCGACCGGCTTCACCGACTTCGACTCGCTGACGAACGGTCTGCACCCCGGCCAGATGATCGTCATCGCGGCCCGTCCCGCCATGGGTAAGTCCACGCTCGCGCTCGACTTCGCCCGCGCGGCCTCGATCAAGCACAACCTGCCCAGCGTCATCTTCTCCCTCGAAATGGGGCGCAACGAGATCGCGATGCGTCTGCTGTCGGCCGAGGCGCGCGTGGCCCTGCACCACATGCGGTCCGGCACGATGACGGACGAGGACTGGACGCGGCTCGCGCGCCGGATGCCCGAGGTCTCGGCCGCCCCCCTCTACATCGACGACTCGCCGAACCTGTCGATGATGGAGATCCGCGCGAAGTGCCGTCGCCTCAAGCAGCGCAACGACATCAAGCTCGTGATCATCGACTACCTGCAGCTGATGCAGGCCGGTGGTTCGAAGCGTTCCGAGAGCCGTCAGCAGGAGGTCTCGGACATGTCCCGAAACCTGAAGCTGCTCGCCAAGGAGCTCGAGGTCCCGGTGATCGCGCTCTCGCAGCTGAACCGTGGTCCCGAGCAGCGCACGGACAAGAAGCCGATGGTGTCCGACCTGCGTGAGTCCGGCTCCATCGAGCAGGACGCCGACATGGTCATCCTGCTGCACCGCGAGGATGCCTACGAGAAGGAGTCACCGCGCGCGGGCGAGGCGGACATCATCGTCGGCAAGCACCGTAACGGCCCGACGGCCACGATCACGGTCGCCTTCCAGGGCCACTACTCGCGCTTCGTGGACATGGCGCAGACCTGATCAGGACGCCATGATCAGCCGCCGGTGAAATCGGCTCGACGCGGGCCGACTCCCACGGTGGACTGAGCACATGACGACACCCCTGGAAGAGCTGTTGCCTGGCACGCGCCGGGCCCTCCTGCACCGCATCGCCGTCGCCCAGAGCGAGGGCCGCGCCCCGTCCCTCGTGGCGGCGGTCGCCCGTGACGGGAAGCTGGTCTGGACGGGGTCGCGGACCTCGGTCGACGGACACGGGCCCGACGAGAACGTGCAGTACCGCATCGGCTCGATCACGAAGACGTTCACGGCCGTGCTGGTGCTGAGGCTGCGCGACGAAGGACTGCTCGACCTGGGCGACCCGCTGGAGAAGCATCTGCCCGGAACCGGCGCAGGTGAGGTCACCATCGCCGAACTCCTCGCGCACACCGGCGGACTGGCGGCCGAGACCCCGGGCGAGTGGTGGGAGCGCAGCTCCGCGTCGTTGCGGCCGACCCTCGCCGACGTGCTGGGCGAGCAGCCCTTCCGGCACCCCGTCGGACGCCGCCACCACTACTCGAACCCTGGCTACACGCTCCTCGGCTCCCTGATCGAGAAGGTGCGCGGCGTCTCCTGGGAAGAGGCCCTGCGCGGCGAGATCCTCGAACCGCTCGGCCTGAGCCGCACGGGCCTCCAGCCGCAGATGCCGCACGCGGGCGGCTGGGCCGTGCACCCGTTCGCGGACGTACTGCTGCCGGAGCCCAGCGAGGACCTCGGCCTGATGGCCCCGGCAGGGCAACTGTGGTCCACCACGCGTGACTTGGCATCCTTTGCCACCTTCCTTTCCACGGGCGACGACCGCGTGCTGAGCGCGGAGTCCGTGCGCGAGATGCGGACGCCGGCCGCGCCGACGCTGCCAGGTGACCGGGAGATGTCGTACGGGCTCGGGATGCAGATCGTGCACGGCGAAAGGCGCACCCTGGCCGGCCACACCGGATCGCTGCCCGGCTTCCTGGCGGGGCTGTGGCTGAGCGAGGAGGACGGGCTCGTGGCCGTCACTCTCGCCAACTGCACGTCGGGCGTTCCGGTGGCCACGGTCGCCGCCGAGCTGCTGGGCATCGTTGCCGAGGCCGAGCCCCGCATCCCCGAGCCCTGGCGTCCGCTGCCCGAAGTGGACGCGGCCGTCCTGGAGTTGGCGGGGCCCTGGTACTGGGGCACGCAGACCGTGGCACTGCGACTGGCGTCCGAGGGCGGTGTCGAGCTGGGCCCGGCGGCCGGTGGCGGGCGACGCTCGCGGTTCCGTGCGAACGGGGACGGGACCTGGACCGGACTCGACGGCTACTACGCGGGGGAGCAGCTGCGGGCCGTACGCCGCCCCGACGGCTCGGTCAGCCATCTGGACCTCGGGTCGTTCGTCTTCACGCGTGAGCCCTACGACAAGAACGCCCCGGTGCCTGGCGGGGTGGACGCGGAGGGATGGCGCGGGGTGCCGCAGTAGGAGTCCCCATCCGGTCGGCCGTTTCACGTGAAACGGCCGACCGGGCAGTTCCACGTGAAACATCCCCGCCGACCCACTTCACGAACGCAGGAACGCAGGGAACGCCTCAGAGAGGCAGCTTGAACCCCACGTGTGAGGCCACGAAGCCCAGCCGCTCGTAGAAGCGATGCGCGTCGGTGCGGGTGGCGTCCGAGGTGAGTTGCACCAACTGGCAGTCCTGGCGCCGGGATTCTTCGACGGCCCACTCGATGAGCTGGGTCCCCAGACCGGTGCCGCGCTCGTCAGCGTGGACCCGGACCCCTTCGATGACCGAGCGGGTCGAGCCCATCCGGGAGAGTCCGGGGATGACGGTGAGCTGCAAGGTGCCCACGACCCGGCCCTCGCGCACGGCGACGACCAGGTGCTGGTTGGGGTCGGCCGCCAGGCGGGCGTGGGCGGCGAGGTACGGCGCGAGGTCGTCAGGGGACTCGCGCCGAGCGCCCAGTGGATCGTCCGCCAGCATCGCGACGATCGCCGGCACGTCCTCGGCCGCGGCCGGCCTGATCTCAAGATCTCCCATGGGCGCAGCCTAAGCTGGGCGTCCTCCCGGGCACATCGCCCTACGCGGGGACGCGCAACCCCTCGACGGCCCTGACCAGCGGCGCGAGCTCGGGGTTCTCGGCGGCCGTGTCGAGGGCCTCGCGCAGCGCGGTCTCGTTCGTGGGCCGGGCTTCTTCGAGGAGCTTGAGGCCCGCCTCGGAGACGTTGGTGTAGATGCCGCGGCGGTCCGTGGGGCACAGGTAGCGCGCGAGCAGGCCACGGTCCTCCAGGCGGGTCACCAGGCGGGTGGTGGCGCTCTGGCTGAGCACGACGGCGTCGGCGACCTGCTTCATCTGGAGGTGGCCGCCGTCCCCGTCGTGCTGGCGGCTCAGTACGTCGAGGAGGGAGTACTCGCGCACGCTCAGGTCGTGCTGGGCCTGCAGCGCGCGCTCGATGTGGGCCTCGATCCTGCCGTGCAGCAGGGAGAGGGCGCACCAGCCCTGGGAGAGGGCGGTGAGTGCGGGGTCTGTGGCGGTCATGGCTCGTGGATCCTCCGTTCCGGAGTGGCTGCACACCAGGGTAGTCGATATCTGTAAATTGCCCGCGCTTGCAATTAGCCAGCGTCTGCAATTATTGTGAGGTCTCGTAAAGCGCACCCGCAACAACCTGGGAAGGTGGACCCCATGCCTCTCGCGCTTCTCGCCCTCGCGATCGGGGCCTTCGGGATCGGAACCACGGAATTCGTGATCATGGGACTCCTCCCAGAGGTCGCGGGTGACTTCGGCGTCTCCATCCCCACGGCCGGATTCCTGGTCACCGGCTATGCCCTCGGTGTCATGATCGGCGCCCCGCTGATGACGGTCCTGGGCACCCGCATCTCGCGCAAGCGGATGCTGATGCTGCTGATGGGCCTCTTCATCGTCGGCAACCTGCTCTCCGCCGTCGCCCCGGTCTTCGCCGTCATGCTGATCGGCCGGGTGGTCGCCTCGCTCGCCCACGGCGCCTTCTTCGGCATCGGTTCGGTCGTCGCGGCGGAGCTGGTCGCCCCGGAGAAGAAGGCCGGCGCGATCGCCATGATGTTCACGGGCCTGACCGTGGCCAACGTCGTCGGTGTCCCCCTCGGCACCCTGATCGGCCAGACCGCGGGCTGGCGCGTCACCTTCACGGTCGTCGCCGCGCTCGGCGTCCTCGGCCTCGTCGGCATCGCCAAGCTCGTACCCGACCTGCCCAAGCCCGCGGGCGTGCAACTCCGCCACGAACTGGCCGCCTTCAAGAACGTGCAGGTCCTGCTCGCCATGGCGATGACCGTGCTCGGCTTCGGCGGCGTCTTCGCGGCCATCACCTACATCGCACCGATGATGACCCACATCGCCGGCTATGCGGACGGCTCGGTCACCTGGCTGCTCGTCCTCTTCGGGCTCGGCATGGTCGGCGGCAACCTCGTCGGCGGCAAGTTCGCCGACCGGGCCCTGATGCCCATGCTGTACGTCTCGCTGGGCGCCCTGGCGATCGTGCTCGCCCTGTTCACGGTCACCGCGCACGACAAGATCCTGGCCGCGATCACCATCGCCCTGATCGGTGCGCTCGGCTTCGCCACCGTGCCGCCGCTGCAGAAGCGCGTCCTGGACCAGGCGTCCGGCGCCCCGACGCTCGCCTCGGCCGTCAACATCGGCGCCTTCAACCTCGGCAACGCCCTCTCCGCCTGGCTCGGCGGCATGGTGATCGCCGCGGGCCTCGGCTACACCGCCCCGAACTGGGTCGGCGCCGCTCTCGCCGCGGGAGCCCTCGTCCTGGCCGTCCTGTCGGCCGCCCTGGAGCGCCGCTCGCCCGCCCCGAGCCTCGTGGCGGCCGGAGCTGCCGGGGCCACCGGACGGCAGCACGCCGAGCCGGTCCACCACTGACCGCACCCCGCCCCCGGGGCCGACGACGTCCCCGCCCCACCGGAACGACCAGCACCACCCCGCAAGGAGCACCCTCATGAGCACCACCGTCGCCGCCCCGCTGACCACCCAGGACGCCGAGACGCTCGTCTCCGCCGCCCGCAGGGCCGCCGAGGCGGCCGGGGTCACCGTCAGCGTCACCGTCCTCGACGCGGGCGGCCACCTCCTCGCCTTCCGCCGGGACGACCGCGCGGTCCTCATCTCCGGCGAGACCAGCACCCGCAAGGCGTACACGGCCCTCCAGCTCAACGCCCCGACCGCAGACCTCGTCGACCTGGTGAAGCCCGACGGGCCCTTCCACAGCCTGCCGACCGCCCTCGACCGGCCGCTGCTGTTCATCGCCGGTGGTCTCCCGATCCACCGCGACGGGCGCCTGATCGGTGCGATCGGTGTCGGCGGCGGCGCCCCCGAGCAGGACCACGGCTTCGCCGGCGAGGCCCTCGACGCGCTCGTCTGAAGCACCGGCACCCACGACTCCGCCCCCGAGCGGCCGCGGTTCAGCGGCGCTCGGGGGCGGAGTCGTCGTGGTGCGGGCCGGCGGTCAGCCGGCCGCGACCGTCAGCGGGGCGAAGCGGCGGGTCCAGTCGCCGGGCAGGTCCGGTGCGCCGTGGTTCATCACCGCGTTCATGGCGATGCCTTCCAGGCCGCGCTCCTTGATCCAGGTGAGCAGCTCTTCATGGCGTACGTCGATGTCGGTGCGCAGCGGACGGTCCGTGTGCGCCGCGAGCGAGGCGACCAGGGCCTTGGCCGTCTCGGTGTCGCGGGCCACCAGCGGTCCGACGACATGGGTGTCCATGTTGGGCCAGGCGGCCGCGTAGCCGATGAGTTCGCCGCCGTCCTCGGCCACCCGCAACTGGTCCGCGAAGGCGGGCAGCCGCGTGATGATGTGCGTGCGGTCGGGGCCGAACACCTCGGCGTCCAGCCGGAGGATCGCCGTGAGGTCCTCCGCCGTGGCGGGCCGCGTGGGGACCTCCGGCAGGGGGCCGCCCGGTGTGAAGCGGCCCCGCACCATCTCGGCCCTACCGGTCACCTTGAAGCCCAGCTCCTCGTAGAGGGGCCGCCCGTACGGCGTCGCGTGCAGCGTCAGCGGTGTCGTCCCCGCCCGCTCGACGACCGCGTGCATCAGGCGCCGGCCGACGCCCTTGCGGGCGTGCCGTTCGGCGACCAGCACCATGCCGATCGCGGCGAGTTCTGGCCGCTCCCGCGGCCCGTACTCGGTCACCACGCAGCAGCCGACGAGCCCGCCGTCGGGGTCGTCGATGCCGTAGCCGGTACCGGCGGCGAGCAGGAGGCCCCATTTGTGCTCCTCGCGGGGCCAGCCCCGGTCCTCGGAGAGGTCCGCGCACGCGAGGACGTCGCGTCGGGTGAGACGGCGGATGGGAAGGTCGGAGAGGGAAGGTGTCGACACGCAGGTCAGGCTGTCGGACTCGGCCCCGTGGCGTCCACCGCTTTGCGAGCAGTGCCCCGGTGCTTTCGGCCACGTCGGGTCAGTCCCCACGGCTTGAGCACCGAGATCGCGGTCATGAAGGCGTACGAGGTGAGCGAGACGATCGGGCCCGCCAGCAGATCCGTGGGGCGGGTCAACCGACCGCCGTCCGCCAGCGTCGCCACGGCGTCGTTGACGCCCGGCCGCAACGCGAAGATCGACGCGGCGGTCGTGGCGAGCGTCAGCCAGAACTTGACGTAGACCCATCGGTGTCGGGCGAGGCCCCACCGCGTGCCCAGGGAGAGCACCAGACCGCTCAGCAGGGTCAGCAGCGCGAGCGGAAGCACCAGCCAGTCCGCGAAGAGCTTCATGGAGCGGGCCGACGCCTCCACGGCGGGCCCGGCCCCGGTGGCCGTCGCCGTGATGGCCAGCGCGAGCAGCCCGAGCGAGACGCCGAGCCAGGAGGCCGAGGCGGCGACGTGGACAACGAGGAGTGCCCGTCGAGGGCGGCGCTGAAGTTTCACGTGAAACACGGTGCCGGGAGCGGCGTCCGCGGGCGTCTGACGGCGGGAGTAACCCCGGGTACTAGCCTCGGCGTACATGACCCGACCGAGACTGCATCTCTTCGACATGGACGGGACGTTGCTGCCCGGCACCACCGCCCCCGTGCAGATATCGCGTCAGCTGGGCCTGGAGGCCGAGACCGTCGCGCTGGACGCCGAGATCGGGGCGCAGCGCATCGGCCCGCCGGAGTACGCGCACCGTATCCACGCCCTGTGGGCGCGGCTGACGGCCGATCACGTCACGGCCGCTTTCGAGGGAGCGCCCTGGCTCGGCGGGATCCGGGAGACGTGGGCGGAGATCCGTGACCGCGGGGACTACTGCGCGGTTGTCTCCCTGTCCCCGTCCTTCTTCGTCGAGCGGCTCACGGCGTGGGGCGCGCACGCGGCGTACGGATCGCGCTTCCCCGCCGTGCCGTTCGCCGAGCCCGTCGACCCGGCCGGGGTGCTCAGCGCCGCGGCCAAGGTGAAGATCGCGGACCGGCTCTGTGAAGAGTTCGGGGTGGCCCGAGAGGACTGTGTCGCGTACGGAGACTCGCTGTCCGACGTGGAGCTTTTCGGCGTCGTGCCCGTATCGGTCGCGGTCAATGCGGATCGGCATGTAGCAGGACTTGCCACCCACTCCTATGTGGGGCGTGATCTGCGGGAAGCCTACGAATTGGTGCGGCGCGACCGGTAATTGAGCGAATTCGGAGAGCGCGCGACGCCCGCTTAATCGGTGGTTAGGGCGGGAGGGGCTTGTGCCCCTCCCGGCTGCCGGTATGGTCGACTCCGGTTCGTGTCCGGGACCGTGCGAAGACAGCGGAGAAGTCCGTGGACCGCATGCAGGCCGACGCAGCCTAGCCGGACGGGGAGATCGAAGACCCGCACTTTCCGCTTTGCGTTCTGTGCAATGGCACCGGGTGGCATGCTGCGGTGAGGGGACTGCGGGCAATGTCACACTCTTGCCTTACTTGTCCGTAGCAATCCGGGAAACGGGTTCAATGTGGCCGCATTGACCGTCCGAAGTGAGTGGGGGCAGGAGACAGCACGCGGGGGAATACCAGCTTCCGATCACGCGCGAGCAGGAATGCGCGCGGAAGTACAGAGACCGACCGAAAGATGTTCGAGGCGAGGCTCAGGATGGACGCTCCGACCACTACGTCGGCCGATTCCGGTTCGGACGAAGGCGGCGGCTGGTTCATGCCGCGCACCACGCCGGCCCCGGATCCGACCACCAGCGGCGCAGGTCAAGAAGCCACGGACGGCCGCCGGATCACCCCCATACGCCCTGTCGGCCGCCCCGCACCGGCACCGGTCCCCACAGCGGACGCCCAGCAAGAGGGCCGAATACCGCAGCCCCGCACCCACCAGGAGCCGCCCGCCTCATCAGCGCGCGCCTGGACCCAGTACCCCGCCCTCGCCACCGGGCCCGTGGCCGACCCCCGTCCGCCCCGGCCGCCCCAGCCGACCGGTTCCCCTGACGCGATCCTGGTCCGCCGCACGATGGAGGAAGTCGGCCCCGTCGCCGACAAGGTCACCTCGTACTTCTACGCGCTGCTCTTCGTGCGCCACCCCGAGCTGCGCCAGCTCTTCCCCGCCGCGATGGACACCCAGCGCGACCGGCTCCTGCGGGCGCTGCTGACCGCGGCCGAGCACATCGACAACGAGGACGTGCTGGTCGCGTACCTGAAGAACCTCGGGCGCGGCCACCGCAAGTACGGCACCCAGGCCGAGCACTACCCGGCCGTCGGTGAGTGCCTCATCGCGGCGCTCACCCGGTACGCCACGACCACGTGGGACGCGGAGACCGAGGCCGCCTGGGTCCGCACGTACACGACGATCTCGCAGGTGATGATCGACGCGGCGGCCGTGGACGAGCTGACGGCCCCCGCCTGGTGGATGGCCGAGGTCGTCTCGCACGATCTGCGCACCCCTGACATCGCTGTCGTCACCGTCCGGCCCGACCAGCCCTATCCCTTTCTCGCCGGGCAGTACACGACGCTGGAGACGCCGTGGTGGCCGCGGATCTGGCGCCACTACTCGTTCGCGTCGGCGGCCCGGTCCGACGGGCTGCTCTCGTTCCACGTGAAGGCGGTCTCCGCGGGCTGGGTCTCCAACGCCCTGGTGCACCACGCCCGCCCCGGAGACGTCCTGCGGCTCGGCCCGCCCGCCGGCTCCATGACGGTGGACCACAGCAGCGACAGCGGTCTCCTCTGCCTGGGCGGCGGCACCGGAATCGCCCCCATCAAGGCACTCGTCGAGGACGTCGCCGAGCACGGCGCGCGGCGCCCGGTCGAGGTGTTCTACGGCGCCCGCACCGATCACGACCTGTACGACATCGACACGATGCTGAGGCTCCAGCAGAGCCACCCCTGGCTCTCGGTCCGGCCGGTCATCGACCAGCGGGCCCATCTCCATCTGCCGGACGCGGTACGGGAGTACGGCCCCTGGAACGAGTACGACGCCTATCTCTCGGGGCCGCCCGGAATGATCCGCAGCGGGGTCGACGCGCTGCGGGCCGTCGGCATCCCCGGCAACCGCATCCGGCACGACTCGGTGGAGGAACTCGTCGGGGCCGGCGACTGAGCCAAGCACGGACCACGTACGGACCACGTACGCATCGCGTACCCGCCGCACGACGCCTCCTGCGGGGAGGGGCTCAGCCCAGATCGGGTGCGTGCATCGCCCGTACACCCTCGATGTTGCCGTCCAGATAGTGCCGCAGCGACAGCGGCACCAGATGGACCGAGGCGATGCCGACGCGGGTGAACGGCACCCGGACGATCTCGTACTCGCCGCACGGCTCGTCGATCTCGGGGCCGTGCCGCTGGTCGAGGTCCATCGACTCCAGACGGCAGACGAAGAAGTGCTGGACCTTCACGCCGGTCGCGCCGCCGTCCTCGCCGATGTGCTCGACGGTGTCCACGAAGCAGGGCACCACATCGACGATCTTGGCGCCTAGTTCTTCGTGCACTTCACGGTGGAGGGCGTCCACGACAGTCGTGTCCTCCGGCTCGACGCCACCACCGGGCGTCAGCCAGTACGGATCGATGCCGGGCTTGGTCCGCTTGATCAGGATCAGGTCGTCGCCGTCGAGCAGGACGGCGCGTGCGGTGCGCTTGACCACGGGTCGGACGGTCATGGGAGAAATGTGGCCCGGCTGGTTCCACGTGAAACATTCCGCACCGACGACGCTCCCCCTCATGACCAGTCGACAGCAGCGCGCAGCAGCCACTCGTGCGCCCGCGCGATGTGCGGCAGGGCGAGTGTGCCGGTGCGTACGACCAAGAAGTACGTGCGCAGCGGAGGCACGGGCGGGTCGAGCAGCGCCACGATCTCCCCGCGGTCCAGGGCCGGAGCGCACAGATAGCGCGGCAGGACGGCGAGCCCCGCCCCCGCGATCACACAGGACAGCACCGCGCGTAGATCCGGCACGACGACCGTGCCCGAGACCGCGGGCCGGGAGTCGAAGACCGCGGTCCAGTACCGGGCCACCAGCGGCAGCGACTCATGGACCTCGACCACCGGGAACTTCTCCAGCGAGGGCGCCGCGTCGCGGTGCAGCTTCCCTGAACCGATGCGAGCGGCCCAGCGCGGAGCGGCGACCAGGACGTGCTCCTCGTCGCAGAGCGGAGTCGCCGTGAGCAGGACGCCCCTCGGACGGGCCGTGGCGATGGCCAGATCGTGGTGTCCGGCGGCGAGGCCCTCCAGTGACTCCTCCGCCGTGCCGAACGAGGCGCGCAGGGCGATGCTCTGGCCGTCGTAGCGCGTCAGTGCCGTGAGCGCGGGCAGGGCGCGCTCCGCAGTGAACTCAGGCGGCCCCGAGAGGTGCAGGGTGCGGACGGCCGACTCCTCGTCGAGGCCGACCTCGGTGATCTCCACGAGGGCGTCGAGATGCGGGGCGGCCTTGTGCGCCAGCTCGTCGCCTATGGTCGTGGGGGTCACCCCGCGCGCCTGGCGCAGAAACAGAGGGCGGCCCAACTGCCGCTCCAGCGTGCGGATCTGGGACGTGACGGCCGGCTGCGAGAGACCGAGCAGGGCGGCGGCGCGCGTGAACGAACCGGCCCGATGCACCGTCACAAAGGTGCGCAGCAGGGCGATGTCCATGGCGACGCCCCTCCCTCCCGGCTTCCGGGTCGGGCCCAACTATAAATATGTCGATAGGTCTCTGTCGCTACCGTGATTGGACACTGACACAGAGTCAACTAGCCTTGTTTGCGCGGTTCTTCGCGCGCAGAACCGGGACGGTCCGAGCCACGAGGGGGGAGGCTCGGACCGTCCGTTTTCCGTAGCCCGGTATTAGACGCCGGGTGAGATCGACTCATCCAGGGCCCGCAGGACGTCGGCCACCAGGTCCTCGGGGTCCTCGGCGCCGGCCGAGAAGCGGATGAAGCCGGCCGAGACCGCGTCCCCGCCCCAGCGCCCGCGCCGCTCGGCGGTCGACCGGACGCCACCAAAACTGGTCGCGTCGTCCACCAGCGTCAGGGCTTCGAGGAAACGCTCGGCGCGCTCCTGCGACGGCAGTTCGAAGGAGACGACGCAGCCGAAGCGCCGCATCTGACGCGCGGCGACGGCGTGCGCGGGATCGTCGGGAAGCCCCGGGTACCGCAGGCCCGTGACGCGTCCGCGCAGGGCCTCGGCCACCGCCAGGGCATTGGCGTCCTGCCGGTCGGCCCGCAGCGCCAGCGTGGCCAGCGAGCGGTGGGCGAGCCAGGCCTCCATCGGCCCGGGGATCGCCCCGACGATCTTGCGCCAGCGCCGCACCGAGGCCATCGCCTCCGCGTCCGCGCAGCTGACGTAGCCGAGCAGGATGTCCCCGTGCCCGGTGAGCTGCTTGGTGCCGCTGGCCACCGAGAAGTCCGCGCCGAGCTCCAGCGGGCGCTGCCCGAGCGGTGTCGCGAGGGTGTTGTCGACGGCGACCAGCGTTCCTCGTGCATGGGCGGCCTCCGCGAGCCGGCGGATGTCGCACACGTCGAGCCCGGGATTGGACGGCGACTCGATCCACAGCAGCCGCGCCCCGTCGAGGACGTCGAGCTGGGCGTCGCCCCCGGTCGGCGCCGTGCGCACCTCGATGCCGTACGCGGTGAGCTGGTCGCGGACGAGCGGGAAGACCTGGTAGCCGTCGGACGGCAGCACCACCGCGTCGCCCGCCCGCAGCTGCGAGAAGAGGACCGCGGAGATCGCCGCCATGCCGGAGGCGAAGGCCAGAGTCTGCACGCCGGACTGCCCCGGCGCCTCCAACTCGCCGATGGCACGCTCGAGATGGGTCCACGTCGGGTTCTCATCGCGCCCGTACGTGTAGGGCCCTGCCACATCGCCGGGCAGGTGGAAGTGTGCCGCGAACACCGGCCCGGGCAGGGTCGGCTCGTTCCTGACCGGCTCGGGCAGACCCGCCCGGACCGCCCGTGTGCCGTCCCCCGCCCGCTCCGGCGACGCGTCCGTCACGCGGCCCGCCCTGCCACGGCCGCGCGCACGGCGTCGAGCAGCCCGCCGCTCGCCGCCTCGACCATCCTCAGACACTCCTCGAAGCCCGCCGTGTCGCCGTAGTACGGGTCGGGGACGTCCAGGTCGCCGTCGGTGGCAGCGGGGTCGTAGGAGCGCAGCAGACGGATCTTGTCCGCATCCTCGGGCAGCGCCGCCATCCGCCGCAGCGTCCGCTGGTGGCCGGTGTCGAGGGCGATGACCAGGTCGAGCCGGGAGAACCAGTCGCGACGGAACTGGCGGGCCGTGTGGTCGGAGGTGTATCCGCCCTCATCGAGGACGTGGACGGTGCGCGGGTCGGCGCCGTCGCCCTCGTGCCAGCCGTCCGTGCCCGCGCTGTCGACCTCGACGAGGCCGGAGAGACCGGCCTCCTCGACGCGGGCCCGGAAGACGTGCTCGGCCATGGGCGAACGGCAGATGTTGCCGGTGCAGACGAAGCAGACGCGGAAGGTCATCGGAGGGGCTCCCGTCCCGGTCTCAGTCCTCGTCGGGCAGGACGACGTTCAGCGCCCAGGAGACGATCGAGATGATCAGGCCGCCGAGCACCGCGGTCCAGAAGCCGTCGACGTGGAAGCTCAGGTCCAGCTTGTCGGCCAGCCACGAGGTCAGCAACAGCATCAGGGCGTTCACGATCAGCGTGATCAGACCCAGCGTGAGGATGAAGAGCGGGAAGGTGAGGACCTTCACGATCGGCTTCACGATGAAGTTGACCAGGCCGAAGATCAGCGCGACCAGGATCAGCGTGCCGATCTTCTTGCCCGTGCTGTCGCCGGTCAGCGTGATCTTGTCGAGCACCCAGACCGCGACGGCCAGGGCCCCCGCGTTGGCGATCGTCTTGACTACGAAATTCTTCATGTGTCTGATCGTGGCAGACGTGACTGGTGTTGAACGTGGACAGGGGCGGGCGAGCGGCGATGAAGGCATTCCGGCTGGACGAGCTTGAGGCGGAACGGGCCGCCAACGACGGTGCGTATCTGCAGTTCCTGCGCGAGCGGAACATGTCGGTCGGCCTCTACGCGCTGAACGCGGGGGAGCACGACCCGCAGCAGCCGCACCAGCAGGACGAGGTGTACCTCGTGGTCAGCGGCCGTGCGTCGATCACGGTCGGCATGGAGACCACCCAGGTCGGCCGCGGCAGCGTGGTGTACGTGCCGGCCGGTGTCGCCCACAAGTTCCACCACATCAGCGAGGATCTGAGGGTCCTGGTCGTCTTCTCCCCGCCCGAGGGCTGACACCGGACCCCGGGGTTCCCTAAGGGTCGGGTCAGGGGAGGACAAGGGATCGGCGGGCCCCATTCGGGCCCGCCGCGTGCCAGCATCGGGTGCAGGACGTCAGAAGAGTCCCGACCGGGACTCTCGTCAACGAAGGAGCGATGGCAGTGCGGGAGATATTCGCGGGCATGCCGTGGTGGGTGAAGTGGGTCGCGGTGCCGGTCATCGCCCTGGTCGTGTTCGGCGGGCTGATCGCCAGCGTCGTCGGCTTCGTGATCGGCCTGCTCTTCAAGATCCTGGTGTTCGCCGCACTCGTGGGCGGGCTCATCTATGTCGTACGGAAGTTCATGACGGGATCGTCCTCGCGCAGCGACTGGTGAGCGGCGGGGTGAACACACGTGCGGGCTCTGGTCGCCGCGTCGTGCGAAGGTTCGCACGACCGGGGGAAGTTTCCCTTCCGGGCCCGCACAAAGCGGTGGCCAAGGGTTAAAGTCCGGAATCCGACGGCTTCACCCCCGTGAGCCCCGGGTATGCGGGGGACCCATGCGCATCGGGAGTGAACCTTGGCCACGGCTGATCCCGCACCCGCCAGCCCCCAGACGCTCATCGGCTCGGTCCAGCGAGCGATGCGGCTGCTCGAGGCGGTCGCGTCGCACGACGACGGGGCCCCCGCCAAGCAGCTCGCCCGGGAGGCCGGGCTCGCCCTCCCCACGGCGTACCACCTGCTGCGTACGCTCGCCCACGAGGGATACCTCCGCAAGGAGAACGGCGTCTTCGTGTTCGGCGAAGCGACCGAGCGGTTGAGCAGTAGCGGAGCGCAGCAGAAACGTCGCGGCATGATCATCGACGCGCTGCGGCACTGGCGCGACACCATCGGCGTCCCGATCTACTTCGCGGTCTACCGCGACGGCGAGATCGAGATCGTGGCCGTCGCCGACACTCCGGCCAATCCGGCCGTCGAGGAATGGGCCGACTTCCGCGAGACCGGCCATGCGCACGCCATCGGCCAGTGCCTGCTCTCCCAGCTCGACGAGGAGGCCCGCGTGGCCCACCTCGAACGCTATCCCGCCCGGTCCATCACGCCCTACTCGGTGCGTGACGACCGCTCACTGCTGCGCAAGCTGAGAGCCGTGGGACGGATGGAGCCCATCATCGAGCGGCAGGAGTACGCGCTCGGCACGGCCTGCGCCGCCTTCCCGCTCACGATCGGGTCGACCGCGGCGACCTTGGCCATTTCGCTCCCTACCCACCAGGCCGAGAAACTGCTTCCCGCCGCACGTCAGCTGCAGCAGGAGATCGGGAAGCTCGTAGGGACACTCGCCTTCTCTATCAGCATCTGAAAACTCACTCCTTGTGATCCTCCGTGTACGTTGAGCAAGATGCCAGCAGTGTCAGGAAGGTCATTCCTGGCCAATCGACGGCAAGTTGACGGGGTAGGCGATGCGCGAGTCGGTACAAGCAGTTCAGGCAGAGGTCATGATGAGCTTCCTCGTCTCCGAGGAGCTCTCCTTCCGCATTCCGGTGGAGCTCCGGTACGAGTCCACCGATCCGTACGCCGTGCGGCTGACCTTCCATCTCCCCGGGGACGCGCCCGTCACCTGGGCGTTCGGCAGGGAGCTCCTCGTGGACGGGGTCAACGGGGCGGCAGGCGACGGCGACGTACGCGTCTCTCCGGTGGAGCTCGCGGGGGGCGGCGGCGCCGGAGAGATGCCGGGCGAGGTGCACATCCGGCTCCAGGTCGGCCATGACCAGGCGCTGTTCCGGGCCGGAGTGGCCCCGATCATCGCCTTCCTCGACCGCACGGACAAGCTCGTCCCGCTCGGTCAGGAGCAGGCCCTCGCGGACTTCGAGGCCGATCTCGACCAGGCACTGGACCGGATCCTGGCCGAGGAGCAGAGCGCGGGCTGACCCCCCGTCGGACGGTACGACAAGAGGCGTAACGCTTCAGCAGCGCGGTGCACCCGAGCAGTTCCGCGCACTCAGCGCTTACGCCGTCGGCCTCTGCCCGTACGCACCGGAGCGGCCTGCACGGGCCCGTGGGACCCCGGGCGGTCGGCGGAGACCACCAGGGCGGCCAGCGCGGTCGTCACCGGCACAGAGGCCACCAGGCCGATCGAGCCGACCAGCGTGCGCACGATCTCCTCGGCCACCAGCTCGCTGTTGGCCACGTCGAGCACGCCGCTCTGCGCGATCGAGAAGAGCAGCAGCAGCGGCAGCGCCGCGCCCGCGTACGCGAGCACCAGGGTGTTGACGACGGACGCGATGTGGTCGCGGCCGATCCTGATGCCCGCCCGGTACAGGCCGCGCCAGCCCATCGTCGGGTTGGCCTCGTGCAGCTCCCACACCGCCGACGTCTGCGTGACCGTCACGTCGTCGAGCACACCGAGGGAGCCGATGATGACGCCCGCGAGCAGCAGACCGCTCATGTCGATGTCGGGGTACAGGCCGTGGATCAGGCCGGTGCTGTCGTCGGTGTTGCCGGTCAGCGCGGCCCAGCCGATGAACAGCGAGCCCAACAGGCCGATCAGCAGCAGCGATACGAGCGTGCCGAGCACCGCGACGGAGGTTCTGGCCGACAGGCCGTGGCACATGTAGAGCGCGATCAACATGATGGCGCTCGCTCCGACGACCGCCACCACCAGGGGATTCGAGCCCTGGAGGATCGCGGGCAGGATGAAGAAGGTCAGGACGAGGAAGCTGACCGCGAGCGCGACCAGCGCCATGAGGCCCCTCAGCCGGCCCACCACGACCACGGCCAGGGCGAAGATCCCGGCCAGCAACGCCATGGGGATCTTCCGGTTCACATCGGTGACGGAGTACTGCAGGTTCTCCGGGGCGTCGGGCGCGTAGGCGACGATCACCTTCTGGCCCTCGTGCAACTGCCGCGGTGAGTCCGGCTGCACGATCTCCGTGAACGTACGGCCCTTGTCCTTGCCGGTGTCGATGCGGATCGTCGCGTTCTCGCAGGTGCCGCTGGGCTGGTCCGTGCCGGCGGAGCCCTCGGCGGTGGTGGGGTCGCCGGCCTGGTTGCCCCCCGAGGCGTTCACGGACTTGCAGTCGACCTTCTCGACCTTCGTGACCGTGGCCTGCTGCGTCTGGCGGTCGAAGCCGACTCCGGTGCGCTCGTGCGCCGGTGCGCCACCCGGCCACAGCACCGCGAGCCCCACGACGACCGCGACGGAGAAGGGGATCAGGACCGCTGCGATGACCTTGCGCAGATGCTGAGAGACGGGCGCCGCGGGCCCGTGGCTGTGGGAGTGCCCATGAGGAGGATGGGACGGCGGGGGCGGGGGCTGCTGCGTGGTGGTCACCGCCCGATCATCGCAAGAACGGCGGGGGCCCTCTGTTCAACGCGTCCGACATGACGCTAGCGTGGAGGCACCTTTGCACACGCGGGAGCTCGGAGCACCGGGCTGAGAGGGCGCTGACCTTCGTACCGAAGCGTGTTTCACGTGAAACGACGTGGAACATCCTGGGACGGACTTCGCTGCGTCGACCGCCGAACCTGTTACCGGGTAATGCCGGCGTAGGGAGTAGGTCTCATGACCACAACGGACGCACGCACGCCTGCCTCCACCCAGGGCGAGAACCCTGCTGACGAGGCCGGGAAGTCCATCGGCTGGCACAAGGGGTACATCGAGGGCTCGCGCCCCGACCTCCACGTGCCGGTCCGTCAGGTGCATCTCACCAACGGGCAGTCGGTCACCCTGTACGACACCTCCGGCCCGTACACCGATCCGACCGTCGACACCGATGTCCGCAGGGGTCTCGCCCCGCTGCGGGAGAACTGGATCATCGGCCGCGGCGACACCGAGGAGTACGCGGGACGCCCCGTCCGGCCCGAGGACGACGGCATCAAGCACACGTCGCCGCGCGGCGGCCTGCGCAACCTCGACGCGGTCTTCCCCGGCCGTCCGCGCCAGCCGCGCCGCGGCCGGGACGGGCAGGCCGTGACCCAACTCGCGTACGCACGCCGGGGCGAGATCACCCCGGAGATGGAGTACGTGGCCATCCGGGAGAACGTCGCGCCCGAGGTCGTCCGCGACGAGATCGCGGCCGGCCGCGCGGTGCTGCCGGCCAATGTGAACCACCCGGAGATCGAGCCGATGATCATCGGCAAGCGGTTCCTGGTGAAGGTCAACGCCAACATCGGCAATTCCGCGGTCACTTCGTCCATCGAGGAGGAGGTGGAGAAGATGACGTGGGCGACCCGCTGGGGCGCCGACACCGTCATGGACCTCTCCACCGGCCGCAACATCCACACCACCCGCGAGTGGGTGCTGCGCAACTCCCCCGTGCCGATCGGCACCGTGCCGCTCTACCAGGCCCTTGAGAAGGTCGACGGCAAGGCCGAGGAGCTGACCTGGGAGATCTACAAGGACACGGTCATCGAGCAGGCCGAGCAGGGCGTGGACTACATGACGGTCCACGCGGGCGTCCGCCTCCCGTACGTCCCGCTGACCGCCAACCGCAAGACCGGCATCGTCTCGCGCGGCGGCTCGATCATGGCCGCCTGGTGCCTCGCGCACCACAAGGAGAGCTTCCTCTACGAGAACTTCGAGGAGCTCTGCGAGATCCTCGCCGCGTACGACGTCACGTACTCCCTCGGCGACGGCCTGCGTCCCGGCTCCATCGCGGACGCCAACGACGAGGCCCAGTTCGCGGAGCTGCGCACGCTCGGCGAGCTCAACTCCATCGCCAAGCGGCACAACGTACAGACGATGATCGAGGGCCCGGGCCACGTGCCCATGCACAAGATCAAGGAGAACATCGACCTCCAGCAGGAGATCTGCGAGGAGGCGCCGTTCTACACGCTCGGCCCGCTGACCACGGACGTCGCCCCGGCGTACGACCACATCACGTCCGGGATCGGTGCCGCGATGATCGCCTGGTGGGGCACGGCGATGCTCTGCTACGTGACGCCCAAGGAGCACCTGGGCCTGCCCAACCGCGACGACGTGAAGACCGGTGTCATCACGTACAAGATCGCGGCGCACGCGGCGGACCTCGCCAAGGGGCACCCCGGTGCGCAGGACTGGGACGACGCGCTCTCCGACGCCCGCTTCGAGTTCCGCTGGGAGGACCAGTTCAACCTGGCCCTCGACCCGGACACGGCACGGGAGTTCCACGACGAGACGCTGCCGGCCGAGCCCGCGAAGACCGCGCACTTCTGCTCGATGTGCGGTCCGAAGTTCTGCTCGATGAAGATCTCGCAGGACATCCGCCGCACGCACGGCACCACTCAGGCGGAGGTCGAGGCGGGCATGGAGCAGAAGTCGAAGGAGTTCGCCGACGCGGGCAACCGCGTCTATCTGCCGATCGCCGACTGAGCACGGCGACCACCGCGTGACGCGATGACGGCATGACAGAGGGCTCGGGGCCCGCGCAGTTCGCCCCGAGCCGATGTCATGGCCCCGTGCCCCGCCGGAGGTCAGTCCGGCTGGTGCTCGGGGCCGCCGAAGTCCGGACTGGAGAAGTCCGGGCTCGAGTAGCCGGCGCGCTGCCCGGTGGCGGTGCCGCCGCCGTCCGGGCTGGAGAACCCCGGCCGGTTGTAGCCGAGTTGGGGCATGCGGCTGGTGGAGCCGCCGCGGCTGCCGCCGAGCGAGGCGCCGCCGCCCGTCGGGGGGTCCGCGAGGGCCTCCCGCAGGAACGGCAGGATGCCGCGCTCCAGGAGCGCTTTGCCCCAGGCTTCCCTGGCCCGTGCCACCTCCTCGCTCGACTCCCCGTGCGCGCCCGCCTGGAGTGACGTCGCCCCGTTGCGCAGGGCCGTCAGCAGCAGGCAGACGGCCGCGACGAGGATGCCCGCCGCGGTGAGGGCGCCGAATATCCAGCCGGCCGCGAGGAGCGTGTCGGCGAAGTCGGGTGCCGGGTTGAGCATCTTCAGGATGTAGCCGACCAGCAGGAAGATCGCGGCGGCGGTCCCGGCGAGAACCGGGGCGAGCACGACGGCGACCGCGGCGACGCCGGGTCCCGTGGTCTCCGCGACCAGACCGATGGTGGTGTTTCCGGACTCGGTGGCGGTGCCTCCTTCGCGTAGCGGACGGACGGGCCGCGGCGAGGTGCGCAGTTCCTCGCGGGCCTTGACGAAGTGCTGGTACTCGGTGGCGGCCGCCGTGCTGATCAGTGCGGCGGCGTTCAACGCCATGGTGCGCAGCTGTTCGGGGTTGAGCCGCTGGCCCACTGCGGCGAGATCAGGCCGGTTCGGTGCGGTACGCAGCGCCTCATCGAGGATCCGCTCGAACTCGGGGCGGTCCTCGTTCAGCAAATGCGGAGCGCTGTTCATGTGCATCCCCCGATGCTCCGTAGGGCTTGGTGGCCCGCATGGTTACGAGCCGTCGGGCAGAAACGGAGGGGAGCCTGCTACGGATAAGCCGATGGTAGAGCTGTCACGGCACGCGGTGACAGGGGGTTTCCGGAAATTGGCCCCCTGGCCAGCCGAAGCCTCCGTTTACCGCGCCTGCCCGATCAACCCTCAGATATCCATGGGGAGTTGCTGGACCAGCAGCTTTCCGGCCATGGTCACGCCGCCGTCCATGGCGATGGCGAGGCCGCCCGCGTACACATGCGGTCCCTCGACGACGGGCCTGCTGTCGGAGGAGTCCGTGCTGTCGGCGCCGGCCTCGGCACCCACCTCGCCGAGGAGGTACGGGATCGGGCTGTGGCCGTGCACGACCCGCGAGCCGCCGTACGCGCCGAGCAGTTCCTGCACGGCGCCGGGGCCGCTCTCCTCGTCCCGGAAGGCGAACCGCTTGGTGAACTTGCGGAACAGGTCCCAGCACTCGTCCGCGTCGTTGCGCGTGAGCGTCTCGCGGACCGTGTCGTTGACCGCCTCGATCGAGTCGCCGTAGTCGAGGTAGGCGGTGGTGTCGGAGTGCATGAGCAGGTGGTCGTCCTCGAGCTCGATCGCGTCGAGCCGGGACATCCACTGCAGGTGCACGTCCTGGAGGCGGTCCATGTCGGACTTCTGGCCGCCGTTCAGCAGCCAGGCCGCCTGGAAGGTGGCGGTGCCCGCGCCGGAGTTCACGGGGGTGTCGCCGAACCGCTTGGCGCCGAGCAGCAGCAGCTCGTGGTTGCCCATGAGCGCCTTGCAGTAGCCGCCCGCCGCGGCCGCCTCGGCGGACAGGCGCATGACGAGGTCGATGACGCCGATGCCGTCGGGACCGCGATCGGTGAAGTCGCCGAGGAACCACAGGCGCGCGTTGCCCGCGGACCAGTTGCCCTCGGCGTCGATCAGACCTTTCTCCTGGAGCGCCGCGACCAGCTCGTCGATGTAGCCGTGCACGTCACCCACGACGTACAGCGGGCCGTGCCCGTCGGCCGGCGGCGCGGGTGCGGGCGCCGGCTGCGGGATCTCGACCTGGACCGTGTCCCCGCGGTTGATGACCGGCAGGTCGCGCGCGGTCGGGGTGTAGCCGTCGGGGAAGGCCTCGGCATCGTCCGGGGCGGGGCCGGATTCGGGCTCGGTGGGCACCACGTTCGCCGGTACGTCATGGACGTACGCGGGAACACGGAAGTCGCGCAGCGTCTCCGTGCGCGCTGCGGGTCCCTGACCGGCCCCCTGAGTCATCGACCCCTCCACCATTGCGCCGCCTGTGCACCGGATCGGACTGCCTGGTCGCAGCGGCCCGCGGTGTCGTCCGCCCATCATAGGAATGCGGCTCGCGCTGTGTGATGCACCAGGGGTGGTGAATCGGTGACGGGCGGCTGTTCACCACGCTTTTCTCCCGAATTGGTGTGGACTTTTCCCCACCGTTCCCGGGTGCAGGAGGGTCGGCCGCGGGTGGTCAGCCCTGCCCCGGGGAGCGGGGCGGGCTGACCGTGGTGCGGGGCGGGCGCCTCATCGACGACGTCCGGACGATGAGTTCCGTCGGTATCACCTGCTCGACCGGCTGGTCGGAGTCGACGCCTTCGATGGCGTCGATCAGGAGCTGTACGACGGCCGTGCCGATGCGGCGCGGTTTGAGCGAGAGGGTGGTGATGGGCGGCTCGGTGTTGGCGTAGACGCTCGACTCGCTGCAGCACACGAGCAGCAGGTCGTCCGGGACGCGCAGCCCGTACCGGCGGGCGGCGGCGAGCAGGTCCGTGCCGTTCGGGTCGAACAGGCCGTACACCGCGTCGGGGCGGTCGGGCCGGGCGAGCAGCCGGTCGGCGGCGACGGCGCCCGCGCACGGGTCGTGCGCGGGGTACGACTCGTAGACCGGTTCCTGCCCGATCCGCTCGCACCAGCGCAGGTACGCGGAGGTGGAGAGGTGGGTGTACGTGTCGGTGGTGGTGCCGGTGAGGAGGCCGATGCGGCGGGCGCCGGCCTCGGCGAGGTGGTCGAGGATGCCGAGGACGGCGGCCTCGTGGTCGTTGTCCACCCAGGCGGTCACGGGCAGGGTGCCCGCGGGACGTCCGTCCGAGACGACGGGCAGGCCCTGGCGGACCAGCTCGCTGACGACCGGGTCGTGGTCGGAGGGGTCGATGACGACGGTGCCGTCGAGGGCGACGTTCGACCACACGTCGTGGCGTGAGGTGGCGGGCAGGATGACGAGGGCGTACCCGCGGGCGAGCGCGGCCGAGGTCGCGGCTCTCGCCATCTCCGCGAAGTACGCGAATTCGGTGAAGGTGAAAGGTTCATCCCCGTAGGTCGTCACGGTCAGGCCGATGAGGCCCGACTTGCCGGTACGGAGCGTGCGGGCGGCCGCGGAGGGGCGATAGCCCAACCGGTCGGCGACCTCGCGGACATGGCGTCGGGTGGCGTCCGGGAGCCGGCCCTTGCCGTTGAGCGCATCGGAGACAGTCGTGATCGAGACCCCGGCGGCGGCGGCAACATCTCTGATGCCCGCTCGGCCTGGCCGGGTGCCCCTGCGGGTGGTCTCCGCCCGGCTCACCTGGTGCTTCCCTGCTGCTGTCATGGCGAGCCGATAGTAGGGCTCATGCGGCTGCATGGCGGGGGCGCATATGCCTGGGTTGACAGGCACGTTTCTGCAAGGTGATAGATCGTCAATGACCTTGGAATTAGAGGGAGTTGAGGGTCTTCACAGTAGTACGTCACTTGTCGGTACAAGTCAGCCTGCCAAGTCCGCGATGTTGCGACTAGGTCTCAACTCACCTTCACGGGTGATGCGCGCCACGGCGCGAGCCACCGGCGCGCGCCAGGGAGGGGAGCGCTCCCCCCTCCCCGTACGCCTTCGTGGACCGGAGGCACCGGACCATTGGGGCGGACGGCGAATCCTCTTAAGGTGAGCAGTATTGGAACGGTGGCCACAAGGAGGACTGCGGTGAGCGAGACGAACCCCAAGCTGCGTGCGGAGCTGGCGGGGATCCCCACCTACAAGCCGGGGAAGCCGGCGGCCGCCGGGGGCCCGGTGGCGTACAAACTGTCCTCCAACGAGAACCCCTATCCGCCGCTGCCCGGGGTGATGGAGCAGGCGATGGCCGCGGCCGGGACCTTCAACCGCTACCCCGACATGGCCTGCACCGGCCTGATGAACGAGCTGGCGGACCGCTTCGGGGTGCCGGTCTCGCACCTGGCGACCGGCACCGGCTCGGTCGGCGTCGCGCAGCAGCTGCTCCAGGCGACCAGCGGCCCGGGCGACGAGGTCATCTACGCCTGGCGGTCCTTCGAGGCGTACCCGATCATCACGCAGATCAGCGGGGCGACGTCGGTGCGGGTGCCGCTGACGGACGGCGAGGTGCACGACCTGGACGCGATGGCCGACGCCATCACCGACCGCACGCGCCTCATCTTCGTCTGCAACCCCAACAACCCCACCGGCACCGTGGTGCGCCGGGCCGAGCTGGAGCGGTTCCTCGACCGGGTGCCCTCGGACGTGCTGGTCGTGCTCGACGAGGCGTACCGGGAGTTCATCCGCGACGCCGAGGTGCCGGACGGCGTGGAGATCTACCGGGACCGGCCGAACGTGGCGGTGCTGCGGACCTTCTCGAAGGCGTACGGCCTCGCGGGGCTGCGGGTGGGCTTCGCCATCGCCCACGAGCCCGTGGCGGCCGCGCTGCGCAAGACGGCGGTCCCCTTCGGCGTGAGCCAGCTCGCGCAGGACGCGGCGGTCGCCTCGCTGCGCGCGGAGGACGAACTGCTGGGCCGCGTCGGCTCGTTGGTGGGCGAGCGCACCCGGGTCGTCGACGCGCTGCGGGCGCAGGGCTGGACCGTGCCCGAGACGCAGGCCAACTTCGTGTGGCTGCGGCTGGGGGAGAAGACCATGGACTTCGCGGCGGCGTGCGAGCAGGCCGGTGTGGTCGTGCGGCCGTTCGCGGGCGAGGGGATGCGGGCCACGATCGGCGAGACCGAGGCCAACGACATCTTCCTGCAGGCGGCGGAGGCGTTCCGCAAGGAGCTCTGAGCCGGCAGGCTGCGGATCGCTTCTGGTGGCGGCCGGTTCGGCGGGGGTGACCCCGGCGGGCCGGCCGTTCGCACGTGCCGGGGCGGCGCCCCCGGGGCCGTGTGGTGTTCCTCGCAGTAAGGGGACCCCCCTTCGGATGCCGACAGCCAGTACGACATAATGCTTGTGAATGTGAACGCGTTCACAAGCGTGTCCCGGTTCCTCCCGGGATTTGTGGGATTAAAGGGGCAAACTGCCGCTGTGCCCACAGCGATGTAAGGAGAGACGCAGTGGACCTGGCTCTGGCGCCGGAGACCCTGGCGCGATGGCAGTTCGGCATCACGACCGTCTACCACTTCCTGTTCGTTCCCCTGACGATCTCGCTCGCGGCACTCGTCGCCGGGCTGCAGACCGCCTGGGTCCGGACGGAGAAGGAGAAGTACCTCAGGGCCACCAAGTTCTGGGGAAAGCTCTTCCTGATCAATATCGCGATGGGTGTCGTCACCGGCATCGTGCAGGAGTTCCAGTTCGGCATGAACTGGTCGGACTACTCCCGCTTCGTCGGTGACATCTTCGGGGCGCCGCTGGCCTTCGAAGCGCTGATCGCCTTCTTCTTCGAGTCCACCTTCATCGGACTGTGGATCTTCGGCTGGGACAAGCTGCCGAAGAAGATCCACCTGGCCTGCATCTGGATGGTGTCGATCGGCACGGTCCTGTCCGCGTACTTCATCCTCGCGGCCAACTCCTGGATGCAGCACCCGGTCGGCTACAAGTACAACGAGGCCAACGGCCGGGCCGAGCTCACCGACTTCTGGCACGTACTGACCCAGAACACGGCGCTCACCCAGGCGTTCCACACGCTGACCGCCTCGTTCCTCACGGGCGGCGCGTTCATGGTCGGCATCGCGGCCTTCCACCTGGCCCGCAAGAAGCACATCGGCGTGATGAAGACCTCGCTGCGGCTCGGCCTGGTCACCGTCGTCGTCGCCGGTCTCCTCACGGCGGTCAGCGGCGACCTGCTCGGCAAGGTCATGTTCAAGCAGCAGCCGATGAAGATGGCTGCCGCCGAGGCCCTGTGGGACGGTCAGAACTCGGCGCCCTTCTCGGTGTTCGCCTACGGCGACGTCAGCAAGGGCCACAACACGGTCGAGCTGTCCATCCCCGGGATACTGTCCTTCCTCGCCGACGACAACTTCAACTCGTACGTCCCCGGCATCAACGACACCAACAAGGCCGAGCAGGAGAAGTACGGGCCCGGCGACTACCGGCCCATCATCCCCGTCACCTTCTGGGCGTTCCGCTGGATGATCGGCTTCGGGATGGCGTCCTTCGCCCTCGGGATCGTCGGACTCTGGCTCACCCGCAAGAAGTTCATGCTGCCCCAGCACTTGAGGGTGGGTGACGACGAAGTGCCGAACCTGGTGCTGTTCAAGAACAAGGCGCTCAGCCCCAAGTTCACCAAGCTCTACTGGCTCGCGGCCCTGTGGACCCTCGGGTTCCCGCTGATCGCCAACTCGTGGGGCTGGATCTTCACCGAGATGGGCCGTCAGCCCTGGGTCGTCTACGGCGTCCTGCAGACCCGCGACGCGGTCTCCCCCGGTGTCTCGCAGGCCGAGGTCCTCACCTCGATGACCGTCTTCACCCTCCTGTACGCGGTGCTCGCCGTGATCGAGGTCAAGCTGCTCGTGAAGTACATCAAGGCCGGACCGCCCGAACTGACCGAGGACGATCTCAACCCGCCCACCAAGATCGGCGGAGACCGTGACGCCGACAAGCCGATGGCCTTCTCGTACTAGGCGAAGGGAGCGCACAGGTCATGGAACTTCACGACGTCTGGTTCGTACTCATCGCGGTCCTCTGGATCGGCTACTTCTTCCTGGAGGGCTTCGACTTCGGGGTCGGCATCCTCACCAAACTGCTGGCGCGTGACCGCACCGAGAAGCGCGTCCTGATCAACACGATCGGTCCGGTCTGGGACGGCAACGAGGTCTGGCTGCTGACGGCCGGCGGCGCGACCTTCGCCGCCTTCCCCGAGTGGTACGCGACCCTCTTCTCCGGCTTCTACCTGCCGCTGCTGGTCATCCTGGTCTGCCTCATCGTCCGGGGCGTCGCCTTCGAGTACCGGGCGAAGCGGCCGGAGGAGAAGTGGCAGACCAACTGGGAGCGCGCGATCTTCTGGACCTCCTTGGTCCCGGCGTTCCTGTGGGGTGTGGCCTTCGCCAACATCGTGCGCGGCGTGAAGATCGACAAGGACTTCGAGTACGTCGGCAACGTCTGGGACCTGCTCAACCCGTACGCGATCCTCGGCGGCCTGGTCACCCTGACGCTGTTCACCTTCCACGGCGCGGTGTTCGCCTCGCTCAAGACGGTGGGCGACATCCGGATGCGGGCACGGAAGCTGGCGTTCGGGCTCGGCCTGGTGGCCGCTGTCCTCGCGCTCGCCTTCCTGATCTGGACCCAGGCCGACAACGGGGACCAGTGGTCGCTCATCGCGATGATCGTGGCCGCGGTCGCGCTCGTCGGGGCGATCGGCGCCATCAAGGTGGGCCGCGAGGGCTGGTCGTTCGCGCTGTCCGGCATCACGATCGCGGCGGCCGTCGCGATGCTCTTCCTGTCGCTGTTCCCGGACGTCATGCCCTCGTCGCTCAACCCGGACTGGAGCCTGACGGTCTCCAACGCCTCGTCGAGCCCCTACACCCTGAAGATCATGACCTGGTGCGCGGGTATTGCCACGCCCCTCGTGCTGCTCTACCAGTCGTGGACCTACTGGGTGTTCCGCAAGCGGATCGGCACCAAGCACATCGCCGACGCCGCGCACTGAGTCCCTTGGCTCGACCCACCTGATGTGAGGGTGTGTTTCACGTGAAACCGATCGACCAGCGTCTGCTCCGGTACGCCCGGGCCACCCGTCTCTTCCTGATCGCGGTGGTCGTCCTCGGCGCCGCCGGGGCGGGCCTGGTCATCGCCCAGGCGATGCTCATCGCCGAGGTGGTGGTGGGTGCCTTCCAGCACGGTTTCGACGTGGGGCGGCTGACCACGCCGCTCCTGCTGCTCGCGGTGGTGGCGGCCGGGCGTGGGCTCGTGTCCTGGCTGACCGAGCTGGCCGCGCACCGGGCGAGCGCGGCAGTCAAGTCGGAGCTGCGCGGGCGGCTCCTGGAGCGGGCGGCGCAGCTCGGGCCGGGCTGGTCGAGCGGTCAGCGGACCGGCTCGCTGGTCGCGCTCGCGACGCGCGGTGTGGACGCGCTGGACGACTACTTCTCGCGCTATCTGCCGCAGCTGGGGCTCGCGGTGGTGGTCCCGGTGGCGGTGCTCGCCCGCGTCGTCACCGAGGACTGGGTGTCGGCGGCGATCATCGTCGGCACGCTGCCCCTCATCCCGATCTTCATGATCCTCATCGGCTGGGCCACCCAGTCCCGGATGGACCGTCAGTGGCGGCTGCTGTCCCGGCTCTCGGGGCACTTCCTGGACGTGGTCGCGGGCCTGCCGACCCTGAAGGTGTTCGGCCGCGCCAAGGCGCAGGCCGAGTCCATCCGCAAGATCACCGGCGAGTACCGCCGGGCGACGGTCCGCACGCTGCGGATCGCCTTCCTCTCGTCGTTCGCCCTGGAGCTGCTGGCCACCCTGTCGGTCGCGCTCGTCGCCGTCACCATCGGCATGCGGCTCGTGCACGGCGAGATGGACCTCTACGTGGGGCTGGTCATCCTGGTCCTCGCACCCGAGGCGTACCTGCCGCTGCGGCAGGTCGGTGCGCAGTACCACGCGGCAGCCGAGGGGCTCGCGGCGGCGGAGGAGATCTTCGCCGTCCTGGAGACGCCGCTTCCCGAGTCCGGTACGGGGGAGGTCCCGCCGGCCGGCGGCATCGCGTTCGACGGCGTCTCCGTCCGCTACGAGGGGCGCGACGACGACGCCCTTTCGGAGGTCTCCTTCGAGGTCACCGAAGGAGAGACCGTCGCCCTGGTCGGACCCAGCGGTGCGGGCAAGTCGACGCTCCTGAGCGCCCTGTTGGGATTCGTCCGGCCCACTGCCGGGCGGGTCCTCGTCGGTGGCGCGGACCTCGCGGACGTGTCGCGGGAGGCGTGGCACGCGCGCGTGGCGTGGGTTCCGCAGCGGCCGCAGCTGTACGCCGGGTCGATCGCGGACAACGTGCGGCTGGCCCGGCCGGACGCCGACGACGCGGCCGTGCGGGCCGCGCTGCGGGAGGCCGGGGCCCTGGACTTCGTCGACGCGCTGCCGGATGGGGCGCGGACGGCTCTGGGCGAGGACGGTGCCGGGCTCTCGGCCGGGCAGCGCCAACGCCTCGCGCTGGCCCGGGCGTTCCTCGCCGACCGGCCCGTCGTGCTGCTCGACGAGCCGACCGCCGCGCTCGACGGCGAGACCGAGGCGGGCATCGTCGAGGCCGTGCGCAGGCTCGCCGTGGGGCGGACTGTGCTGCTCGTCGTGCACCGGCCGGCGCTGCTGGCCGTGGCGGACCGCGTCGTGCGGCTGGAGCCGGCCGGCGCGGGAGAGCCTTCCCGGGCGCGCACTGGCGACCACGCGCGCGTGGCCGGGCAGATGGCGGCCGGCTCCCCCGATGCCGTCCACGGCACGACCCAGGACGGACCGCAGGACGCACCGCGGAACCGGGGACACGTCCTCGCCCGGCTGCGCGCCGCGGCCCGCCCGCGCCGCTCCCGGCTCGCGCTCGCGCTGCTGCTCGGGGCGCTCGCGCTCGGCAGCTCCGTCGGTCTCATGGCGACCAGCGGCTGGCTGATCTCGCGGGCCTCCGAGCAGCCGCCGGTGCTCTACCTGATGGTCGCGGTCACGGCCACGCGCGCGTTCGGCATCGGCCGGGCCTGCTTCCGGTACGCGGAGCGGCTCGTCTCGCACGACGCCGTGCTGCGGATGCTGGCCGACACCCGGGTCGCCGTCTACCGGCGCCTGGAGCGGCTCGCGCCCGCGGGGCTGCGCACGACGCGGCGCGGCGACCTGCTGTCCCGGCTCGTCGCCGACGTGGACGCCCTGCAGGACTACTGGCTGCGCTGGCTGCTGCCCGCGTCGGTCGCGGCGCTCGTGGGCGCGGGATCGGTGGCGTTCACCGCGTGGCTGCTGCCCGCGGCCGGTGCCGTGCTCGCGGCCGGACTGCTGCTCGCCGGGATCGGGGTGCCGCTGCTGTCCGGGGCGGTGTCCCGCCGCGCCGAGCGCCGGCTCGCCCCGGCGCGCGGGGTGCTCGCCACCCGGGCGGCCGAACTGCTCACCGGCACCGCGGAACTGACCGTCGCCGGTGCCCTGCCGCGCCGCCTGAAGGAGGCCGGGGAGGCCGACTCGGTGCTGACCCGGATCGCCTCGCGCACCGCCACCGCGACCGCGCTCGGCGACGGACTCACCGCGCTGATCACCGGCCTGACCGTGGCGGGCGCCGCGCTCGCCGGCATCCAGGGCGTGCGCGCGGGTCAGCTGGACGGGGTGGCGATGGCGGTCGTCGTGCTGACCCCGCTCGCCGCCTTCGAGGCGGTGCTCGGCCTCCCGCTCGCGGTGCAGTACCGGCAGCGCGTCCACAAGAGCGCCGAGCGCGTCTACGAGGTGCTGGACGCCCCCGAACCCGTACGGGAGCCCGAGAGCCCCGCACAGGCGCCGCAGGACCCCTTCCCGCTCGTCGTGCGCGACCTCGTCGCCCGGTACGAGGGTCAGGCCCGGGACGCGCTCACCGGCGTCGACCTGACCCTGGAGCGCGGCCGCCGGGTCGCCGTGGTCGGCCCGTCGGGCTCCGGCAAGACCACCCTCGCCCAGGTGCTGCTGCGCTTCCTCGACGCGGACACCGGCACGTACACGCTCGGCGGCGTCGACGCGGCCTCCCTCGACGGCGACGACGTCCGGCGCACGGTCGGGCTGTGCGCCCAGGACGCCCACCTCTTCGACAGCACGGTCCGGGAGAACCTGCTGCTCGCCAAGAAGGACGCGGGCGAGGACGAGCTGCGGGCCGCACTCGGCCGCGTCCGGCTCCTGGAGTGGGCGGACGCGCTGCCCGACGGCCTCGACACCCTGGTGGGCGAGCACGCCGCGCGGCTGTCCGGCGGGCAGCGGCAGCGGCTGGCGCTGGCCCGTGCGCTGCTCGCGGACTTCCCCGTCCTGGTGCTCGACGAGCCCGCCGAGCACCTCGACCTGGAGACGGCGGACGCGCTCACCGCGGACCTGCTGGACGCGACCGAGGGGCGGACGACGGTGCTGATCACGCACCGGCTCGCCGGTCTGGACGCCGTGGACGAGGTGATCGTGCTCGACGGCGGGCGGGTCGTGCAGCGCGGTGCGTACGCCGAGCTGGCCGCCGTGGACGGGCCGCTGCGGGAGCTGCGGCGCCGGGAGGGCGAGGCGGAACTGCTGGTCGGCGCGGGGGCGGGCCGGTGAGCCGGGACCGCCGGACCACCGAACG